>DASRBV010000367.1:0-3278 GCA_035653455.1 Pseudacidobacterium sp. | reverse complement strand
GCCGAAGCCGTTGAAGCGGAAATGCACAGGAAATGAAGGCCATCGCGCAATCTTTTTTCGCAATTCTGGCGGGATTTGTCACTGTCGTTGGAATTTCCGGCATTGCAGCCGCGGTCCTGAGGAAATTTGCCCCCTCCGTTGCAGATGAAAATACTCCCGCCGACCCGTTCATCATGGCGGTGAACGTGGGCATTGGTATGGCCACATCGCTGTTGGGAGGATATGTGACGGCGCGGTTCTCTCAGGGCAATCCTCTGATTCACGCGCTCGTGTTGGCGCTGGTGGTGCTGCTGTTCAGCGCGTTTTCCGCCGTACAGATGAAGAACAAACAGCCGGTCTATTACCTCTTGGTTCTGACGGTAATTCCACCGCTGGCGGTATTGTGTGGAGGCTTGTTGCGGCTGAGACAGTTGGGGATTCAGTGGTAGACGAATTGACCCTTGAGGCTTGTGGAAGACCGGCCCACCATCATTCCCGCAGTGGGATTGATTCGAACACCTCCCACCCTGTTACAAAAGGACGAGGCACCCCGTTTTCCTGCGAAACCCAGGGTGCCGGTCGAAAAGCAACTGTCGTTTTACCAGCGCACGCCAAACGTGACTGGAAGCGTTCCAAAGCTGCCCGTACCTTGCTGGGTGGCTGTGGCTGAAGGCGAATCAACCCATACATACCGGACCTCAGCAAAGAGCTTGCCGTTACTGTCCGGACCGAAGGCCTTCCAGGTGAACCCGGCGCCGATGTTCATGCCGCCCTGGTTGCTGGAAAAGTGGCCAATGGTGACGTTGGTGACGCCTTCAAAGCAAAAGCCGAAATAATCGCAATACAGCACAGGCTGTGGTGAGGTAAAGGTCGTCACCTTGCGATAGAACCCGCCGCCGCCGGTAATGTACGCGCCAAAGTTTCCTTGGCTGGGCAGGTACAGAATGGGGTCAATCGTAAACGACCAGACATGCACGTTTCCCCCGGGAGCGCCGACCGCTGCCAGGGTCTTGCCCGGAATCTTGTCACTCATGAATTGATATTCGACCAGAGTTCCCAGCCACTTGTTGAAATTCCATCCTGCCCCGATAGTGACGTTTCCGCCATAGGTTGCATAGTTTGTCGTGTGCCCTACAGGAGCATTGAATCCGCCGCCTGCTTCAAAAGCCAGATGGCTCCACCGGCTTTGATAAGACGGATACGAATTTGTCTGTCCATACTGCGGCTTGGCCGACGGGGCCGGAGTGGGTGCCGCAGCAAGCGAGGCCCCGTCAATATCTTCACTCAGGTAGGCCTTGTAGTCCGATGAACTGGACACTCCCGGCCCACTGGTCTGGGCCGTGGCAGAAAGTGGAAGCGCAGCCATTGCTACGGCAGAAAACGCAATGGCAATCCGGCAAAAAAGTGAACGGGAACAACTCGAACTGACCACCATAGATTTCCCCTCAGTGTTGTATTTGGATTGGGGGCTTCGTGGGTCGGCCCCCTGACAATCTGGTTAACCCTGGTTTGATGCTTTTGACTCGGTAAACGATGTCATTCCATAGAAATGTGCCAACCCGGGGCCCGGCGGAAGTCCTCTTCATGCACCGCTGCGCTACCATAAAAGTGAATGCCCTCCACCCGCCCCAAAGCCGTCGTGAGCCTCTCTGGAGGCATGGATTCCTGCGTCTGCGCCGCTTTGGCTGCCCGTGACTACGACTCCTATGCCGTCCACTTCAGCTATGGCCAGAGGACTGAGGCAAAGGAACTGGAATCTGCCCGTGCCGTGGCCGCGCATCTGGGATTGAAGGACTTTCTGCATCTGAAAATTGACCTCTTCCGGCGTATCGGAGGCTCGGCTCTGACCGATGCAAATATCGCTGTGCCGAATGCGCCCTCCGGCGGCCAGATAGGCGCCGAGGTCCCGGTAACGTATGTCCCTTTCCGTAACGCGCATTTTCTGTCAGCGGCAGTAAGCTGGGCCGAGGTCCTGGGGGCAAAGAAGATCTTGATCGGCGCCGTCGAGCAGGACAGCTCCGGATATCCGGACTGCCGTCCAGCTTATTATGAGGCTTTTCAGCAACTTATACGTACTGGAACAAAAGAGGGAGACATCGAAATCGAGACTCCGCTCATCCATCTCCGCAAGAAGGAGATCGTCGCGCTCGGCCTTGAATTGGGCGCGCCATTGGATTTAACGTGGTCATGCTATTCAGGCGAGGAAACTGCCTGCGGCGTATGCGAGAGCTGCGTGTTGCGTCTGCGCGCTTTTGAAGAAGCTGGAACGCGGGACCGCATCCCATACGCTGTGCATCGTATTTGAGACAAAACGGGCCTGGTTCCGGATAGGTCAGGCCCGGCAGACAGAATTTTAAACAGGCGCGCCCACACTGGCGCGTTAAGGAGAAAAACATGAGAAAGATGAAACTCTGGCTGGCGCTCGCGATTGCGGTATGCCTGCCAGTGTTCGCGCAGGAGCAGACCGGAAAGATCCACGGTCATATTCAGGATCCCGCAGGCGTGGCTGTCACCGACGGCATCGTTACGCTTTCAAACGATGGCGGCAAGACGGCAAAATACACCTTCAAAGCCGATGCCAATGGCGATTACAAGGGTGATGGCATTGCTCCCGGGACCTATACGGTTTCTCTGCGGCGGCCTGACACGCCTCCCGACAAGGTGCTGGACCAGTTCCAGAACGTGAAGATCACTGCGGGCGAAGACACGGCCCAGGACTTCGACATGACCCGTCAGGACTACATCTCCAAACTGTCGCCCGAGCAGCGCAAGCAACTGGAAGCGCTGAAAAAGCAGAATGCTGAGGCGATGAAGGAAAATGCGGTCATCAAGAACCTGAATGCCGACCTGCAGAAGGCCCGCGAAGACAACAAGAACAAGAACTATGCAGAAGCCGAGCAGCTGATGCAGAAGGACACCCAGGCAAAGCCCGATGCTTCCGTTCTGTGGCTCGAGCTGGGAACGGCCCAGGCAGGCGAGAAGAAATGGCCCGACGCCGAGACTTCACTGAAGAAGGCCATCGAGCTTGACAGCCAGAGCAAGAAGCCGAACCCGGAAATCCAGGCCGCAGCCAATAACTCGCTCGGCGAGGTGCTGGCAAACCAGGGCAAGATACAGGATGCGCAGGCGGCGTACGAAGCGGCTGCCAAGATCAATCCCGCACAGGCTGGAATGTACTACAGCAATGAAGCCATCGTGATGAGCCGCACAGGGCAGTCAGACGCAACCGTGGCCGCCGCGGACAAGGCCATCGCCGCAGATCCGAACAAGCCGATTCCGTACTACCTGAAGGGACAGGC
>DASRBV010000366.1:0-15376 GCA_035653455.1 Pseudacidobacterium sp. | reverse complement strand
GTGACTGAGACAAGCATGATATTGATGATGCCTACTGCGCCCAATGCCAGCGTCACAATGCCCACGCCGCCCAAAAAGACATCCATCGCCGTAAATATCTTCCCCACCATCTGTTCGGTCTTAATGGTGTCCCATTCGTTGAATGCGTCCTGTGCATTGGGGTCAAAGCCGTGCCGCCGGGCAATGATTTCATGCACCTGCTGTTTAGCCGCGGCATTTTCTCCGCGCACCCGCGGCTGGTACTGGATGGACGTGACCGAGTCAGCAGGAATGTTGTCACCCTTCACCGGAAAAATCTCCAGCATGGTGCTCAGCGGGATGTAAATCTTCTGGTTCTCCGTGTCGTTGTTGCCGCGTCCGGTCTTGCCAGCAACGCCAATCACCTGAAAACGGGCGCCATTCAGCAGCACCGTCTCATCCAGCGCCGGACGCCCAGGAAAGAGCAACTTCGCACTTTTTTCGCCGAGCACAACGACACGCCGGCGGTCACGCATGTCTGCATCACGCAAAAAACGTCCTTCTTTGACAGGAAGAAAGCGCACACCGCTGTAGTTCGGCTCGGCACCGATGACCTGTCCGCCTGCGCTTTCATACAGGCTCTGCTGCTTAATGTCGTTGCGGTTGATGAACGCCGTCACAGCGCGTACCTCAGATGCCTCGCCGCGGATGGCCTCTGCATCTGAGAGCGTCAAATTATAAGGACGCATTCCCGTATGCTGGTTCGGCACGGCGGGGATGGTCCCGCCCCACATCATAATCAGATCATTGCCCAGCGTTGCCAGCTCGCGCCTCTGCCCCGAGCGAAACCCTTCGCCCACGCCCACCAAGAGCAACATTGAGCCAACGCCCCATGCAATGCCAAACATGGTGAGAAAAGAACGCAGCTTGTTGGCCCAGATGGCGCGAAAGACCTGCCCGAAGATGTCGCTGGCGCTCTGCATTGCCTGCTGGAAATACGCAAAATGTTTTATTGCAGTTCCCTGCTTTTAGATGCCGTGCGCGGAGGCAGGACATTCTGTCGCTCTGATCTATGCTCAGGTTCTCAAGAAGATTTTGGAATTATTTCTGAAGGCCGGTTCCATTGATGCTACAGGGAGTATGTTTTTCTGTAAAACCATGGAGAGGAAGTTTCATGCATTAAAAATTAAAATGAAGTCTATAACTTTATGAGCTAAGAAAGCTCTGAAAAGCGGACTTAACCGGAGTTTCCCTATAAATATGTCGTGCTGCCTGACCATACTTAAACGCCCAACTCACTGATACATTTGTCAATCTTTGATAAGTATGGTTACACTAAAGCCTGTTAGCTATATCTATTTAAACCGATCTGGACACCGCAATTTTTAGTCAATTTAAGGGAACTTATATCTGTGACCCAAACGGAGGGGCCCGTGGAAGTAAAGAAGATCATTGCTGCGCTGGACAAAGAAATTGACCGGCTAAAACAAGCACGCGCGTTGCTAACCGGGAACACAACGGGCCCTCATAGAAAAGGCCACACTCCCGGCCGTGTACGCGGCACGCGAATGAGCGCTGCTGCCCGCCGCCGTATATCGGCTGCCATGAAAAAACGCTGGGCAGAACGCAAGAAACAGACCAGGAAATAAGTTCAGAGAGTCGAGTTTTCATTGTCCGGGAACTCTGCTTTCTGGAGTTCCTGATCATTTGGCCTGATGTTTCTGAACTTGATTGAACACTTAGTCCCTTGTAGATCGGCGTGTTCTATCCAGCCTGGCCGAACACACAGATCAGTGTTTAAGACATTTTCACAGATTCTGTACACTCCATTTGCACTGTGCAGTGCCGCCGGCTCCCTGTTGGTCGTAACGACTGTAGTTTCGAGGCATGGTTCAGACTATCTGTGGAAATGCTATAGCCCAACGATCCATTTGCGTTTGCGAGTTTTCGGGGTGCCAAACTAACATGGCGTTATCATGCCCGACCGCCGCACTTTTCTGAAATCCGGACTTGCCGCTGCTATCGCTGCAAAAGCACCTCTTGCCCATGCCACTCAGAGGAAAGGCCGCATCCATCAGTCCGTTTGCCGCTGGTGTTATCAGCATGTTCCGCTGGATCAACTTTGTGCCTACGCCGCGCAGATTGGCCTCAAAGGCATTGATCTGCTTGAAAAGAATGACTGGGAGGTCCCGCGCCGTTACGGACTCATCTGCACGATGGCCTATGCCGGTGGCGGGACGATTTCCGATGCATTGAACCGCACGGAAAACCACGATGCGATCGAAAGGGCGTTTCGAGAAAACATCTCTGTGGCGGCAAAAGCCGGCATACCGAACGTCATCACATTTTCTGGAAACCGCCGCGGGATGTCTGATGAGGAAGGCGCGCGCAATACCATTGCCGGTCTGAATCGCGTAAAGAAAATTGCTGAAGACCATGGCGTAACTATCTGCCTGGAGCTGCTGAACAGCAAGCGCAACCATCCTGACTACATGGCCGACCACACGGCGTGGGGCGCGCGTGTTATCCACGAAGTAAATTCACCGCGCGTGAAATTGCTTTATGACATTTATCACATGCAGATCATGGAAGGCGACCTGATTGCCACGATTCGCGAGAACATTGGTGCCATTGCCCACTTTCATACCGGGGGCATTCCGGGCAGGCATGAAATTGACGATACTCAGGAAATTCAGTACGCCGCGGTCATGCGTGCAATTGCCGATCTGGACTTCTCAGGCTACGTAGCACATGAATTTCTTCCGCAGAGAGACCCTTTTACCTCGCTGCGGGAAGCTGTAGATTTGTGCGATGTATAGAAGACAGGCGATTGTCTTTTTTTATATCGGCCCCTTCACAGAAGTATCGTTCAAGCGATATTCTTCATAACCGAAGAAACATTTCTGCTGCAGAAGGAGTTTCCTTGCGTCATCCCAGGAAGTTTGCCTGCTCTCTTGTTGCGTTTCTCTTCTTCGGGGCACTTTCCCTTACGAGCCCTGCACAGCAATCCAATAAAGATTTGTACCTACCGGCCGCTCCCCATGCAAAACAAATTCATCTGAAGCATGTGTTGGTCATTGGCCAGACAAAGGGCTTTGAGCATGATTCTGTTTCCGCTGCGATGAACGCCATCTACGAGATGGGCAAGGAGAGCGGCTTGTGGGACACGGAGATGCGCACGGACACAGAATTGCTGACGAAGAAAGAACTGGGCCGCAACGCAAAAAATCTGAATTATTTTGATGTTCTTGTCTTTGCCAGTACAACGGGCGAACTGGACATGGACGCCGACCAGAAGCGCGACATGATGTCTTTTATCAAAGAAGATGGAAAGGGTTTTGTCGGAATCCATGCGGCGCTGGACACCAATTACACCTGGCCTGAATATGGAGAGATGATTGGCGGATGGTTCGACCAGCATCCGTGGATGACTTTCAATGCGCCGATCATAAACGAAGCCCCCGATTTTCCTGCCGTCCGGCATTTTCCAACAGAATTTGTGAAGTACGACGAGATTTACCAGCCAAAAGACTGGTCGCGCGACAAGGTGAATGTGCTGCTGAGTCTCGATCCGACGAAGCTGAATTACGAAAATAATCCGCGCATTCATCGTACGGACCATGATTTTGCGGTCGCGTGGTGCAAAATGTATGGGAAGGGACGCGTCTTCTACTCCACGCTTGGTCATACAGAGGAAGCATGGGAAGATCCCGACATTCGCAAGATGTACTTTGAGGCCATTAAGTGGGCCATGGGGCTAACGGAAGGCAGCACCACTCCGCACCCGCGCCCAACGCGCTAATCCACATCTGAGGTCTGCATGAAAAAGATTGGAATGGGGCTGGTCGGCCCTGGATTCGTTGCTGCGCACCATCTTGATGCTGTGCGCCGCCTGGGCGATGTGGAGGTTATTGCCATAGCCGGGTCATCGCAGGAATCAGCCGAAAAAAAAGCACGTGCCTATAAAGTTGACCGCGCATACGGCGATTACAAGGCCCTGATTGCTGATCCAGACATACAGGTAGTCCATAACACCACACCCAATCATCTTCATCTTCCAGTCATCATGGCCGCACTGCAAGCGGGCAAGCATGTTATCTCAGACAAGCCTCTCGCGCTGAATGCCGCAGAAGGACGAAAGCTCCGTGATGCAGCTCTGACCGCAAAAGTGGCGCATATAGTTACATTCAACTACCGCGGCAATCCGCTGGTGCAACAGGCGCGCGGCATGATTGCACGAGGCGAAACCGGACCGTTGAGCTTTATTCACGGTTTTTATCTTCAGGACTGGATGACAGACCCGAACGTCTACTCCTGGCGCTCTGATCCTGCAAAGGGCGGAGTAACTTCGGCACTAGGCGATATCGGCTCGCACTGGTGCGACATAGCAGAACACATTTCCGGGTTGAAAATCACTGCCGTACTCGCTGATCTCACGACTGTGATTCCTGTCCGCTATTCCTCCGGCGCATCCGCAGAAGCATTTTCCTCTACCAACGAAGGAGAACGCCGCCCCGTCCAGGTGCAGGCGGAAGACCTGGCCAGTGTGCTGCTTCGTTTTGAGAATGGCGCAAAGGGATGCTTTACTGTTGGGCAGGTGCTCCCGGGCCATAAGAACGATCTTCAAATCGAATTGAACGGAAGAGCGCGCTCGCTTAAGTGGAGGCAGGAAGACCAGAACGAGCTTTGGATTGGCCGGCACAATCAACCCAACTGCATCATGGCGAAAGACCCATCGCTGGTCTCGCCCGATGCTCTTCCCTACGTCCACCTTCCCGGAGGCCACCAGGAAGCGTGGGCGGATGCATTCCGCAATCTGATTGCTGATGCCTATCAGTGGATTCGCGAGGGAGGGCGTCCGGAAGCAAAGCCCGCTCCTCTGCCTACTTTTGAAGATGGCTACCGTTCTACATGCCTAATAGAAGCCATGCTCAAAAGCCATGCCGCTGGCGGAGTATGGACGAAGGTGGAGCAGCACTAAGGAGCAGATAACGATGAGACTTGGAGTATTTACGCCTCTGCTTTCACAGATGCCGCTGGAAGATGCGCTGGCAAAGCTCAAATCATTCGGCATCAGCACAGTGGAGCTTGGCACCGGCAATTATCCCGGCGATGCGCACTGCAAGCTTTCCATGCTGGATGATCCTGCGGCATTGCGAGACTTCAAAAAGAAGCTGGATGATCATGGTTTTTCCATCAGCGCGTTAAGCTGCCATGGAAACCCGCTGCATCCTGGTCCATCCATCGCGCAAAATGCGCAGGAGGTCAACCGCAAAACCATCCTTTTGGCAGAAAAGCTGGGCGTTTCTGTTGTGGTAGATTTCTCTGGCTGCCCGGGCGATTCGCCCAACGCAAAAGCCCCAAACTGGGTAACCTGCCCCTGGCCGCCAGAATATCTGGACATTTTGAACTGGCAATGGGAAAAGGTGGTCACACCTTATTGGATGGAGCGCGCAAAGTTTGCTGCGGACCATGGCGTGAGGATCGCCATTGAAATGCATCCGGGTTTTGTTGTCTATAGTCCGGAGACGTTGCTGCGGCTGCGCGAAATTGCCGGGCCGTCCGTTGGCTGCAATTATGACCCAAGCCATATGTTCTGGCAGAACATTGATCCCATCGCCGCGATACGTGTTTTGGGCGATGCGATTTTCCATGTGCACGCAAAGGACACGCAACTCTATCCAGCGAACCTTCTGCGCACTGGAGTTCTGGACACTAAGCCTTATACAGATGAGCGCAACCGTGGATGGGTATTTCGCACCTGCGGTTATGGTCATGGCGCGGAGTGGTGGAAGGAATTTGTTTCGACGCTGCGCATGTTCGGCTACGACGGAGTGCTCTCGATCGAACACGAAGACAGTCTGCTTTCTGCCGAAGAGGGACTTTCCAAAGCAGCACAGTTTTTGAATGACATTATTCTCAAGGAAACACCCGGGACCGCGTGGTGGGTCTAAGCCCGGCATACGTTGAAATGAAAGCGCTTTCTACATCATGAATCGAAGACAATTTCTTTCATCAGCAGGAGTTCTGTTCGCAGACAAGTCTCTTCATGCCCTGGCCCCACGCTCCTTTGCGCCTGCTGCCGGAGCAGCAAAGGCCGATTACAGCCTTAGTATCAGGCCTTGCACGCTTGAAATTGGCCCAGGTGTGCGGGTAAAAACGATTGCTTATAACGGACAGGTCCCAGGACCAACACTCCGTTTGCGCGAAGGTGTTCCGGTCACGATAGACGTAACCAATGCTTCAGAAAATGCCGACATCGTCCACTGGCACGGCCTCGCCATTGATTCCTACAACGATGGAGCGATGGAAGAAGGCTCGCCGATGATTGCGGCTGGCCATACGCAGCGGTATTCCTTCACGCCGCGGCCATCGGGGACGCGCTGGTATCACAGCCATGCCAGCGCCAATGACAATCTGGCGATGAGCACATATACCGGCCAGTTTGGTTTTCTGCTGATAGAAGGCCGCGAACAACCTGCCCATTATGATCAGGAAATCAATCTGGCCATTCATCATTGGGAGCCATCGTTTGTTCCAATGGTGGAAATGATGCGCTCAGCATCGTCTAACATGCCGCTGACCACTGGCTCAGACGTCGGATACAAGTACGCCACGATCAACTCGCATATGCTTGGCGCAGGTGAGCCGATTCGCGTAAAACAAGGCCAGCGCGTGCTCTTTCGATTGCTGAACGCCAGCGCGACAGAGAATATTGTTCTTGCACTGCCCGGGCACACATTCAAAGTCATCGCAATGGATGGCAATCCAGTGCCAAATCCGAAGCCTGTCGAGGTCCTTTCGCTCGCTGTGGCCGAGCGCATAGATGCGATTGTGGAGATGAATTCTCCCGGTGTATGGATTCTGGGATCCACGCTTGAAAAAGCGCGTCAGATGGGACTGGGCATCGTCATTGAATATGCGGGAAAGAAAGGTGCTCCGGTGTGGAAAGACCCCGCTCCGGTTGAATGGGACTATACGCAATTCGCGGACGCTACAGTTGCGCCAAAACCGGACGAGACTTTTACGCTGACCTTCCGGGACATTGGCCCGCTTCATGGATCAAAATTCGATACATGGACGATCAACGATAAATCGTGGCCAGACATCGAACCGCTCATCGTGCAGAAAGGCAAGCGTTACCGGCTCGTCCTACGCAATGGAAGCGGTGACCAGCATCCCATTCATCTGCACCGCCATACCTTTGAAGTTACCCGTATCGGCGACAGGCAGATCAGCGGTCTGAAAAAAGATGTGATCAATGTTATGCCGCTCGACGCAGTGGAAGTAGATTTTATCGCTGATAATCCGGGCGATACGCTCTGGCATTGCCATCAACAACTGCACATGGATTATGGCTTCATGCAGTTGATCAAATACGCATAAGGTAGCTGTTGGAAGAATGAAGAAACTCTGTACAGTCACTCTGCTGGTCGCTGCTGTGTGGTCTATCTCTTCAGCAACCGGCGCGCGAGCACAAGCCGGCAATGCAGAAGGCGCGCAGAGCTATGCCAAACATTGCGCCATCTGTCATGGAGACCACCGTGAAGGCGACCTGCCGGGGTTCCCGCCTTTGCTCGATGTCAGCCGGCAGATGAATGACCAGCAGATTGCGACGCTCATTCAAACGGGCAAAGGAAGAATGCCCGCATTCCCAAAACTGCCGCAACAGGAACTTACGGCCCTGCTCCGCTTCTTGCATAGCGACGATCTTTCCGCAGCAGCACAAGGGTCTGGTGGAGCATCGAACAGTGCGGAAGCAGGCAGGCACCTTTTTCAGCGCAACTGCGCCTTCTGCCATGGAAGAGATGCGGCCGGCGGAGAAACAGGGCCTGATCTTACGCGCTCCAAACTGGCGCTGGCCGATGTGAACGGAGACAAGATTGGTGAGGTCGTCCGCAATGGGCGTCCGGAAAAAAAGATGCCGGCATTTAATTTTTCCGTTGATGAAATCCATAGCATAGCGGCCTTTATCCACTACCAGCAAAAGAAGGCAGCGGCCCATCCCGGGGGCCGCCGCGGTGTAGATGTTTCCGATCTTCAGACGGGCAATGCATCCGCCGGCAAGCAGTACTTTTTCGGGGCCGGCGGCTGCTCCCGGTGCCATTCACCCACGGGCGATCTGGCAGGCATTGCTACCCGGCTGGAAGGCCTTCAACTCGAAGAACGCATGCTGTATCCGCGCGATGCCAGGAGCGATGTGACCGTCACGCTGCCCTCTGGAGAGAAGATCAGCGGAGTACTTGCCTACCGCGATGAGTTCACGATTGGATTGCGGGACAACAGTGGCACATATCATTCCTGGCCTACTAGTCGCGTCCGCTATACGGTGGATACGCCTGCAGAGGCGCACGTCGAATTATTCAGCAAATACACAGATGAAGACATCCATAACCTGATGGCATATCTGCAAACCCTGCGCTGATGAGGTCACAGTTTACGATGAAGTTTTTTGCACGCACTTTGGCTATTTTTGCAGCAGCGACGTATTTCTCTGTCCTGGCGCCATCTCTGCCGGCGCAGAGCCTGGATCCTTCTGCGATTCTCCATCCTGCGCCGGACACCTGGCCCACTTATCATGGAGACTACTCAGGAAGACGGCACAGTGCGCTTACGCAAATCACACCACAAAATGTTGGCAATCTTACTCTCGCATGGGTCTTTCAGACTGACCAGAATGCAGCCATTAAATCTTCACCTCTGCTGGTAGACGGCATTCTCTATTTCACTGTTCCAGATAATATCTGGGCCATAGATGCGCGTTCCGGACACATGCTTTGGCACTATAACAAGCCCACAGAAGAAGGTGATCATATTGGACAGCGCGGCGTGGCCATGTATAAGGGATGGCTCTATTTTCTGTCACCAGATGGGCATCTGACCTGTCTGAACGCTAAAAACGGTTCCGTGCGTTGGACTGTGCAAGTGGCAGATGTAAGCAAGGGCTACTGGACTACTATGGCGCCGCTGGTGGTCCGGAACCACGTGATCATTGGCGTCTCCGGCGATATGGACAACCTCATGGGTTATCTGCGTTCCATTGATCCTGAAACCGGAGAGACCCAATGGCAATGGAACAGTACCCCTCCTGCCGGCACTCCAAACAGCACTACGGGTGGCATGACGTGGATTACCGGAACGTATGATCCTGAACTGAACCTTCTGTATTGGGGCACAGGAAATCCCACCCCAGTCCTGAACGGAAAACCGCGTCCCGGAGATGATCTTTACACATGCAGTATTGTGGCGCTTGATCCAGATACAGGAAAACTGGCGTGGGGCTTCTCTGTTTCTCCCCACGATACCCACGATTGGGACGCAGTAGAAACTCCTGTTCTGGTGGATGGCGACTTTCACGGCAAGCCGCACAAGATGCTGATGCAGGCCTCTCGCAATGGCTATTTCTTTGTTCTGGACCGCACCAATGGAAAAAGCCTGTTGACGGTACCCTTTGGGCCAGTGAACTGGTCCCTGGGCGTAGATAAAGATGGACATCCCATTCCTAATCCAGAAAAAGAACCAGCGCCGGATGGACGCCTTATCGCGCCGGACGAAGGTGGTCTCACGAATTTCCGCTCGCCCAGCTTTGATCCTAAAACCGGCTTGTTTATTGTGGATGCTCATCCGAGCTACAGCATCTATTTCGCAAAACCCGCCGATGGCAGTTATGGATGGGCCGGCGCCGATTACGGGTTATGGGGCAAAGGCGTGATCGAAGCGATTGATTATCAAACCGGTAAAATCCGCTGGAGCCACGATGTAGGCTCTGGAGGCTCAGGCGCGGGCGTTCTTACTACCGATTCCGGGCTGACATTCACAGGAGATGCTCACGGCAACGTGCTCGCGCTCGACACCCGGACCGGTAAAACTTTATGGCATGCCGGCGCGGGAGCACCGATGTATAGCTCCCCCATCAGCTATGAATTAGATGGACGTCAATACATTATGACCAGCAGCGGAGGCGTCCTCTTTGCCTGGGCATTGCCTGAAGCCTACTCTAAGCAGTCGCCGGCGCGCTGAAATCGCAATGAGCTGACCTCGAACCCATCAGGCGGTGGAATGCATGGAGGATGAATCATGCGACTACACAATCTCTGGCATCTGGGCCAGGGCTGATTGCGGTTTTCGTTCTCCAGACTGTCCGAAACTGGACACGACCGCCCGGTTGCGGACACCTCTCTCCAGTCAGAGTGATGCCCTCAACCTTTAATTTCAACGATATAGCTACGCTTGATAATGGCCCAGAAGTTGCAAGCTCTCCAGTAGAGGCGATTGCATGACGAACTTCCTGAGTCATCTGCGGTACAGCGTTCGACATCTGAGAAAAACCCCCGGATTCACAATTGTCTGTGTGCTCACGCTGGCGCTGGGCATAGGCGCGAATACGGCCGTCTTCAGCGTGATGAATGCAGTGCTGCTCAAATCGTTGCCGGTGGCGGACCCGCAGAAGCTGGTGTATTTGTTCCATACGGGTTTTCCGGACCAGGCCAACAACACGGGCGATTCCAACACCTCATTTTCCTTTCCTACTTACAACACGCTGCGCAGGAACCATCCCGGATTCTCTGACGTCATCGCATACGTTCCGATGAGTTTTGATGGAAATGTCGCTGTACGCTTCGGCACCAATCCTGACACGGCCGAAGGCGACATGGTGAGCGGCAATTTCTTCTCAGGGCTGGGGGTGCGGCCCGCCCGCGGACGCGGTTTTACGGCGCAGGACGAAAATCAGCACGCTCCTGTTGCTGTCATCAGCTACGGCTACTGGACACGCCGCTTCTCGCGCGATCCAGACGTGATTGGAAAAACGCTTTTCATCAAAAGTACACCTTTCACCATCGTGGGAGTTACCCCGGAAGGCTTTGAGGGAACGGAAGCGGGCAAATCAACAGATTTCTGGATTCCGCTGCAATCGCGGCCAGAATTCAATGCGTGGGGCGTTCCGCCGATCAATGGCAAAATCTATCTGGACCGCCCGAACTGGTGGTGTCTGCATCTGATTGCGCGAATCGCCCCGGGTGTGAGCAAGTCACGCGCCCTTGAGCAAATTCAGCCTCTTTTTCAGAGCGCGGCCTATATCGGCATCGGCACGCCGAAGAAAGGCGAGAAGCCGCCGGTGCTGAGTCTGGTGGACACGAGGGGTTTTCCGGGTGCGGATGAATATCTCGGCAGACCACTGAAGACCCTGATGGCAATGGTCAGCCTGGTCCTGCTGATTGCGCTGAGCAACGTCGCCATGCTGCTGATGGCCCGCAATGCCGTGCGTCAGCGCGAATTCAGCCTGCGGCTTGCGCTGGGAGCAGGGCGGGGAGAACTGTTTCGTCAACTGCTGACAGAAGGGCTTTTGTTGATCTCCATCGGTGGTCTTCTGGCATGGCTCTTTGCTGAGGCCGCTTCCCGGGCGCTGGGCAAGTGGGCGCAGATTGAGTCCAGTGTCGCTCCGGACACGACGGTCCTGCTGGTGACACTGATGGTGCTGGTCATCTCGGCCCTGCTGTTTGCGCTGGCGCCTCTGCGCATTGCGCTTGAGGGCGGACCTGCCCATGCGCTGAAGACCACTTCCTCTATGGCAAATACAGATGCCGGGAGGGCGCGCACAGGCAAAATCATCGTTGCTCTGCAAATGGCGCTCTGCGTAGTGCTGCTGGTCGGGGCAGGACTGCTGGTGCGCACTTTGCGCAATCTGCAGAACACTCCGCTCGGAATGCGCACGGAGGGGCTGGTGGTCTTCGGAGTCAACCCACAGCATGTGCACTCTCTGGCTGAAAGCAGGGCCTTCTATGAGGATCTGACACGCCGCCTGCGTGTGCTGCCCGGGGTGGAGTCCGTCGGGTTGATAAGTATGCGTCCGGGGTCTGGCTGGTCAAACAATTATCCCATCTATGTGGACGGAAAACAGCCCGATGTGAATGGCGGACAGGTGCGCAACAACGCCGTTGGACCGGACACATTTCATACATTGGGCGTGCCGGTCATCGCCGGACGCGAGTTCAAAGACTCCGATACTGCCTCAGCTCCGCGGGTCGCCATCATCAATGAAACGTTTGCAAAAATGTATCTGCCCAATCAGAATCCCATTGGACACCGGCTGGGCGGCTCGAAACCAGATGAACAGGCGACCATCATTGGCGTGGTCAAAGACCACAAGTTCACTGGCATAACAGAAACACCCACTCCCACCTACTGGGACAACTATCTCCAGAAAGACCGCCTGGGCCAAATGCACGTGGAACTTCGCGTACACGGAGACCCGCTGGCCGTCCTGCCCGCCGCGCGCAAAGCGCTTCAGCAGATGGACCCCGACCTGCCGCTCATGAACCCACAAACGCAGCAGGCGCAGTTTGAAGAATCCATATCGCAGCAGGTGCTTTTTGCGCGGTTGGGAGGGTTCTTTGGCCTGCTCGCAGTCGTGCTGGTGGCCACCGGACTCTACGGAACGCTGGCCTACCGTGTGAACAACCGCACCGTGGAGATCGGCGTGCGCATGGCCGTTGGCGCAAAGCGCGGGCAGATTGTCTGGATGGTGTTGCGCGACAGCCTGGTACTGACTGCCATCGGACTGGTCCTCGGCATTCCGTTGGCCGCCTTTGTGACGAAGGCATTGTCTTCTGCGCTGTATGGAGTGAAAGTCCGCGATGTAACGAGCTACATGCTGGCCGTTGCCGGAGTGGTCCTGGTGGGGTTCATAGCGAGTGCCCTTCCCGCAAGAAAGGCAGCAAATGTGGACCCGCTGAACGCACTGCGGGCGGAATGAAGAGTTGTGAGTATCCCATCCTGTTGCGCAAAAGCAGCGCGACAGGATAGACACTCAGGCAAATTGCATGCCGGAGATACAGGCCCTTTATTACACCACCTTCGGTACCTGGGCCAGCAGGCGCTTCCATGTCTTCTGGTTACGGCGGAAGCTCTTCTTCAGGTCTTCAAGTATGCGTTCGAAATCGGTATGGCCATGGAGCCGGTTCCAGGCAGGGTTCTTTGAGAACCACGGATAGTTTTCATTTCCCAGATAAATCGCACGCCGCAGCCAGTGAAGGGCCTCGCTCTCATCGCCTTCAACAGCGAAGTACGTAGCAAGGCGGTAGGCCATCTCGCTGTCGGCCTCGGCTGCGGAAATAGAATCTTCGGTAATCAGTGAAGCAGCACGCTCCCGCTCACCCACCTGCACATAGCACATGGCCAGTGTGGGAAAAGCGATCCGCATGCTCTCGTCATCGCGGATGACTGCTTCCAGCATCGCAATGGCCTGACGCAGGTCGCCCTGGCGCATCCTCTGATACGCAAGCGAGGTGCGCAGCAGCGGATGCTTCGGCTCCAGCGTCAACCCTTTTTCGAGTTCGTCTTCTGCAAGCTCAAGCTGGTTTTGATATTGATAGACACGGGCACGGTGGTTATAGAGAATCGGGGCATTCGATGGATTCAGCTTCAGAGACTGGTTGAACTGGTCCAGTGCTTCTTCATACATTCCATCGAGCCTGAGCGTCATGCCCGCAACCATGTGGACGTTCCAGTCATTTGAGGCGGTGCGCAACAGGTGCTCGATGCCGTGCCGCGCGCTCTCCTTTTCGCCGCGCGACAACAGCATATAAACGCGATACAGATTGGCCTCGACCTGTCCGGGATCAAGCTGCAGCGCCTGCTCAAAGGCCTTGCGCGCAGACATCACGTGCATGTGTCCGCCAAATCCATGCCGCACATATTGCAGATGCGTAATGCCCAGGCCACTCCACGCCGGAGGAAACGAGGGATTGCTTTGGGTTACGCGTTCAAACAATTCGCGCGCGTGGTCCAGATCGCCCTTGCTGCCCGTGCGCTGCATAAAGGCAGAAAGTACGGCGCGCGCCTGGAGATATTCCTCCGAGATTTCCTCCGTCAGCGTCGTGCGCGGAGTCTGCCGTTCACTGGTGGGCACAAACTGGCCCATTCCCTGGAGCGAAGCGAATACTTCATTGCAGATTTCCGTCTGTACCGCCACAAGATCAAATGAGGGCACGGTGATGGAGCCTCCACTGCTTACGCTTTGCCGCGAGACATCCAGCAATTGCCAGTTCAGGTCAAACCCCTTTTCTGAGCGGATAAAGTTCCCGGTCAGGACCCAGCGCACCAGCAGTTTCTGTCCGATTTCAAGCGGGTCCATCTGTGCCAGCGGCAGGTGCATGAGCGCGCTCGTGGGCCGCACCACCAGCGACGACATGCGCGAGATGCGCGCGGAAATCGCATCGGCCAGCGCGAAGCCATACAGAGGAGCTACTTCAGACGGGCCAAGGTTCCTGAATGGCAGCACTACGATGGTGTTCTGCCGGGCCTGCGTGTCAGCGGACTCACGGAAGCGCTCAGCCAGCATGGAAAGCAACCCGGTTGTGCGTTTCTCTTCCTCCGGAGTAGGTAGTTGCGCGGTCACTTCGCCGGGAAGAATCCCTGTCTCAATCTGCAGCGCCTTCATGATGGTCTTCAGCGCTTCGCGGACTTCTGCCGCGCTGGCATATCGCTCTGCCGGGTTCTTCTCCAGGCAGCGCATGATGACCGAGCCAAGCTCCGGAGGCACCTCCGGGCAGCACTGCGAGAGCGGCGGTGGGTCCACAAACTGGATGGCGCGAATGCTCTGGAACTCATCCGCATCAGGACGCGCAAATGGATGCCGTCCGCTGACCAGTTCATACAAAATGACGCCCAGCGCCCAGATGTCACTCTGTACGCTGCTCTGCCCGGTCACAAACTGCTCCGGGGCCATGTAGGCGATGGTGCCGCCGCGCGCCGTATAAGTGGCAGCCACCGGCCCGGTCTTGCGCCGCGAAGATTTCGCGGGATCAAACTCCGCTTCCTCCAGACTGATACGCCGCGCCAGGCCAAAATCCAGCAGCTTCACCAGGCCGCCATCCGTCAGAATGGCATTGGCCGGCTTCAGGTCGCGGTGAAAAATGCCCAGCGAATGCGCAGCATTCAGACCATCGGCAATCTGGATGCCAACAGAAAGCACGAGCTGAATACTGGCCGGACCTTTGGCAATGATCTTGTCCAGCGACTGCCCAGGCACATATTGCATGACGATGAAGGCCTCTTCGCCCTCCTCGCCCACTTCGTAAATGGCGCAGACATTTGGATGCTCAATGGCCGAAGCCATCCGCGCCTCGCGCAGCACGGTTGTGCGCATCTGCTCGAGCGTGAGCGCGCCGCGCTTCAGGATTTTCAGCACCACGGGCCGCATCAGCAGCGTGTCATTGGCAAGAAATACGACGCCGCTGCCACCCGCGCCCAGCCGCCTTACCAGCTCATAATGTTTGATTGTGCGATGCTTCATCTATTGTTAGTGTAGCGGGCGCAGCATTGCAAAAGCATAAAGAACAACTGGTGCGTCGAATGCGGTGTCCCAAAACCGGAAGTGAAATCATTTTGTCATCCAGACCTCCATGCCAAGTCCTTC
>DASRBV010000365.1:0-4534 GCA_035653455.1 Pseudacidobacterium sp. | reverse complement strand
TTTTACCAGACTGAGATTACCGACATCGTGCGGCGGCGCGGCATCTTTGGCCAGCGCATTAAGCAGGTGCCGGCGACTGGGCATCCATCGCGCTTCTTTGAAGAGACGGGTATTCCTTCTCCCGGAACCGCAGGCTTCGTGGACCCGCGCAACATCGTGGCCCCAGTGGTAAGCCCCACGCGCGTAGAGCGCAGTGTCCCGCTCAAGGCCATTGTCGCGCAGTTGAACTACAACCTGTTCGACATTGAGCTGGGCACGCAGCAAAAGCAGTTCGCTTATCTACAGGCCAAAGACCTGGTGGACACGGTCGAGGGTGTGTTGCATACGCATGATATCGCGCTGTGGAATGGCAATGATACTTCACTGAGCAGCCCGACCACCACGCAATATTATGGCGCGGCGGCGCAGATTGCTGCTGGCGGCAATACCGTCACCATCGGCACCTCGCAAAGCATAGTGGATGGCCTCAAGTCTACCGTTGCGCAGATGGTGGCGAACAGCAACTTTGCTGTGCGTCCAACAGCCATCTATGCCAATCCGGTGCTGCTTGATCTGATTGACCGCGAGATGAAGTCCGAGTTCAATGTGGTGCTGAACACGCGCGAGGTCGCGGGCTTCACCGTCAAGACGCTCTCCACGCAGGCCGGCGAACTGCCGCTGATTCCAGACTGGGCGCTGAGCTACACGGGCACGCCCGGGTCGGGCTCGGCTGTGCTTCCCGCCTACATCGTGAGCGAGGACATGATCGAGTACCACTGGCTGAGCAACCCGAATCCGCGCGTCTTCCAACTCGGCGTACCTGGCTCGCTGGCTTCGCAGTATGTCGTGGTGAAGTTTGGCGGTGTTGTAGTGAAGGGCGCGAACTATGCGCATTATCAGGTGCTCGTAGACCGCTAATCCTTCTTCCTGGAGAGCTGGCCCTGGATGACGGGGCCGGCTTTTTTTTGCAAAACATTTGCTGCGGCACTCCGGCAGCGCGGAGACACAATGGGTTATTTACAACCGACAGAGTACACAAGCTACGGGCTTGCGGCTGACACGACCGATGACTGGATCACGCTTGCATCCTCGCTGATGGAGAACCATTGCAGGCGCGCAAGCCTGAATCCAACACAATATATAGAGAGGCTGCGGCTGACAACAGGCGTGCAGACCGTGCGGCTGAGTTATCTGCCGCTGGTCACGGTGGCCCCGGCAACATCTCCTTTGATCAGCATTAAGGCCCGGTACGCGCGTCCCCGGCGCGGGCAGTTGATTTATCCCATGCAGGAAGAGATTGCCTGGGCCTTTGCGCTGCCTGGAAGCTGGACGCAGGTGGACCCATCTACTGTGGATTTTGTTCCAGATACGGGCGAGTTGATCTTTCCGATGAATGTGTACGGGCTTCCCTTCAATGAAGTGCAGGTGACATACACGGCAGGGCTGGCAACGATTCCCGATGCAGTGAAGTCCGCGTGTGCGCTGATTGTGAAGAACGCACAGGCCACTCCGGGACTGAACGTAAAGCGCAGCCGCGTGGACACTCTGCAGATGGACTACTTCTCCAACTCATTAATTGACGCCACGGTCGAGGAGCTGCTGAAACCGTGGGTCGCCAACCGGTTAGGGTGAGCCATGAGTGATCTCAGCGTAAGAAACCCGAACCAGAGTCCGGCATTGATGGCCGATGTGTTGCTGCGAGCAGCAGGTGGTACGACTGTTTCATTGCTGGTTGCTCCAGCCACACCCGACAGCAGCGATGCCAGCCAGATAGGTGTGAACGCGCCCAATTTCCAACAGATGACTCTGTCTCCCGCGATCTTCCGTCAGGTGCGCGCGGCGATGAGTGAAGGACAGCTTCCGAAATATGAGCTGTTGCTCTCTGCATCCGCCGTGCAGCAGCAGGTGGGCGCGCTCCAGCTTACGTCGGCTGATGCATTGTTTGATTCAGCGGCGGGCGTGCTTATAAATGACGCGCAATACGTGATTGAATCGCGCTCTGTTTCCGAAGCTCTGGGGCAGGTGTATTTATATCACTTACTGTTACGTGAATCGCACTCGCTGAAACAGACTCTGCCTTAAGAAGTTCCATCTCCCTTTGGAGATGTCGTGACCCGGAGTGCAGTTCATTCAGGACGACAAATCAATGCAAAACGTAAAAGACACTTTTTACATCACGCTGCGCAACCGGCTGGCGGCCCTCAATCCGCAGCGCGTGGTGATGCTGCGCGGCGTGCAGCGGCCTGGAATTCTGGTGGAAGAGGCCGAGGCCCCCATGTCGCAGCTGCCCAGCGATGTCTTCGTGCTTCGTTGGACAGTCCTCAACGCAGACACGCAACTGCCCTCCACGCTTACACAGATGACCTGTGAGATCCACTACGCAACAGGCGGAACGCAGACAAATAGCGGCCTTGATCGCGGTCGGGCGATGGCTGAGATGGACGCGGAGCTGCTTTCCATCCTTCAACCAGCTTCTGCGCAGAAGATGGACTACACACAAACTCCAGCGGCGCAGATGGAGACGCTGGTCTTCTGGACTGCTCCGGAATTTTCTCCGCTCGCGACTTCGCGCGAAAGGCTTATGCGGGTGGTAAAGGTGAATGTCTTCGCATTTGAAGAGCAGGGTGAATGATGAGCACAGCGACGGTTACAAATTTCATGGCGCTGCCTGTAGTCACGCGGCGCGTACGCGCATATTTTGCTCCTGTCAACCGCACAAATCAGACGCCAACCATTTTTGATCCTTCACAGAATGCGCAGTTTCCGCTCGACGTTCCGCCCGCGCCGTGGATTGATCTGGGATGGATCGAGGACTTCGCGCGCAAATCGGCCAGCACTTTCAGCGCGTTGAATACGGGCGTTCCGGCAACCACGCAGTATCAGGTGCGGGAAGCCGTGGGTGCCACTGTGTCCTTCCGTTTTAAGACGTGGAACAAGCTCACCATGGCTCTTGCATGCGGATCTCAGCACATGAACCTGCTTCAGCCTGCAAGCGGTAGTGCTGCAAACGGATCTGGCGCGAAGGCGATGCCTGCCGTCAGCGTGCAGGCAGGCTCTACGCCAACGTTCATCGCGCTGAATGCGGGCGATACAGCAAATTTCAGCGCAGGTGCTCTTGTTGCAGTAGATGTGGACTACGCAGGCCAGACGGGATTCGTCGGCAGCGGAGTATCGGCAGCGTATCTTCGCAGCGCAGCGGCGGTGAACAACGATGCCGACTACATCCGCCGGGTAACATTCAACGTAGCGCGCGTTGCTCAGGTAACGCCGGGCGGCCTCACCCTGGCGCAGCCCTTGATTGCGGGCACCCCCGCGAACGCAATGAAGGCGCAGCCCATCCTCGGCTTTGTAGACCGCGAAGGCGGGAGCTTTTTCCAGGAGTGGTCTGCGCTCTTTGTCATGCCCGGCGAACAAGGTGAGCGCATTTTCTTCCACTATCCGCGATTGCAGGCCATGCAGGGAGCGCAGGAGACGAATGATGTTCTTGCAGCGCCGCTGGAACGTGTCGCGCTGAACGCGAGCTTTCGCGCGCTGCCTGTTACCGACACAAATGATGGCGAGCAGGTGGTGTGCTTCCGCAGCTTTTTGCCAGCGCCTGTCGCGCTGGTCTAAAGGAGGTCCGAGTGAAGCTGACGATTGATAATGTAGACTACACCTCTGCGCTTGCCGCAAGACCTCCGCTGCGCATTGAGCACGAATTGAATGCACCCGGTATCTGCTCGTTTGTGCTTGTGCCATCGGCTGCGAATCTCGCGACGCCGCTGCGCTTTGGCAGGGTCGTTGTGTCTGATAACAACGGAACAGTGCTGTTTACCGGATACATCGCCACTGAGCCTGCGCTGGAGCTGGCCGGAGAAGGGACTGCCGGACCGGTTTATCAGGCCGTTGTTTCAGCCATTAGTGACGAGCTGCTGCTGGACATGCAGGGCGTTCCACAGTTGATGGCGATGTACACCGAGCCTGCGGGGCAGATCCTACAGTCCTTCACCGCAACGGTGGATGCAGCAAGGCTTTCCTTCAACACAGCGCAGGCGACGGGCATTACAGGAAGATTTGTCGCAGAACCATCGGAGAACTGGTCTGCAAATGCTGGCCTTCTGGCATCGCACTCGCGCAATGCGTATCGCGCAATTGCCGGCAGCGTCACACTTGCACCCATTGGCAGCATTACGCACCAGTTGAGCGAATCTGCGGGCACTTTGCAGATGGGCCACTTACAGGCATCGTTAGTAAAGACGCTGGCGAACGACGTGACCGTCTGTGGTGATGAGGAGCCATCTGCCTACGTGACGGAAATCTTTCAGGGGGACGGTATTACCACGCTCTTCGAGCTTACGGAAGGGCCGTTCTTTCCGTCATCTTCAAAAGCACATCCGCTTGTGGATTTATTTCAGGGACCGGCCGTGAATCCAGGCCTGTGGCAAGTACAAGACCCAGGCCAGCACGTATCGCTTACCGCGAATGGGCTTACCTGCTCCGGCGGCAACGGCTATGACGGACAGACATTTGTCAGTGCAATCAGCAGCTTCGAGCTTGGCGGATCGTTGATGGTGGA
>DASRBV010000364.1:0-5833 GCA_035653455.1 Pseudacidobacterium sp. | reverse complement strand
CAGCTACCAGCAGGACGCCGTCAGCACGGAGGCCTATATTGGCACGGCGCGCAGCCGCATCTCATTACGCCGGCATGCGCGTCTGGTGGACTACTATCTCAACGAAGGATGTAATGCGCGCGCGTGGGTTGCGCTTTCGGTGTCCGCAAACATTACCCTGCCTCAGGGAACACACTTTTACGCTCGCGTGCCTGGATTGCCCGCATCAGCAAAACCTGGAAGCACCGCCGCACAACAGCTTGCGAAAACCACGCAGCCCATCTTCGCCAGCATGGCAGACGCAACACTCTACCCTGAACAAAACGAAATGCAGTTCTATACGTGGAGCGATACGAACTGCTGCCTGCCTCCTGGTGCAACAGAAGCAACACTTGCAGGAAACTTCACGAGCTTGAAAAAAGGGACGATTCTTGTCTTTGAAGAAGTGGCTGGCCCTCAAACCGGAAACAGCGCCGATGCGGACCCAACACATCGCTGGGCGGTGCGCCTGATCCATGACAGTTCTGTGCTGATGGATCCGTTGACACTGAAATCTGTCACGCGCATCGAGTGGGCGCAGGAGGATGCTTTGCCATTTCCTCTTTGCATTTCTTCGACGTTTACTGACGCTGACGGCAAGACCGTCTTTGTACCAGCGGTCAGCGTAGCGCATGGCAACATCATTCCTGTTGACCACGGCGTCTGGCTTGATCGCTGGGAGGACCTGCGCGAAGTCCCCGCGGCGCCTCCCGCGCCGAACCCTGCAACCAGTTGCAGTTGCTCAGGACAGCCTGGTCCGCCGGCAGGGCGGCCAAGATATTATCCCGAGCTTCAGAATTCACCGCTCACCTTTGCATTGCCATTCGATGCTTCAGCTCCTGCATCGGCATTTCTTGCGCCTCCTGCTACGGCTGTTGCTGCTCAGCCGCAGATTCAGATCCAAAGCGACGATGGCCAATTCTGGACCATTCCATCGCCTCCGGACCTGCTTTCCAGCAATGAGAACGAGCGTGTCTGCGTACCGGAGATCGAGCACAATGGAAGCGTCTTTCTGCGCTTCGGCGATGGCCAATATGGAATGGCCCCGGAACAGGGCCAGCATTTTTACGCTTTATATCGCGTGGGCAACGGCAGCGCCGGCAATATCGGACGCGATACGCTCGCGCATGTTGTTACGCCTGTGCCCGGAATCACTGGCGTGCGCAATCCGCTCGCCGCAGCCGGCGGAACAGATCCGGAAGACATGGAACACATTCGCCAGTACGCTCCTTTCAGTTTTCAGACGCAATTACGCGCCGTGATGGAAGATGATTACGGCACCCAGGCCATGACCGTCGCAGGTGTTAGCGAAGCGCGCGGCACATTGCGCTGGACAGGAAGCTGGCATACGGCATTTGTCTCTGTTTCTCCAGCAAAAGCAATGTCTCCTGCACTTATCACCGCTGTCAACGACACGCTCAATATGCGCCGCATGATGGGCGTAGACATCGAGTCAGAAGGCGCAAAGATTGTAGGCCTGCGTATCGAGATGGAAATCTGTGTTGCGGCAGACCACTTCCAAAGCGATGTGGAAGAAGCGCTCCTGCATCTGTTCATCACGGGAAATCAGTGCAGTGGACAGCCAGGTCTGCTCAATCCGAAAAACTTTACCTTTGGGCAAACTGTCTACGCCAGTCCATTGATTTCCGCCGCGCAATCCGTAGAAGGTGTAGTGTCAGCAACACTCACGGTATTTGAACGCATGGATGATCCTTCCGTTGACGGAGTCGCACAGGGTCAACTCACTATGGGACGGCTTGAGATTGCGCGGTGTGACAACGATCCCAACCGTCTGGACCACGGCATTTTTGTTTTGCACATGGATGGTGGCAAATGAACGGCGAGTGCGTCATCCAGGACCAACAACTGTGCGGCTGCTGCGAGGGCATGGGCCGCGAGACCCCGCAGGTCATTTACAACCGTCCTGCTTTGTCTGCGATTGTTTATCGCGCCGGGACCTACAGCAGCTTCAGGGCGAGTCTGCTGGCTTCGCTTTCCGATCCTGATTATCCGGCGCTTGCCCTGCTTCGCACGCGTGACTCATCTGACTTCACGATTGCTCTGCTCGATGCGTGGTCTGTCGTCTGCGATATTCTCACCTTTTATCAGGAGCGGTCCGCAAACGAAGCGTGGCTGCGCACCGCCGTAGACCAGCGTTCTGTTTTTGAGCTGGCGCGTCTGGTTGGATATGTTCCCTCACGTGGCGTTGCGGCCTCTGACATTCTCGCTTTCACACTCAGCAGCGCTCCCGGATCGCCCGACAACGTGCTCATTCCCACAGGTACCCGCGTGCAGAGCATTCCTGGCCCCGGACAGACGCCGCAGGTCTTTGAAACATCGGCCGATCTCACCGCTGTCATTGCATGGAATGCATTGCCAGCGCAGACCGCGCGGCCGTGGCAGCTCTCACCCTCCGACACCAGCACCTGGATCGAGGGCACGGCCAACAATATCAGTGTTGGAGACGCACTGCTCTTTGTCAGCAGCGCGGCGGGGAAGCCTCCCTCGAAAAACATAGGCGACGTCCATTACGTCACTCATGTTTTCGTTGATCCCGATGCAAAGCGGACAAAAATTACCTGGGACAACACCTTCACCAGCGAATTACAAGGTGCGTTGGACAACGTCAGCGTATATGTCTTTCGCAGGAAGGCCGCGCTGTATGGCGTTCAGGCGCCAGCCATGCCCTTGATCCCAAATGGCGAAAACAGCGGTATAGACGCGACGAAGATCACCGGTTACGTTGCAGGTGGTACCGACTGGGACTTCACTCGGACATTTAAAGAAAACAGCGGGCAGATCAACCTCGACGCCTCCTATTCCGGTCTGGAAGCAGGTCAATGGGTCGTTCTGACCGGACTCGGCTATACCTCGTTCTTTCAAATCACCGCGGCCCCGTCTGAATCCAATCCCAATGCATTCACTCTGACCACAAAAACAACACAACTCACGCTCGACCTCGGTGAAATCATCTACGGGGACAAGGCCCTGTCGTTGAACGAAGTCCTCTGGGAGTTTGTAAAAGAGACGCGCGACATCACTGCATATATTCAGAGCGTCCAGTTGACGCCAACAACTCTACCGCTTACGGGCTGGGCCCTCGACGGCAGTTACACAAAGCAATCCGGAATGCTTGCTCCCGTCGAAGGAACAACCCTTTCCATTGTGGGTGGTCAGAAGATTGCGTCAAACCAGCCCATCGGAGTTTCAGGAAAGCGGGTCCGCCTGCAAGTCGTCACTGGAGCCAGCGCAATCTTTACACCTGCAAATGCTGCCGGAGCATTGACGGTTTCTGATGGTCAGATTTTTCTCATTGACAGCTTTCCACCAGTGAATGACCTCTGGAGCGTCATCACACTGAGCGGCGTGCCCGGGTCCCTGCTTACAGATACAGGCAACGTCACGCTGCTTCCGTCTGATTCGGGTGATCCCACAGTGGGCGAGGCCGCAATTGTTCAGAGTACAAGCGTCCAGGGAGACACTACTACGCTGTCGCTTGTGCAGCCTCTGGGACGCATCTATGACCGTGCCACCGTCAATGTGAACGCGAATGCAGTAGATGCAACGCACGGAGAAACCGTACAAGAGATCCTGGGCAATGGCGACGCTACGAACGATGCGCTTGAATTCACGCTGAAGCAGGCCCCGTTGACGTATGTCTCAGCATCTTCGGGAAATGGTTCACAGTCTACGCTTGAGGTCTGGGTGAACAATCTTCAATGGCATGAAGTCCCGAATTTTCTGTCATCCGGTCCTGCAGATCGCGTCTTCGTTACGCGCGTCAACGCTGCGGGAAATGTCGTCATCCAGTTTGGAAATGGCACCAACGGTTCGCGCACACCGACAGGACAGGCCAATATTCGCGCTGTCTATCGCAAAGGCATTGGGATCGCAGGCATGGTACAGGCGGGCCAGCTTTCACAGCCGCTCGACCGTCCGCAGGGGCTGAAGTCCGCGACGAACCCCAGTCCCGCTTCCGGCGCAGCTGATCCTGCATCATCAGATGACGCCCGCACCAGCGCGCCGCTGCCCACGCTTACACTCAACCGCATCGTCTCGCTCGAGGACTACCAGAACTACGCGCTCGCCTTCGCCGGAATAGCAAAGGCGTTGGCCACATGGACATGGTTCGGCAATACACGCGGGGTTTACCTCACGGTCGCCGGAGAAAATGGCGCGGTACTTCATCCCGATGACGACATCATCACTCATCTGGTGCAAGCTCTGCGTTCCCAGGGCAATCCTTATGTGCCGTTGAAAGTTGTTTCGTATGCACCAACGCTCTTTACGTTCACCGCAAAGATTCGCGTAGACAGCGATTACTCGCCGCCACTTGTGCTGGCTGATGTGTGGCAGAACGTCAGCAACGCTTTCTCGTTCAGGGCGCGCCAGCCTGGGCAAAACGTCGTCGCCAGCGAAATCATCGAACTGATGCAGCAGACACCCGGTGTTGTCGCGGTCCAACTGCAATCCTTAGGGCTTAGTGGAGAGCCACTTTCGTCCATCGTGCCTCCGGTGCTCTGCGCATCTTCGCCCACGGTCCGTTCGCTTGTACCGATTTTCAGATTTCCTCTCCGGCGGTTTTCAACTTTGACCTTTCTGCATCCAACCACGGTCAATCAGGCGCCGCAGCCTGCGCAGATGCTTCTGATTGATCCTGCAACCATCGGCAATCTCGGAGTGTGGTCATGAGCCTCAACGGAGATCAACTGTATGCCTTACTGCCTGCGGTCTACCGCACTCGCGACGCAGCAGAAGGAGGCCCGCTCCAATCGCTTTTTGCTGTCATCGCACAACAGGCTGCGGTGATCGAAAACAACATCGAACAGCTTTACGATGACCAGTTCATCGAAACATGCGCGCAGTGGGTGGTCCCCTATATTGGCGATCTTATCGGCTACAACTCCATTTACGATGTCGCAGCCGCAAACATTGAAAGCCGCTCTGAAGTCGCCAATACGATCGGTTACCGCCGCCGTAAAGGAACACGCATCGCGCTCGAGCAGGTAGCGATGGACGTCTCGGGCCGTGAGGCCCTGGCTGTTGAATATTTCAAGCGGCTCATCACCACTGAAAGCATGCGCCATGTGCGTCCGCATCATGTTGCGACGGTCAACGTGCGACACGAAGGCACGCTTGAAACGATCGCTACCGCATTCGACACGCAGAACCGCACGGTTGATGTGCGCCGCATCGCTCCGCGAAATCGTATTGCAGCCGACCCCGATCCCACACCGCTCGACATCGCCCTGCATGGCCCTGGCCGCTTCAATATTCCCGACGTGGGCATCTGGCTCTGGCGGTGGCAAAGCTGGCCGGTAACGAATGCCCCAGCCTTTTCTCTCGGCAATGGACGCTTCCTGTTCAGTTCGCTGGGGATGAACATTCCACTGTTTCCGCTGCCTGCTGTTCGTGCTTCATTCAGTCACCTCACTACGCGCAAAGATGTTCCACAGCCCATTACACGGCGCGAGTTCTGCAAAACTCCCGGTGCTTTCTACCAAAACAACAGCCGGCCCGGTATTCAGCTTTTTGCAGACGGTCTGCCTGTTCCACTTGAGCACATCTGCTGCTGCAATCTCAGCACCTGGTGCCATGTTCCATCAGGCATGATTGGCATGGATCCCGAACTCGGACGCATCCAGTTCGCCAGTGATCTTCCACTGCCACAATCGCTACGCGTGAACTACTCCTATGGATTTCCAGCGCCGCTTGGCGGCGGCCCGTATGACCGCTCCGCCAGTCTGCCGTTGACAGACCCTTCAAAGCTGAATTTCTTTGCCGTAGCCGGATCAGCCGGGACACCCACACTTGA
>DASRBV010000363.1:0-10272 GCA_035653455.1 Pseudacidobacterium sp. | reverse complement strand
TGCACGCTCTTCAGATGAGAAGCAGGAGCGCCGATGGCATCTTTTCGCTTCACTCACGGGCGCAGCAGCCGGATTCGGTCTGAGTGTTGTACTGCAAAGTCCCTGGGTGGCCATGTCCGCCTTATTTCTGGCCGCGGCCG
Organism: Pseudacidobacterium sp.; assembly: GCA_035653455.1. Lineage (GTDB taxonomy): Bacteria > Acidobacteriota > Terriglobia > Terriglobales > Acidobacteriaceae > Pseudacidobacterium. The sequence continues at coordinate 10,132 of DASRBV010000363.1, read as the reverse complement.
GCGTATGGGGATGCTTCGGGCCATTCTGGGCACTGCCCACCGCCATGCTGCGCGGAACCGCAGCGGCAGGCGGCATTGCCATCATCAATTCCGTCGGTGCGCTTGGCGGATTCTGCGGCCCATATCTAATGGGCCGTGTCAGCGACGCTACGCATAGCTTCCATGCTGCATTGGCCGCCTCCACTGGGTTGCTTCTGATTGCAGCCCTGGTGGCAATCCGCCTTCGTATACAAGTCCCCAAGAAAATCAACTATACAAGCTAAGATGGACAACATGAACGAACTTTTCAATGCTGAAGGTAGCAAATGTCTACATAGTTTACGTCATGAACTTTAGAGGCTGTACATCACACAGGATTCATGCTTTCCTGAAGACGCCTTTATGTCCCGGTTCCAGGTCAGGAAGAAGTCCTGTCAGCAGGCCAATCGCAGGCAGATACGCACAAAGTTTATAGACAAAGACAATGCTCGTTGCGTCGGCCAGTCTGCCCAACACGGCTGCTCCAATGCCGCCCATACCGAAGGCGAAGCCGAAAAAGACCCCGGAGATCATGCCGATGCGTCCTGGAACCAGTTCCTGCGCGTAAACAAGAATGGCCGAGAAGGCCGATGAAATCACAAAACCGATAATCACGCTGAGAATGCCTGTCCAGAGGAGATTTGCATGAGGCAGCAGAAGCGTGAACGGAAGTACTCCGAGAATCGAAACCCAGATGACATATTTTCTTCCATACCTGTCGCCGACAGGGCCGCCAATCATCGTGCCGGCCGCGACCGCAGCCAGAAAGATAAAGAGAAAGACCTGTGACGTGCGTACGGAAACATGAAAGTGGCTGATGAGATAAAACGTGTAATAGCTTGTTAGGCTCGCCAGATAGAAGTACTTGGAAAAAATCAGCGCAACAAGCACAGTCAGCGCGCCGATAACGCGTTTTCCTGAAAGCGTCTGCCGTGTGGCCATCTCTCGGGCGCTCTTTCTAAAAGCAGCCAGGGCCTGATGGTGCTTTGACCATACGCCGACCCTAGTCAGCACGAAAATTCCGAGAACTGCGGGAATGGCGAACCACGCGATTCCCTTCTGGCCGTGCGGCAAGACGATAAAGGCTGCAAGCAGCGGGCCGATGGCTGATCCTGTGTTTCCACCAACCTGAAAAAACGACTGCGCGAACCCATGCCGCCCGCCAGAAGCCATGCGGGCCACGCGGGATGACTCAGGATGAAAGATTGCAGAACCTACTCCAACCAGCGATGCAGCCAGCAGAAGCCAGCCAAAGGTGGGCGCTACGGCCAGAAGCACGAGTCCGCAGAGTGTAGAACCCATTCCGAAGGCAAGCGAAAACGGCCGCGGCTTGCGGTCAGCATAGTGTCCGGCAAGCGGCTGAAGGAGTGAGGCCGTAATCTGATAGGTCAGCGTAAGGAACCCAACCTGTCCGAAATTCAGATGAAATGAGCTTTTCAGAATGGGATAGATCGAAGGGAGCAGGGCCTGCACCATGTCATTGAGCAAGTGGCAGAAGCTAATGACCGCCAATACTCGCAGAAGTCCGCCGGAAGACGGGGTTTCAGGAACCTTCTCAGCACTGGCCGTAAGAGAGGAGCTCATGACGTTCGTTAGATTCTATGGTACGGAAGTTCGATACAAATTCCGGTTTGCGAGAACAGCTTTTGCGCACCGAATCCCACAACCTTCTCCAAACCAGTAAAATAAAAGAGACGATGAAATCTCTGGCCATTTTTCCGGGCAAATTTATCCCGACAATTCGATTGTTTACGCCGGCGATTTTCGGACACGATATTTATGAGTGCTACAAAGCTGGAACCCGCACATTCTGAACTGCAACAGGCAACCCAAAACCGCGAACAAGTTTTTGACGCTTTCCGCCGCTGGGGATACCTCCAGGCCCAACTCGACCCTCTCGGCCAATACCTCACTCCCGAACCGGTCCCAGACCTTGATTACGAAGGCGAATATGCCGAAGAGGCGCGCAGCTATTACTGCGGCACCATTGCTACTGAGTTCATGCACATTCCTTACCGCGAGCGCCGCCAATGGATCGCAGAGCGAATGGAATCAGAACCACCTGCTGCTGACCAGCAGCGTATTCTCGACCTTCTGATCAAGGCCGACATTTTTGAGCAGGTGATTCAGTCGCGCTATCTGGGAACAAAGCGCTTTTCGCTGGAAGGCGTGACCGCTCTTATTCCCTTTCTTGACGAACTGCTGAACCGCGCTGCTGAACTCGGCGCCGAAAAGGCCGTCATGGGCATGAGCCATCGTGGACGTCTCAGCGTCATGGTCAATACCTTCGGCAAATCTCCGGCAGACATCTTCTCTAAATTTGAAGATGTGGACCCGCGCAGCATTCTTGGCGGCGGCGATGTGAAGTACCACGTTGGCGCAACCGGCACCTATGAAACCCGCGATGGCAAAACACTCGCTTTGCATCTGGTCTCAAATCCCAGCCATCTGGAAGCGGTAGACCCAGTCGTGATGGGCCGCGCACGCGCCAAGCAGGCCCGCTATGGCGCTGAAGGAATTGACCGCGTGCTGCCTCTGGCCATCCACGGAGACGCGGCCTTTGCCGGACAGGGTATCTGGGCAGAAACGCTCAACCTCGGCAATGTCGAGGGCTTCTCGGTTGGCGGAAGCATTCACATCATCGTGAATAACCTGCTCGGATTCACCGCCGATCCCGAGGAATCAAATTCATCGCGTTTTTCCTCCGATATTGCAAAGCGCCTGCCGATCCCCATCTTCCACGTGAATGCGGAAGACCCGGATGCAGTTGTTCGCCTGGCCGCACTGGCCGCCGAATACCGCTACACCTTCAAGAGCGATGTTGTCATTGATCTGATTGGCTATCGCCGTCATGGACACAGCGAAGTAGACGACCCGACCATCACGCAACCTCTGCGCTACGCGAAGATCAAAGAGCATCCGCCACTCTATGAAATTTACGCAAAGAAGCTGGGCGCAGACATCAGCGGACGGGTACGCGAACTCCAGACTGAATTTGCCGAGGCGCAGCGCACTGCCACAAAGATGAAAAAGATGCCGACACTGGCTGTGCTGCCTGACTATTGGTCACAGTTCAAAGGCGGTAAGTACAAGCCGGAGTATGAAGTCGAAACCGGGCTGACGAAGGACGAAATCCGGGCGATTGCAGAAGGAATCTCCAGCGCGCCCGAAAGTTTTCATGTCCACCCCAAAATTCAAAAGCTGCTCGAACAGCGCAGGAAGATGGGTGAGGGCAAGCTGCCCTTTGACTACGGAATGGCCGAAGCAGTTGCAATCGGTTCATTGCTTAAGTCTGGAGTGCCTGTCCGCCTGAGCGGGCAGGACAGCCAGCGCGGAACATTCAATCAGCGCCACAGCGTCCTGGTTGATATTGAAAATGAGCAGGTATTCGTCCCGCTGAATCATCTGACAGAGAACCAGGCGAAGTTCGAGGTCTACAACTCTGTTCTTTCTGAAGCGGCGGTACTTGGCTACGAATACGGCTATGCCCGGGACTTTCCCGAGGCGCTGGTGATGTGGGAAGCGCAGTTTGGCGACTTTGCCAATGGTGCTCAGATCATCATTGACCAGTTCATCTCTTCAGGCGAAGACAAGTGGGGACTGCTTGCGGGAGTGGTTGTTCTGCTTCCCCATGGATATGAAGGCCAGGGGCCTGAGCACTCCAGCGCGCGCATCGAACGCTATCTGCAACTTGCGGCGCACGACAATATGCAGATCTGCCAGCCGTCAACGGCAGCACAGTACTTCCACCTCCTGCGGCGCCAGGCGCTGCGGAAATGGCGCAAGCCGCTCATCGTCTTTACGCCGAAGAGCATGTTGCGCCATCCGGATGCGGTCTCCCCGATTGAAGAACTTGAGCGTCCGCACTTCCAGAATGTTCTGCCGGAAACAAAGATTATGAACGCGCAGCGTTTGCTTGTCTGTACGGGAAAAATCGGACACGAGCTTCGCGTCGAACGCGAAAAACGCAAAGACACGACCACAGGCATTATCTTTGTGGAACAGCTCTATCCGTGGCCCGAGGCCGAACTTGAGTCCGCCATCAAGGCACATCCTGAAGCGCACGAGGTCATCTGGGTGCAGGAAGAACCGGAGAACATGGGTGCGCTGTCGTTTGTGATGCCGCGCCTCAAGCGGCTCGTTCGCGACCGCCAGGTGTTGAGTATTAAGCGCTCGGCAGCCGCCAGCCCGGCAACCGGATCAGCCAAAGCGCACGAGATGGAACAGAAGACGCTGATCGGGCTTGCGCTCGGCCCCGGCCTTCGCGAAAAGGCCGCCCAGCGATAATTGGACCTAAGGTACAGGAAGGACCTCAGGCATGTCTGAGGCCCTTCCTGTACCACTCCCTCGCACTTTATCTACCGGATCCGCAATCACCTTGTCATATATTTCTTCAAGAGTGCGCGTTTGCCGCTCGATATCAAACTGCTCTTCCATGTACTGTCTTCCCAACGCGCTTGCATGCTTCCACTGCGCGCCATCCTGAATGAGCCGAACAACCGCACGCGCAAGGCCAGCTTCGTCGCGCTCGTAAGGCATTGCATTTCTCAACTCACCGGGAAGCGCTTCTGTAACTGCATTAGTTGCAAATGTCACTACAGGAAGCCCCAGCGCCTGAGCTTCACATAAAACCGTCGGCAGGCCTTCCTGGTCGCCATCAGAAGCGCAAACACTGGGAGCAGCCAGCACGCGCGCGCTGCGCATCCATTGCATTACCTGATCGTGAGATTGCTGCCCGAGAAAAACAACCCTTTCACCGAGTGGCAGGGCCTCGTGTTCCAGGGCGTTTCGGAGCGGGCCGTCTCCTATGATGATGAGCTTCGCATCCGAAACTTCTCGAACGATTCCGGACATGGCGCGGACCAGATAATTACAGCCCTTCTTTTCCACCAGCCTGCCAACAAACAGGACGGTTGCAGGCCCCCGCTGACCTGCGCCGACTGGCGCACATCTTGTAGAAACTCCAATGTGATGCACCGATAGTTTTTCCTGCGGAAACCCGCGCAGAATGGCCTGTCTGCGCACATGCTCTGAAACGCAAAGAAACAGGCTGGCGTATTGCCACAATGCTTTCCTTCTGCGCAGATAGGCCCGTGTCGTGGGCCAGTGGCGAAATGCCTGATCATCGCAGCAGACGTCATACCCATGCAGCGTTACAACCAGAGGCAGCCGGAATTGCTGCGCAAGCGGCAAAACAGCGCAGGCATCTGTTGCAAAATGGGCATGGATGAGGTCCGGTCTGTACGACACAATTGCATTCTGAAAAGCGCGCGCGCGGCCGGTGCGCAGAAAAATCCTGCGGAGAAGCTTTTTCCAGACATGCTCAGACGGTGAGACCGTGATTACCGGGCAGGCCGTTATGCTCAGTCCTGACTTCACGCGCCTGATGCCCGCGAATACCGGGGCGTATCGCTGCAAGGCATTCGCCTGTGCCGGCACAAAGGTTTCCGAAGCAGGCAGAAGCTCATTGCGATAGATAATGACCCTGCGCACCTACACGCTCCTTGATGGCACGCGAGCATAATGCTGCTTCAGACGCAGAAAAGGCGATTCATAAAAGCGATAGGATACCCATGCCAGGAAGACGGTCGCGCCCAATGCCACGATTTTGTTCAGAACAAGCAGCCATGCAGCATCTCTGCGCAGGGCATGCTTCTGCACTTCATCTACAAGCAGAAAGGCCGTCTCATGAAATACGTACAGACCAAAGGAAATCTTTCCCAAATAGGCCATCCATGGCGGGACAAAATGCTCCTCGATGCCCAGGACAGAAAGAAACAGGCAGATGCAGCCGCATGCAACCAGCACATATCCAATGCAAAATTGCGCCGGCGCCACATGTGCACCGGGTCTTTTGATCTGAATTGCAGAAGCGGACACCCACCAGGCCAGCAAACCCATTATTGCCAGCGCCGCCCGCACCCACGTTCTTAGTCCTGGAAGTTGCCCTTTAAGCGCCAGCGCCAGCAACGCTCCGCATGCAAAAAAGAGGAACTGCGCAAAGCTGTTGAGCCATACAGTGTTCCAGGCATAAGGGGCACCTGCAACGATGAACACAGTCATCAGAGAAAACGGAGTGAGCACAATCGCAGCCAGCATAAAAGCACGCATTCCGCCAAACTTCCCCAGCAATGGCCAGACCAGATAGAACTGCTCTTCAACCGAGATGCTCCACAACGCCCGCAATGGCGTCTGTATCCAGGGATGCAGCGCAATGTACCAGTTCCCTGCCAGCAGAAAGTACGCAATCATTCGTCCCGTCTCCATGCGCAGAGCGTGAAAAAAGATGCCGCCCATCGCATAGGAGACAATGACCCCAAAGTAGAGCGGCCAGATGCGAAGGATGCGCCGGAGATAGAACGCGCGGATGGCAATCGTGCCAAATTCTTCCAACTCCCGGCGCAGCAGCTCTGTAATCAGATACGCGCTCAGCAGAAAAAACAGGCAGACCCCGAAATTTCCCGCATCTTTGATGTCCGCAATCAGAGCCACCCGGGCCGAAGCCGCCGGAATTGCATGGCAGATATATACAGCAAGAAACGCGAAGAACCGCAGAGCGTCCAGCTCAGGATGATAGAAGCGGACAGCGACCGCGCGCGGCGCCTGAACAGTGGCCGTCATCTTGCAGCAATCGCTCCGGCAGAAAGTGATGGCGATGATGCCCGTTTCTGCGCTGCCACCAGCGCATGCGCGATGTCCTGCTCTGCAGCGAGTATCTCAATATCAGCAACCGCAGCAACATACAGAACCCAGAAGGCCCCATTGAAGGTCAGCAGCGTGTTTTCATCCAGGTCATAGAGAAATATCAGCGCAAGAACGAAGAACATCCATGCGCATTCCGGCATGTGCCGTTTCAAGAGCAGCGGCCAGAGCCTTCGCCAGGCACGCAGATGGCCCAGCGTAAACAACAACAATCCGACGGCCCCAAGCTCAAGCCATACCTCAAGAAATCCATTGTGCGCGTGAAAGAGCACGAAACGCAGGGCTAGTATGACGTTGTAGGATTCTCCCTTCATTCCCTGCCAGAAAGCTGAAAACCCGTAACCAAGCCAGGGATGTTTGAGGATGGCCGCCCACACCTGCTGCCAGATGGCGGTGCGTCCAGTAAGCGTGGCATCCCTGCCCAGAAAGAGGGCGAACACAGGGAAGTATGCCCACGCCATCATTGCGGCAGCAGCCATCAGGACGACGGCGACACACAGAACAACCAGACGGCTTGCAGAGGTGAATCTTTCGAGTACCAACAAAAGCACATACAACACAAGGATTGTGGCCGCGATGACCCAGGCCCCTCGCGAGCCGCTCATTGCCAGCACGAACGCAAACAGCACAAAGCATGCAAGGCGAACGGCATTCCACTTGCCATAGGAAAGAACAGCAGCGATGGCAAAAACCATGGCGCGGCCACACGCATTTTTCTGCGTGAATACTCCCTGCCAATTCCCGAAGTGCCCTGAGGACGCCTCCAGTCCAATGGAAGGAAATGCCAGCGCCAGCACCGCGCTCGCCAAAGCTGCAATGGTCATCGTGAAGCAAAGGATCGAGAGTTGCCTGCGAAGAGAGAACCGGCCCGCAAAGTACAGGCCAAAAAGGGTTGCCAGCGCAAACGGAACAGCCCGCCGGGCAGTCGTTGCGGGGGCCTGTGACCACAAAGCTGATGCCATCGCAAGCAATGCCAATGCTGCGCTCCATTGCAGGGCGAACCGCAGACGGTAAAGTTTGCGCCATTGATGAACAACCAGTACAGCAATCAATCCGTTCACGATGATCTGCGAGCCGATCCCGGCAACCTTCATCAGTGGAGTTGCCGCTGTATTTGTCATCTCGGCCGCCTGGTTCGGCGCAATTCCAGGTATCGCGCCCTGCATGGCAAAAAAAGCGAGAATGATGACGCACAGGAGTTCGGCTGGGCCGAACCTCACTTCATCGAGTTGCATAAATTGCCGCCGAACTGGTGGAGGACACAATTCCCGAAGCCCCCAGCATCACGTTTTTCGCCATGCTGAAGGGAACATAAAGGACGTCGTCCGCTTCTAATTCCATGTCGGGCAGTTTGCCGCGCTCAATCTCGTGGAGAAGGACCGTCCGCTCCTGATACTTTCCATTGACTTTGCGAAGCAGGCGCGTTGCGTCTTCTTTTGCCGAGCGGTTCGCGCCCGCAGCCATCGCAATCGCCTGGAGCACCGTGAGCTTTGCGTCGTCCTGCATGATGTATCCACCGGGCCTGGCAACGTCACCAAGCACATAAACGATGCCTGCCTTAGGCACAATGACCGTGTCTCCCGGATACACCGTCACCGTGCTTTGCAGGTCGGCCTGTGCATTGTTGGGCAAAAATACCGTCATGCTTTCGCTCTTGTCTCCGCGCTGGATAGTGATGTGACGGTCTGCAATGTCAGTCAATCCTCCGGCGAGCGAGAGCACGTCCAGAAGACTTCGCGGCGCCATCAACTGCACAGCGCCTGGTTTGGTCACCTGCCCCAGCACCGAAACCTGCTGCGTCGCGTACTCTTCTACCAGTACTGAGACCTGGGGATGATTCAGGTATCTGCCCTGCACGTATGCCTGCGCGATCTTTTGCGCTGCCTCTGCCGGAGCAAATCCAGCCACGCGGACTGGTCCAATCAGATCAAGATCAATCTCACCGGAGTCCTTTACGCGAACATGCTGCTCCAGGTCAGGCTCACGAAAGACTGTGATATGCAGCATGTCTCCGTGCGAAATCAGAAGACTTTCATTGCTGTTTGCTGCCTGCCCGCGCAAAGCAACGGTCGCGCTGAAGAGCAGCAAGAACCATACAGAGCTACGCCAGCTTCTTTGCGCCATAGCTGTTACTCCGGTAGCCGTAGTAATCGTAAAAATCTGAGGAGCCATCAGGCACGGCATTCAGCACTGCGCCGACCACAACACCGCCTGGAGTATGACGCAGGAGCACATCATAGCTGCGCTTCAGCGCCTTTCTTTCAGTGTGCCCATGGCGCGAGACCAATAACGCAGCATCGCATTGCTGCGCCAGCACGATAGCGTCCGTCACGGGCAGCACGGGCGGCCCATCCAGAACAATAAAGTCGTATTCGCATCTCCACTGCGCCATAAGATTTTGCATTCTTCGCGATCCGAGCAACTCAGCAGGGAATGGCGGCGTATCACCGCTGCACAAGACATACAGGTTCGGTAGCGCCTCCATCTTTTGCGGCACTGGACAATACGCTTCGTTCGACAACGCCGCGCTCAGCGCCGTTTCATGGTATACGCCGGTACGTTCCGATAAGACTGGGCGCCGCAGGTCTGCTTCTGCCAGCAGGACATGCGCGCCTTGCTGCGCCAGCACCGTAGCCAGCTCCAGTGAAATTGTGCTTTTCCCTTCGCCAGCCCCCGGGCTGGTAACCAGGAGGACCTGTGGCGGCGCGCTGCTTCTTGAAAGCATCAGGGATGTGCGCAGCGTCCGCAGCGCCTCGGCAAACGGAGAACCTGTGTAGCTGATGGTGGCCGTCTGTTTTGAACGAAGCTTCTTGCTTGCCGGTTTGCTTTCGATCATAGGGACGAGCCCCAGCAGTGGCGCTCCGATCATCTTTTCTGCATCTTCAACGGATCGCACTTTGTTGTCTGCACCATGCCGCACAAACGCAGCAGCAGTGCCAAAAAACAATCCTGCTGCCATGGCCGCTGCATAGCAAAGAGGCACGTTGGGGCTTTTGGGACGCGCCGGAGAAGGCACACGCGCCGGATTCACTACCGTAATGTTCGTCGAGCGCAACCCTTCAAGCACACCCGCTTCTTTCAGCTTTGCCAGAAGATTTTCATAGACCTGGCGGCTTCCGTCTGCTTCCTGCTTCGCCAGAGCAAATGCTACGGCCTTGCTGTTCAGTCCATCGGCCAGATTCTTTTGCTGCTCGAAAGCCCGGCGGGCAGAAGACTCAGCCTGCTTTGCAATTTCGTAGTCTGTACGCGCCCGCTCGCCAATGCGATGCACTTCGTCGCGTACAGCCCTTTCCACACTGTTCAGCTCGGCCTGTAATTCTGCAATTCGCGGATAGTTCGGTCCATAGCGCACCTTGTCCTGGTCAAGCTCTGCTTTGATGCTTGCTTCCTGTGCGCGAAGGTTTTGAATCAG
>DASRBV010000362.1:0-3459 GCA_035653455.1 Pseudacidobacterium sp. | reverse complement strand
ATTTCGCGGATGTTAGCCTCAGAAGTGGATCATCCTTTGCAGTTTCTCATTTCCTTAATCTTGCTTGGAGACAGCCAGAAAGATGCAGACGACGTATAACGGCAAGCCCCTGCCTCAGGACGGAAAACCGATTGAGTATGTAAACGGAAAGTATCAGGTCCCGGACCATCCCATCATCCCATTTATTGAAGGCGACGGCACGGGCCGCGACATCTGGCGCGCCTCGCAGCGCGTTTTTGATGCGGCCGTCGAGAAGGCCTATGGCGGCAAGCGCTCCGTGAAGTGGTTTGAGATTTACGCGGGCGAGAAGGCATTCCGCGAGTTCAATACCTGGCTGCCGGACGATACGGTGAACGCCGCGCGCGACCTGCGCGTTTCCATTAAAGGCCCTTTGACGACGCCGGTGGGCGGCGGTATCCGCTCGCTGAATGTAGCCCTGCGGCAGATTCTGGATTTGTATGCGTGCGTGCGTCCGGTGAAGTATTACCAGGGTGTGCCCAGCCCGGTGAAGCATCCGGAAAAGCTGAATGTGGTGATCTTCCGCGAGAACACGGAGGACGTCTATGCGGGCATTGAGTTTAAAGAGGGAAGCGCGGACGCTAAAAAGCTGATTGACTTTCTGAACAACGAGATGCTGAAAGGCGGTAAGAAGAAGGTCAGGGAAGATTCCGGGGTTGGCATTAAGCCCATCTCGATTACCGGGACCAAGCGGCTGGTGCGCTTCGCCATCCGATATGCGATTGAGAACCAGCGCAAATCGGTCACGCTGGTGCATAAAGGCAACATTCAGAAGTTTACCGAAGGGGCATTCCGCGAATGGGGTTATGAAGTCGCGGTGCAGGAGTTTCGCGATGCCGTGGTGACCGAGCGCGAGAGCTGGATACTCGGCAATGTAGAAGCGAATCCGAATCTCACGGTCGAACAAAATGCCGCGCTGATCGAGCCAGGGTTGGAGTTTGGCTCGGAAGAGTTCCGCAAGAACCTCTACGCGGAAGTGAAGGGCGTGCTGGATTCTATCGGTAAATCGCATGGCAACGGTCAGTGGAAGAAGAAGGTGCTGATCAATGACCGTATCGCCGATTCGATTTTTCAGCAGGTGATTATTCGTCCGGATGAATACAGCGTACTGGCATGCCCGAACCTCAATGGCGACTACATTTCAGACGCCTGCGCGGCGCAGGTTGGGGGACTGGGCATCGCTCCAGGTGCGAACATTGGCGATGGGTATGCCGTTTTTGAGGCCACACACGGAACTGCTCCGAAATATGCGGACAAGGACGTCATCAATCCGGGGTCGGTGATGCTTTCCGGCGTGATGCTCTTTGAGTTTCTGGGCTGGAATGAAGCGGCAAAGCTCATTGAATCTTCAATGGAGAAAACCATCCAGCAGAAATATGTGACCTACGACTTTGAGCGCCAGATGCAGGGGGCGACGAAGGTGAAGACGAGCGAATTTGCCACACGAATGATTGAGAATATGTAGGGCAATGAGCAGGTCCTTCGCCGGGGCCCGGAAGGCGAAAACCGCGTGTTCCCGGGGACCGCGGTTGTCCTGGATGACAAGATTTTTATAAGGAGAAGGAATGCGTAAAAAAGTAACGATTGTAGGCGCCGGAAACGTTGGCGCGACGGCTGCGCACTGGATTGCCTCCAAAGAGCTGGCCGATGTTGTTTTGATTGACGTAGTGGAAGGCATTCCGCAGGGCAAGGGCCTGGACCTGCTCGAAGCGATGCCTATTGAGAAGCGCGACTGCCATATTACCGGCACGAATGATTATGCCGACACGGCCAACTCTGACATTGTTGTGATTACGGCAGGCATTCCGCGCAAGCCGGGCATGAGCCGTGATGATCTGCTCCAGACCAATTACAAAATAATGTCCGATGTGGTCGGGAAGGTCACGGCAGTTTCGCCCAACTGTATCCTGATTGTCGTCTCTAATCCGCTGGATGCCATGGCGCAGGCGGCCTTCAAGCAATCGGGGTTCAATCGTGAGCGCGTGATTGGCATGGCCGGGGTGCTTGATTCGGCCCGCTTCCGCACCTTTATTGCCGAAGAGTTGAAGGTCTCGGTCGAGAACGTGACGGCTTTCGTCCTCGGTGGACATGGAGACACGATGGTCCCGCTGCCCAGATATTCAACCGTTGCTGGAATTCCTATCACGGAACTGATTGAAAAAACAAAACTTGAATCTCTTGTCCAACGCACCCGTGACGGTGGCGCTGAAATTGTGAAGTATCTGAAGACTGGGAGCGCCTATTATGCGCCGTCGGCTGCCACAGTCGAAATGGTCGAGGCCATTCTGAAGGACAAGAAGAAGATCCTTCCGTGCGCGGCCTATCTGCAGGGCGAGTATGGCATACACGGGCTTTACGTCGGGGTCCCGTGCAAGCTCGGAGCGCGCGGTCTGGAGCAGATCATCGAAATCAAGCTGACGGATGACGAAGCTGCCGCGCTGCAGAAGAGCGCAGACGCTGTGAAAGAGCTTTGCGCTGTCATTGGCGTATAAGCAGCCACCAAATATCTTTCAGACAAAGGCGTGGGATGGTCCGCGCCTTTGTGGAGATAAAAACGAATGGCCAGGGTATACCTGCTGTCTGTTTATGAAGACCAGGCATATGACCCAAATACGCATTATGCGCTGGAGTCATTGAAGCACAGCGCAGCGATTGACAGATTTCGCATCCACACTCTTGTAAGCGATGCGGCTGAGGCCGACATTATTCTTTTTGTGGAAATGGGCACCACGGGGATGTTTGCCGAGGTGGTGCGCGCCCATCCTTTGTACCGGCGTTATCCGCAAAAGTGCTTTCTTTATGACTGGAGTGACCACATTTTTCCGGTCATCCCTGGAATTTATTCCTCTCTGAAGAAGGAGCATTTTTCTCCGGAGCATACGCGCTCCGGATTCTATCTTTTGCCGGAAAATCCTTACATTCAGAACAGCCCGGTCAGCGGAAAGGAAAAGTATCTTGCAGCCTTCGTCGGGTCCCTTAAAAACCATCCGGTACGGCAAGCATTTCTGAAATTCGGGCGAGACGATATCTATCTTCTGGATTCCTCCAAGGAAAGTTACAGGATCCTGTACCATGGCACGCCGGAAGAAAAAGACCTTTTCTGGCAGCGTTATGCCGCGTCCATCAGAGATGCATTGTTCAGCCTTTGTCCGCGCGGGCTGGGACCGGGGACCATCCGGCTTTATGAGTCCATGAAAATGGGACGGGCCTGTGTCATTTTGTCTGACGAATGGGTGCCAAACGATGGGGTGGATTGGGACTCCTTCGCCGTTCGCCTGCCTGAATCCGAAGTACACAGGACACCTGAAATACTGGATTCACTTCGTGATCGCGCGGCGGAAATGGGCCGGCGCGCCAGGCAGGAGTGGGAAGACTGGTTTTCCGAACCAGTGCGTTTTCACAGAATGGTCGAGCTGTGTCTCAGCATGAAGAACGCGCGGC
>DASRBV010000361.1:0-9072 GCA_035653455.1 Pseudacidobacterium sp. | reverse complement strand
CGGTGCAGAGCCTCTGAGAGACCACGCCGGGTTGCGATGTTTGTGTTGGTCTACTTCTCTTTTTCTGATTTTTTTGCTTCTTTGATTTTGCGGACCTCTTCCATGCGCTGGGCGAGGAGTTTTTCGCGGCCTTCGTTTGTGGGATGGTAGTATGTGCGTCCGCGCAGGCTTTCCGGAAGGCATTCCATATCGGCGACGCGACCTGCTTCATCGTGCGCATATTTGTAACCTTTGCTGTAGCCGAGGGACTTCATGAATCCTGTAGGAGCGTTGCGCAGGTGCAGGGGAACAGGTTCTGCGCGGGTATGTTCAATGTCTGAGAGGACCTGGCCGTAGGCAGTATAGAGGGCATTCGATTTGGGCGCGAGGGCAAGGTAAACGGCGGCCTGGGCGAGGGCAAGCTCGCCTTCCGGAGAGCCGAGGAAATCCATCGCATCGCGGGCCGAAAGACAAAGATTCAGCGCCTCGGGTGCGGCGAGGCCGATGTCCTCGACAGCCATGCGGACGAGGCGGCGTGCGACATACATTGGGTCTTCACCGGATTCGAGCATGCGGCCCAGCCAGTACAGCGCAGCGTCAGCATCACTGTTGCGGACGGATTTATGCAGAGCGGAGATGAGGTTGTAGTGCTCTTCCCCCTGCTTGTCATAAAGGAGCACGCGCTGCTGGATGGCTTCTGTTGCTGTTACGGTCGAGATGCGGCCACCAGAGACCTGCGCGAGTCCGGCGGAGACTTCAAGAGCATTGAGGGCGCGGCGGGCGTCTCCATTGGCGTAGTTGGCGAGAAGTTCCAGTGCTTCGTGATCAGCAGTCACATTCAGATTGCCGAGGCCACGTTCTTTATCGCTGAGGGCGCGTTCGATGAGCGTGAGTATTTGCCGGTCAGTCAGGGCGCGCAGGGTGTAAACGCGGCAGCGGGAGAGCAGAGCGGAGATGATCTCAAAGGACGGATTTTCTGTGGTTGCTCCGATGAGACGGATGGAGCCACGCTCCACATAAGGGAGAAAGGCGTCCTGCTGGGCTTTGTTGAAGCGGTGGATTTCATCCACAAAAAGAATGGTGCGCGAGCCATAGGTGGCGGCCTTTTCGGCGTCGGCCATGACCTGCTTGATTTCTTTAATGCCGGAGAGGACGGCGGAATACTCGATGAAGCTGGCACGTGTGGTTTCAGCAATGATTTTGGCGAGCGTGGTCTTACCGACACCGGGAGGCCCCCAGAAGATCATGGAGGAGGCATCGTCGCGCTCAATCTGGACACGCAGCGGCTTGCCCGGTCCGAGGAGGTGCTCCTGCCCAACGTATTCGTCGAGCGTGCGCGGACGCATGCGTTCAGCCAGAGGGGCGGTCGCTGGCGTTGTGGAGAGGCCGGGAGCGTTGCTGAAAAGGCCCATGTTTGCTCTGTCTGATGATGACAGAATTTGTACGCGCATGCACACAGACAAAGCAGGTGCTTCGGCCTTCGGCTACGTCCCGGAAAGAGTGACGGCTTCGCCCCGGTACAAGGATGACCGAGTCAGCGAAGCCGGCGCAAAGACGACGCTTAAACTCCGGCGGCGACGGCGTTCAGCTCTTTAATCAGGCTGCCGACGAAGGCTTTCGCGTCGCCGAAGAGCATCAGGGTCTTGTCAAGATAGTAGAGGTCGTTGTCAATTCCGGCGAAGCCTGGATTCATGCTGCGCTTGATGACCATGACGGTGCGGGCCTCGTAGGCGTTGAGAATGGGCATTCCAGAGATGGGGCTGCCTTTTGTGAAGCGAGCGGCCGGGTTTACGACGTCGTTTGCTCCGATGACCAGGGCCACGTCCGTGCGCGGAAATTCAGGGTTGATTTCGTCCATTTCGATGAGGCGGTCGTAGGGGACATCGGCCTCAGCCAGAAGGACGTTCATGTGTCCGGGCATGCGTCCGGCGACGGGATGGATGGCGAAGCTGACTTCCACGCCACGCTTCGTGAGGACGTCGTAGAGTTCGCGCAGTTTGTGCTGGGCCTGGGCGACGGCCATGCCGTATCCGGGGATGATGACGACCTTGCGCGCGGCGTCGAGGATCTGCGCGGCCTCTTCGGCGCTGGCTGAGCGGATGGGGCGCGCTTCGGTTTTGGTGACCGTGGTCTGGACGGTGCCGAATGCGCCGAACAAAACATTGGTAAAGGAGCGGTTCATGGCGCGACACATGATGACGGAGAGAATAAAACCCGATGAGCCGTCGAGCGCGCCGGCGACGATGAGCATCTTGCTGTTGAGTACAAAACCTAGGAGCGCCGCGGAGAAACCGGCGTAAGAGTTCAGGAGTGAGATGACGGTGGGCATGTCTGCGCCGCCAATAGGCGTGACAAGCATGATGCCAAAGACAAGCGCTACGACGACCATGGCGACAAAGAGCGTTGTCTGTTGCGGGTGGATGACGAGCGCAACTGCCAGTCCGAGGGCCGCTGCGAGGACGGAGAGACTGATGATGTTCTGGCCTTTATAAACGATGGGGCGCTGGGGAAGGATTTCCTGCAATTTGCCCGCGGCGATGAGACTGCCCGTGAAGGTGAGTGAGCCGATGATGACTTCCAGGGCAATCTCACCCATACCAAAGCGCGTGAGATGGTCGAGTCCTTCGTAGTATTCGGCGATGCCGATCATGGCGGCTGAAAGCGCGCCGAAGGCGTGGCTCAGGGCCGTCCGCTGCGGGACGGCTGTGATTTTGACCATGCCGAGAGGAATGCCGATGCCAGCGCCAAGAATGAGGGCGATGATGATCCATTTGTAAGTGACGACTTCAGGATTGTTGAGCGTGGCCAGGACGGCGAGGCCAGCGGCGATTTCTCCGGCAAGGACGCCGCGGCGGGCGCTTACGGGCGAGCTGAGCCACTTGAGTGCCAGCATGAAGAGCACGATGGCGGCGATGTAGGCGAAGTCAAGATATTGCTGAATGGCGGCCGCGTTCATGCTTTCCTGCTCCCGCCCGATTTGAACATGCGGACCATGCGGTCGGTGATGAAGAACCCGCCCACCATGTTGCTGAAGGAGGCCGCAACAGCGATGGCCCCCAAAGTGGTGGTCAGCGGAGAGCCGTGCCTTCCAGTGATGATGATGGCGGCCACGACCACGATGGCATCAAGGGCGTTGGTCAAGGACATCAAAGGCGTGTGCAGCAATGGCGAAACGCGTTTGATAAGCTCAAAGCCGACGAACCCGGCAAGGATGAAGACGTAAAGGTTGGAGATAAAGTCTGCTGGCATTGTTTCTCCTGGAACACCCTATCGTTTCTGAGGCTGAACGCAGGGAATGAGAAGGGGCGGATGACGCCGAGGTCCTTCTTTTCTGCGGCCGTCTCAGAGGCTTCCTGAAATATGGAACACAGGGTACCTCAGACGTGTTTGCGCGGGGAAGTGGTTTTTTGCGTCAGGGTTTGGATGACGGGGGAATTCCGTGGCCTACACGTGGACTTCGGCGGCGAAGGCATCCAATGCCAGCGAACGCAGGAGATTGCGGCGCATTCCGGAGCGCACCTGCTGGATGGCGCGGGCGGTGCTTTCGATCCATTCAAAAGAGACGGTTCCGGCGATGGAAGCCAATTCGCCCTGGATGTCAGTATTACGGACAAGGCCCGGCTGGCCGTTTTGGAGCAGCAGCAGGTCTTCCAGCAGGGTGGAGAGAGCGCGCAGCATTCCTTCCGTTTTTTCCTGGCCTTCGGCCCCGGCCCGGTACGTTTCCGTCATGCGAAAGAGGGTAGAGTGGTCTGACTCGCGGGTGGCATAGCGGAGCAGTATGAGCGCGTCCTGGCGATGGGCCAGATATTGTTCGATGTTAAAACCCAGCGCAGCACCGACGGCCCCCTGCGCCAGCCGGGCGACGAGGGAACGCTGGGCGGGGCGCAAGTCAGAGCGGCGGCGGGCGATCAACTGTTCGAGCTGGTCGAAGGGCAATGCGCCGAGGCGCACAATTCCCGCACGCGAGCGGATGGTGGGAAGAAGCTCGCCTGTGTTCTCCGCAAGCAGAAAGATGCTGGCGTGAGCGGGCGGCTCCTCGAGGACTTTCAGCAGGGAATTGGCAGCCTCCTTCATAAAGGCGGCGCTGGTGAAGATGTAGAAGGCGCGTTTGGCCTCGGATGGAATGCGATAAATTTCGCGGATGACGGTGCGTACCTGTCCCAATTTAATGAGAAGCTGCGGTGGATCGGGCGGGACGACCAGAACATCAGGGTGCGTCTGAACGAGGATGCGGGTCTCTTTTTTGTCTGCTTCGCGCAGTTCTTCGCGCGCGGCGATGGCCTCTTCCACGCGAGTTTCCAGAGGCATGGATTCGGCAATGCGGGTGCAGTTACGGCACTCACCGCAGAAGTCGGGAAGACCACCGGTTTGCTGTGGATTCAGGCAGTTTGCGGCCTGGGCCAGCATGAGAGCCAAAGTGTATTTGCCTGATCCACGCGGTCCGGCAAGGATGAGAGCATGCGGCAAGCGGCCGTGCGCGAGACCTTCACGCAGGTGGCGTACGGCGGTTTCATTGCCGAGGAAATCCTGAAAACCCACAAGATGAGAGTAGCGAGTGCTGCGGAAAGGGGCAAGTTTCATTTCGGCGCAGGAGAAGCCCGTAATGCGGTGAGGAATTCATCGGGGGGCAGAGTGTTCAACACGTCATTTTTGGTCAGCCATGCGCGGCGGAGCTGGCTTATTCCATAACGCATTTTTTCCATGTGGCTGGTGTGGTGTGAATCGGTATTGATGACGATTCTGCAGCCGAGCTCTTTGGCGAGGCGCAGGTCGCGGTCGCACAGGTCGAGGCGATCAGGATAGGCGTTGTGCTCGACGGCGACGCCCAGTTCAGCGGCGCGGCGCAGTATTTGGGGCAGGTTGAGTTTATATGCTTCGCGGCGAAGGAGGAGGCGCCCGGTGGCGTGGCCGAGGATGCGCGTATAGGGGTTTTCGATGGCGCGAAGGATGCGTGCGGTCATCTCTTCTTCCGTCATATTGAAGAGAGAATGGACGCTGACGATGACGACGTCGAGTTGTGCAAGGGTTTCATCGGCGAGATCGAGCTGACCATCGGCGAGGATGTCCACTTCCATGCCGGCGAAGATGCGAATGCGGCCTGACATTTCGTCATTTACTTCACGGATACGCCGGATGTGTTCGAGCGCGCGTTCGTCATCGAGGCCAAAGGTCATGGCGAGATTTTTTGTATGGTCTGTGATGGCGATGTACTCGTATCCGCGTTGCACGGCGGCTTCGGCCATTTCGCGGATGGAGCATTTGCCGTCTGTTGCATTGGTGTGCATGTGGACGTCACCGCGAATGTCTTTCAACTCGATAAGAGTGGGGAGGCGGTGTTGTTCAGCGGCTTCGATTTCACCGTTGTTTTCGCGCAGTTCCGGTGGAATCCAGTCGAGACCAAGAGCGGCGTAGATTTCTTCTTCGGTTGCTCCGGCGACGAATGAGCCGTCTTCGACGCGGGCCAGAGAATATTCGCTGAGGGTGTATCCGCGCTTGAGAGCACGCTGACGAATGCTGACGTTGTGCATCTTTGATCCGGTGAAGTATTGCAGGGCCGCGCCGTAGGAATTTTCCGGGAGCAGACGAACATCTACCTGAAGGCCGCCGCGGAGGCGGAAGCTGACTTTGTTCTGACCTTTGGCGATGAGATCCACGATAGGTGGATAGGCAGCGGTGTAATCCACCGCGGCCTGTACTTTGTCTTCTGCGCAGGCGCGGCCTGTCACAAGGATGTCGAGATCGCCGACGGTCTCGCGACCCCGGCGGAGCGATCCTGCGGGGGTGATGACGTCCATGCCATCAAAGTTGCGGAGGTAGGCGATGAGCTTTTCTGCAGCGATTTCGGCGTCATCTATAAGAAAACGTCCGCTGTTCTTTTTGTAGTCTTCAATGCCTTTGCGCAGCTTTTCAACCTGCTTTGTGCCCATGCGGGGCAGGGACCCGAGTTTGCCCGCGGCGATGGCGGCTTCAAGTTCGGCAATGGAGGATATCTGCAAGGCCTCCCAGAAGAGCGCGACGGATTTTGGCCCCATGCCGGGGAGCCGGAGGAGGTCGAGCATTCCCGGGCGGTATTTTGTAAGAAGCTCTTCGCGCAGGGGCAGGGTCCCGGTTTTCTCAATTTCCTGGATATTGGCTGCCATGCCCTTGCCGATGCCCGGAATCTCCTGAAGCTTTTTGGGGTCGTGAGCGATCTGGCTGAGCTGGATGGTGCTCGACTCCACAGCTTCGGCGGCACGGCGATAGGAACGAATACGAAAAGGATCGCCGGCGCTGATTTCCAGCAGGTCTGCGGTCTCATAGAGAAGCTGCGCGATTGAGCGATTGTCCATCGAGAGAGATTATCGCAAATAGGAAACCCAGCCAAAAGGCTGGGCCTGGGCGTACTTCGCCTGTTGACTTTCGAGCAGTGCATCAGGCGAAGCAAATAAAAGATGAGCGAATGAATGCGGTTGGTTCAGGCGACTTCGCGGGTGCGAATTACCTGGTCTGCCTGCGGGCCTTTCTGGCCTTGCACGATGTCAAATTCTACTTCATCGCCTTCTTTCAGGCTCTTGTATCCGTCCAACTGGATTGCGCTGTAGTGAACAAATACATCCGGTCCATCGTCGCGTCCGATAAATCCATAGCCTTTCGCGTTGTTGAACCACTTCACTTTTCCTTTGTATGTAGACACGAGCCTTTGTCCTTCCTTCTTAAGCAGAGTGCGGTTGGGGGAAACAACCTGCTTGAAAGTAAAGACGCATGTTCGTGCGCTTTGGTTTTCCTTTTTTTTCAGCGAAAATCAATTGTTGGATGCAAGGTTGAGCCTTTGCGGCCAGATCATACAATGGCGCGATTTAGCGTTTACGCTTCGCGCGCAGATGTGTGAACAACAGCACGGCGATGAGTGTTTTGCCGTCGAGAATTTTTCCTGCTTCAATTTTACTCAGAATTTCTGAAAGCGGGGCCAGCGCGACTTCCAGCCATTCGTCCTCATCCGGCGATGTATCTCCTGCGGTCAGACCTTCAGCGAGAAAGACCTGCATCCATTCACCCAGAAATCCGGGGCTGGGGATGTAGCGCGTGAGTTTCGTCCATTTTTTTGCGATGTAACCGGTCTCTTCGCGCAGTTCGCGCTTTGCGGCGGCGAGACGGTCTTCTCCCTCTTCGATTTTTCCCGCGGGAATCTCCCACATATATTGCCCTGCCGCGTGGCGGTACTGGCGTTCCATGACGATGAGGGGGTCTTTTTTGCTCGAGTCATCTACGGCAAGAATGACCACGGAGCCGTTGTGGCGGATGACATCACGGCGCGAAATGCGATTACCGGGTTCGCGGACCTTGTCTACATCCACGCGAAAGAGCGGGCCTTGAAATGCGGTCCTGGATGAGAGGACTTCGATGTCGGCTTTCTTTGCAGAAAGTACGGGCTTGGATGGCATGTTCTTCCTTAAGTGAGGCATTTTTCTCTACCGTATCATCCAGACATGGCAAAAAAGTTGGACATCGCCATCATTGGCCTGGGAAATTGGGGCACTTCGCTTGCATACGGCTGCCTGTCCGCAAGGGTCCCGCTAAAAGAAGTGGCGGTGCGCGCGCTGCCTGAAGCGCGGTCCAGGCTACCTGTTGTGCGCCTGGAAGATGCGAAGCTGGATGCGCGTGTGCTCTGGATCTGTGTGCGCGATGCAGAAATTGGAGATGTGGCAGAGCAGATTGCTGCACAACGCGGAAGTCTGGAAGGGCAGATTGTGGTGCATTCGAGCGGAGCGCTGAGTGCCACGGTATTGGAAGCGGCGAAACGCGCCGGCGCGCAAGTGGGTTCGATTGCTCCGGTGATGAGTTTTCCCACGCGTGCGCCGGTTGCGCTGAATGGTGTGATGTTTGCGATAGAAGCTGAGAAAAATATCCGCACGATCCTGGAATTGCTTGTGAGGACGCTGGGTGGTGATCCATTTTTCATCGAAGCGGAGAAGAAGCCGCTGTACCATGCCGCGGCCACGATGGCATCGCCGTTGCTGCTGGCAGAACTTGCGGCAGCCGTGGCAGCGGCGAGGTCAGCAGGGCTGCCGGAGAAGCTGGCAGCGAAATGGGTAGGTGCGCTGGCGCAGACAACACTGAAAAATTTTATGGCCCGCGGAGCAGAGAAGAGCTTCAGCGGGCCATTTGCGCGAGGGGACGTGTCCACAATAAGACTGCATCTTCAGGTACTGGGCGAGCATCCGATGCTCAAAGAGATTTATGGCCAGCTTGCACGGTATGCGGTGGAAGAGTTGCCTGTGCAGAACCGGGAGGAGTTAAGTGCCTTGCTGAGGAAGGTTGAGAAGTGAAGGTTTCATTCCCTGCATCCACAAGGCCCGGGTCAGCTATGCGATTTCGGCATGGATTTTTAACCGCGGAGAGCCGCAAAGGGTTGCAAGTGAGATTGTCCGGGATTCCGGTTTCACGTGAGACACTGAATACACCATCCCGCGCTGGAGAACGAAAAAATTGCACGTAGACTGTTTTCCAATTACGGTTTTGCCGCACCTCTCGCGCCTGTTCACTGACTACGCGCAGAGCCACACACCATTGCGTTTTTACCGGCAGAGTCCATATTCGCGTGAATGGGAAACGCAGCCATCCCTGATGACTGCGGAACGGCGGTCTGCCATTGCGGATTTGCTTTCAGCGCAGAACCGGGCATTCGGAGCGGGCGACAGGACGTTTGCAAATATCGAGCGGCTGCGCAATGGAGCCAATGCAGTTGTTACAGGACAGCAAGTGACGCTGTTTGGCGGACCTTTGTATACGCTGCTGAAGGCCGCTACCGCTATTCGTAAGGCCGAGGACTCGGGCTGTGTGCCCATCTTCTGGATGGCGACCGAAGACCATGATCTTGCGGAGGCCGATCATGTTGCGTTGCCGACCCGCCATGAGCTTCGCACCTTCAGGCTGGAACTGGAAAATTACGGCGCCTCAGTTGGCGCGCTAAAGCTGGGCAAAGGCATTCGTCCGGTGCTGGACGATGCGGCTGAGATACTCGGGGGCAGCGAGGTCTTTGAAATTCTGGAAGGCTGTTACACACCGGACGCCACCTTTGCGCAGGCCTTTGGCTGTTTGTTGTCCCGCATCTTT
>DASRBV010000360.1:0-2672 GCA_035653455.1 Pseudacidobacterium sp. | reverse complement strand
TCTCGAGCTGCCGCTCGACGTCCGCGCGACGGCCTTCCAGCGCCGTGTGTGGGAGGCGCTGCGCCGCATTCCTCGCGGCCAGACACGCACCTACTCGCAGATTGCGAAGGAAATCGGCCAGCCCACGGCTGTTCGCGCAGTGGCACGTGCCTGTGCTACGAATCCGGTCGCCGTTGTCGTTCCTTGCCATCGCGTCATCGGCAGCGACGGCACGCTCACCGGATACCGCTGGGGCCTGGAACGGAAGAAAAAACTGCTGGAACTGGAGCAGACCGCTTCTTAGAGCATTTTTCGTATACGTACAGTCCGTCATTCTACGACCGAAGGGAGGAAGAATCAGCGATTCAGGATAGAGCCAATATAGAGCCAATCTAGTTGTCCGTTTTCTTCCTGGTCCCGGGAATCCCCTTCCGCAGCGCAAAGACGATCAGCACGGCGAAGACTACGCCAATGCCAATCAGCAGCGCGCTCAGATGCTGCCTTGCGAGATCGTGAATCAGCGTGACAATCTGCGGGCCGTAGCGGATGACGAGCAGCGCTTCGACTGTAAACCGGATGAGGCGTCCCAGAAAAACGGCCAGCAGAAAGTCTCGCAGCTTCATTTCAAAAACGCCTGCGCCAAAGACAAATAACTTCCACGGCGTGGGCGGAGGCAGCATGGAGGGCACAAGGACAGCGACAAACTCCTGCCGTTCAAACTGGTCGCGCATCTGTTCGTAGCGGGCGCGGTCTACGCGCTTCAGCAGAAAGAGTTCGCCCCCGGCGCGGCCAAGAAGAAACGGCAGCAGGCCGCCAACCGAAGAGCCGGCGGCGGCCATGATCACATAAAGATAAAAGTGCCTGTGGTCGGCCCAGACATATCCGGAAATGATGAGGTCCATGGGCACGGGGATGGTGCTCGAATCAAGCAGCGCGAGCACGCCCGCTCCCCAGAAGCCCAGTGGCTTCAGCACGGCCACAAGCCATGCGCTGAACTTCAGAAAAAGGGCGGAAAGGTGTTTCAAGACGGTTATCTGTTTCCTGCGTTGGAGGTCTGATGTGTTTCCGTCCCGGCGAGCAGACCGAGCGCATGCGCAAGCAGCGGTAAAACAGCGCGCAATGACGTTGTCGCTCCGCGCGGGCTGCCCGGCAGATTGACAATTAGCGACTGGCCGCGTGTTCCGCAAATTGCGCGGCTCAGCGCGGCGTAAGGCGTTTCCCTGCGGCCCTCGGCGCGCATCACCTCGGCCATGCCGTCCAGCAGGCGCTCGCACACATTGCGCGTTGCCTCCGGCGTAACGTCCCGTGGGGCCACCCCTGTTCCTCCGGTGGTGATCACCAGTGCCGCTTCGTCGCAGCACGTCCGCAATGCGTCTTCTATGGAAGATCGCACGTCCGCGACGATGAGTTGCCGGACGACTGTAAATCCATTGGCCGTCAGCAGTTCCGTCACGGCAGGGCCGGACAGGTCCTGCCGCGTGCCCTCAAAACAGGAATCGCTGACGGTAATCACGGCTGCCGTTGGCATACCTTTTGATTGTAATGGGACTAAGCAGAGGAACTACCGTTTCTACCGAAGGATGAGTCCAACAGGGAGGATTTTCGTCTCTGTATGAGAGAATAAGAGGATACAGGAAAATCCGGCCGGCAGCCTGAAACCGTTTCCGAATGCCCATCACAGAAGTTCCAACCAGCCCCGCTGGCGCTCCGCCCGAGCCGCCGCGTAATCGCCGAACTCAGCAATACGAGCACCTTGAGCGCCACGAGCTGCTTCAGGTGATGGATGAGTTGCAGGACGAGCGCGCGCGTGCGCGTCTGCGTGAGGTCTTCTGGGTCTCCATCATCATCCACATGGTGGTGTTCTGGTTCCTCTTATATGGGCCAAAATACGTTTTTCATCAGGTCAAGGTGCGCGACCCGTTTTCTGTTCTGAAAGAACGGGAAAAGCAACTGACCTACCTGGACCTGCCGCCGGACCTGCAAAAACCAGTCAAGCCAAAGCGGTCAGACATTATTTCAGACAAAGACCGGGTTGCGCAGTCCAGACGTCCTACGCTCGACCGCAAGACCCTCGAAGAGCTTGAGGCAATGAAGCGCGCCGGACCGCCTGCTCCGCAACCGGCGGAAAAGCCGGGTCAGACGCCGCAGCCTCCGGCGCCGCAACAGCAGGCCCAGGCTGCTCCTCCACCACCACAGCCGATGCCGCAGCAGCGGCAGACGCCGTCACAGCCTTTACGGCAGAATGAACAGGCGCAACTGGAAGCTCCCGCGCCCAAACCGGCGCCAACGCAACCCAACTTCAACACCGGAGGAATGACCGCAGGTCAGGCCATCCAGCAGGCGGCGCGGAACGCCATCCGCTCCGGCCAGGTTGGCGGGGGCGGCGACATGGGCGCAAATGCTCCCTCGGCCCATCCGGGAGTCAATGGCGCTGTAGACATTCTCTCTGACACGATGGGCGTAGACTTCGGCCCCTACATCCGCCGCGTGATTTACGACACCGAGCGCTCATGGTGGCCCATCATTCCGGAGTCGGCGCGTCCACCTATCTCCAAACAGGGCAAAGTCGGCATCCGCTTTAAGATTCTGCCCGACGGCAGCGTGAAGGAGATGGTCCTCGAACTTCCTTCCGGAGACGTGGCGCTCGACCGCGCCGCCTGGGGCGGTATCACCGGAGCTTCACCCTATCCGCC
>DASRBV010000359.1:0-10464 GCA_035653455.1 Pseudacidobacterium sp. | reverse complement strand
TGTTCTGTTGGTTGGAACAAAAATTTTGTTGGCGACGCGGCGGATGTCTGCCTTGCTGACTGCATCAATCCGTTTGAGCTGATTGAAGAGTTCGCGCCAGTCTCCGTAGCGCAACTGGTAGGTGGCAAGCTGTTCGGCCAGACCCTGATTATCGGCCAGGCCCCGCAGGATGTCGGCACGGGCGCGTGTCTTGAACATGGCCAATTCGTCGTCGGAAACGTCGGTAGTCTTCAGCTTGTCAATTTCTTTGTGAATGGCAGTCTGCATCTCCTGGGGGGTGTGGCCGGGAGCGGGCACTGCGAAGAAGGCGAAAAGACCGGGGTATTTGTCGCCGGGAAAGCCGCTGAAGCCTTCGGCCTCCACTGCAATCTGCTGGTCACGGACCAGGCTGCGGTAGAGACGCGAAGTGCGGCCGTTGGAGAAGATGTCCTGAATCGCGTCATAGACGGCATCATCAGGATCGCGGTAGTCGGGTTTGTGATAACCCTCAAGATACAATGGCTGCGTTGGTTCTTTGATAATGACGGACTTCTCGGCCGTTTGGGGAGGCTCAACCGTTGTCATCGGCTTCGGCTTTGGGCCCGCGGGAATCGCGCCGAAATATTTTTCCAGGACGGGCATGGCCTGGACGGGGTCTATGTCGCCAACCACGGCAATCACAATGTCCGACGGCACATAGTATTTTTTGTGGAAGGCCTCGGCCTCGGTCGCGGTGATGTGCTCAAGTTCGCTGGCCCAGCCTACTCCTGGACGCCGGTAGGGGTGCGCCATATAGGCGGCTGCAAGAAACTGCTCGACCATGCGGCCGATGGGGTTTGAGTCCACCCTCATGCGGCGCTCTTCCATGACCACGTCGCGCTCTTTGTAAAATTCGCGCGGAACAGGGTTGGCGATGCGGTCGCTTTCCATATACGCCCAGAGCTGGAGGCGGTTTTCTGGCATGCTCCAGAAGTATTGCGTGGCGTCCAGGCTGGTTTCGGCGTTGAGGCCGACAGCACCGTTTTCTTCTGCAATTTCCGTGAACTGGTTGGGGATGACATATTTCTGCGCCTCGGCCAGCGCCTGCTCAAATGCAGCGTGAAGTTGCTTCAGCTTTTCCGGGTCGCGCCCCACACGCTTGAGAGACTCGGCATCATATGCGGCATAGGCATTCTCAACTTTGTCGAGCGCAACTTTTTCCGCGGTGTAATCCGTGGTGCCGATGTCCTTTGTGCCCTTGAAGGCCAGGTGTTCGAACATGTGCGCCAGGCCCGACTCCCCATCGGGGTCATTGGCGCTGCCCGCGTCTACGATAGTGAAGTAGGAGAAGACCGGAGCGTCGTGGCGCTGGCAGATGATGATGGTCAGCCCATTCGGCAGAACTTTGGTGGTGACGCGCTTTTCAAAGCTGCCCAGGTCCTGGGCAAAAGCGGCCAGCGTCGCGCACCAGAGCACGATAAGCAAACGCACAGCAGAAGGAAATTTCATGCGGCCTCTGATGTCCTGATGGAAGCAGGTCCCTCGGCTTCGCTCAGGGTGTCAAAATGAATTGAAACAGAAAATCCGTCCCAAAACTATTTTGACGCTACCTGTCGTCTCATGGTGTGTCAAACTTGACCCACCGCGGAACAGCTTAGTATTCTGCGCCGTATCCCGGAGCGTCCTCAATGACCACTGCTAATTCTTCCTCCTCCCTGCTGGTCCGCCGCTGTGCCGTGCTTGGAGCAGGCACGATGGGTTCCCGCATCGCCGCACATTTAACGAATGCCGCGGTCCCGGTGCTGGTGCTGGACGTCGTACCTGAGGGCGCGGACGGGCAAGGCCGCAGCCGGATTGCCGCGCAGGCCATACAGGCGCTGCTCAAGGCCAGGCCAGCAGCATTTTATGACCCTGCGAATGCGGCCCTGATTGTGCCTGGAAACTTTGAAGACGATCTGCCGCAACTCAAATCCTGCGACTGGATCATTGAGGCCGTTACTGAAGACCTCGGAATTAAACAGGCGCTGCTTGAAAAAATTGCGCCCCATCTGCGCCCAGATGCGATTGTGACTACTAACACCAGCGGGCTTCCTGTGGGTACGATTGCGGAAAAGATGCCGCTGGAGTTCCGGCGGCGCTGGTTCGGGACGCACTTCTTCAATCCGCCGCGATATATGCGGCTGCTTGAGGTCATCCGCACTCCGGAAGCCGATGCGCAGGCCATTGCTGCGATTGCTGATTTTGCCGACCGCAGGCTGGGCAAAGCCATTGTTTACGCTCGTGACACGCCAAATTTCATTGCTAACCGCATCGGCGTGTTCGCCATGCTGACTGCGATTGAGCTGATGCAGCAGCACGATCTAACGATTGAGGATGTGGACGCGCTGACTGGCTCTGCGATTGGCTGGCCTCGCACAGGCACGTTTCGCCTGGCAGATATGGTTGGTATTGATGTGCTGGCGCATGTAGCGAGGAACTTTTCCCGCATGAAAGCAGAAGATGCCGCAGCCGCAAAGCTGCCCGCGTTTCTTGAAACCATGCTGGAACGAAAATGGCTGGGCGACAAAACAGGCCAGGGCTTCTATAAGAAGATTCCCGACGCGCCAGACCCGAAGAACAACCGGCTCGCCCTCGACTGGAAGACGCTGGAGTACCGTCCTGCGCAGAGGGCGAAATTTCCCGCGCTCGAAATGGCAAAGAACGCGGAGACATTGCCCGAACGCCTGCGTCTGCTGATTGGCTCCGGCCCGGGCAAGGACAAGGGCAGCATCTTCCAATGGACGCTTTTGACGCGTATCTGGAACTATGCCGCCGACTGCTGGCCGGAAATGGCGGATGACCTCGCCTCGATAGACCGCGCCATGCGTGCCGGGTTCAACTGGGAGCTTGGCCCGTTTGAGATGTGGGACGCCGTGGGCGTGCCGCAGTCCTGCGAAATGCTCAAATCGCGCAACGAGCATGTGAGCCAGCAGGCAGAACTGCTGCTGGCTTCTGGCAAAGCAAGCTGGTACAGCGACGACGCTGAATTTGATCTGGCCACGCGCGAGTACAGGCCGGTCCCCGCGCCGGAAGGCATTGCCAACGTTGCTGCTTTCAGGAGCACCAACGGCGTCATCCGCAAAAATGCAGGCGCTTCGCTGGTGGACATTGGCGAAGGCATTGCCTGCATCGAGTTGCACTCAAAGAAAAATGCAATCGGTGACGACATTGTCTCGCTGGTGACGCAGACGCTGCTTCCGGACAGCGAGTATGTACGCAACTTTCGCGGGTTCGTCATCAGCGGAGATGCTTCGGATTTTTCTGTCGGCGCGAACCTGATGCAGTTGCTGCTGGCCATGCAGGAAGGTGAATGGGATGACGTAGACCTCGCGGTCCGCGCCTTTCAGCGCATGACGGCGACGGTGAAGTTCTGCGCGCGTCCGGTCGTGGTGGCGCCGTTCAGTCTGTGTCTTGGCGGCGGAGTGGAGATTTCACTGCACGGGGCCGCGCGTCAACCTCATGCCGAGCTGTATATGGGCCTGGTCGAAACCGGGGTCGGCCTTATTCCCGCTGGCGGGGGCACAAAGGAGATGGTACTCCATGCAGTGGACGCGGCAGCAAAGGACTCCGGTCTTAGCCCGCTGGATGACCCGCGCAGGTTCGCCTTCTCCGGTGAACTTCAGGAGGCGCTGAAGCAACGCTTTGAGACGATTGCGATGGCGAAGGTCTCGACCTCGGCCGCTGAGGCGCGCAAACTAGACCTGCTGCTTCCATCCGACAAAATCACTCTGAACCGCGAGCGCTTGTTGCTGGATGCGCGCGAGACGGCTGTGTATCTGGCCGAATCAGGCCATGCGCCACCAGCACCGCGTATGCAGGTCCCTGTTCCAGGTGACCAAGTAGGCGCAACGCTGAAGCTGGGCGTCCACCTGATGCGGCAGGCCGAGTACATCAGCGATTACGATGCTAAGATCGCACACCACCTGATACGCATCCTGTGCGGGGGAAGCGTGACTCCGGGAAGCCTGGTCAGCGAGCAATATCTGTTGGACCTGGAACGTGAGGCATTTCTTTCCCTCTGCGGAGAGCGTAGAACGCAGGAGCGCATCGCTTACACGCTGAAGACGGGAAAGCCGCTGCGGAATTAAAAATGGACCAACTCTTCCATTGTCATCCTGAGCGAAGCGCCGCGAGCGCGAAGTCGAAGGACCTGGCTGCCCTTAAATGCGCCGCCGCACTGCTGTTTCTGCTGTGCGCCGTATGCGTTCGCGCACAAACCTCAGAACAGGACATCACAGGTCAACTGCAAACTCCGCAGGGAGCGCGAAGCTATCGCATACGCCTCCTGCCGCTGGCCTCATTTCCATCGCTGCCGCAAAACATTGTGGCCCAACTCGACCAGCGCCACTGCATGGTCCCGCAGACATTTGAGGCACAGCACCCTGAAAATGTGGTCCGCGGGTCTTTTGAGAAGAAGGGCAGCGAAGACTGGGCTGTGCTTTGTGCGCATGAAGGAACAATTGACCTGCTGGTGTTTTTTAAGAGCGGTCCGCAGGATCCCACGACGCTGGCAACACACAAACTGACTGAACGCATGGGCGCGGAGACGCCTACAAGCGAGCTTGGATCAGCATGGGGAATCTCCACAATTCCACCTGACGGGTTGCGGCATACCCCAGGAGTGCATCAGCATGGCCCCTTTGATCATGACGGGATTGAGGATGATTTTGTAGAGCGCTATTCCGTCGTCCACTATTACAGGAATGGAAGCTGGCTAACGCTTGAAGGAAACAACTGAGGTGCATCATGAGAGATGCGGTAATTGTAAGCGCTGTTCGCACGGCGGTGGGCAAAGCGCCGAAAGGAACGCTGGCCACTACGCGTCCTGATGATCTGGCGGCAGTCGTCATCAAGGGTGCGCTCGAAAAGGTCCCTGCGCTGGATCCAAAAGAAGTAGAAGACGTAATTCTGGGTTGCGCCATGCCCGAAGCAGAGCAGGGAATGAATGTGGCCCGTATTGCCAGTCTGCGCGCCGGGTTGCCGGTTGAGGCATCGGCCATGACCATCAATCGCTTCTGCTCTTCTGGGCTTCAGGCCATTGCTATTGCTGCCGACCGCATCCGCTCCGGCTCGGCTGAGGTGATGATTGCCGGAGGGACTGAATCCATGAGCATGGTGCCCATGGGCGGCAACAAGGTGAGTGCGAATCCGTGGCTCATCGAGCACTACGCCGACAGCTATCTCTCCATGGGCCTGACTGCCGAACGAGTGGCAGCAAAATACGGCATCACGCGCGAACAGGCCGATGCGTTTTCTCTGAGTAGCCATCAGAAGGCGTTGGCTGCAATTCAGGAAGGAAAATTTGCAGAGGAAATTGTGCCTGTTACGGTTACATATTCTTCACCGGGAAAGAATCCGGCAAAACCGGAAGTGAAAACAGTTGAGTTCACAACGGATGAAGGTCCCCGTGCGGACACCTCGCTTGAAGCGCTGGCAAAACTTAAGCCTGCCTTTCATGCGAAAGGCACAGTGACAGCAGGAAACTCATCGCAGACCTCAGACGGAGCGGCCGCAGTTGTCGTCATGTCCGCTGAGAGCGCGCGGGCATCGGGGCTGAAACCGCTGGCGCGCTTTGTCAGCTTTGCTACTGCCGGATGCCTCCCGGAAGAGATGGGGCTCGGCCCGGTGTTTGCCATTCCGAAGGCCCTGAAACTCGCGGGACTCACACTGGACCAGATAGATCTGATTGAGCTGAACGAGGCCTTCGCCGCGCAGTCCCTGGCCGTGGTCCAGCAGGCCGGGCTTGATCCTGCAAAAGTCAACGTAAACGGTGGCGCGATTGCGCTGGGGCATCCGCTGGGCTGCACCGGCGCGAAGCTGACCGCGACCCTTTTGCATGAGATGAAGCGGCGAAATCTGCGCTATGGGCTGGTCACCATGTGCGTCGGCGGAGGCATGGGAGCAGCCGGGATATTCGAGAGTTTGAATTGAAAGTACGGTATATTCGCAATGTGACACAAAATGTGTCACAATATTATTCATGATTACGATTAATATGCGGCAACTTCGCGATACCCGCAAAGTCAAGGCGTGGCTGAAGGCAGGCGAATCTTTGGAACTATGGGACAGAAAACAGTACATAGGCAAGCTTTTGCCGCCTTCAAAAATGGTCCCCAAAAAGCAAATTGAATGGCCTGATTTTGCAGAGCGCCGGAAGAGAATCCTTGGCGACCGTAATCTGAATGCCGTAGAAAATTTCCTGAAGGAACGCCACCGGGATTGAGCGCATACGCCGATACAAGCCTCATAGTCTCCATTTATCTGACGGATGACCATTCGCGAGATGCTGATCGGATTGTCATGGCGCATCCGGGAATTTTCTGTACTCCGTTGCATCTGGCGGAATTTGCGCATTCCATAGAGCAGAATGTCTTTCGCAAAAGAATTTATGCTCGCAGTGCCACTCGGATCTATCTTGAATTTGAACGTGACCGCCAGGCTGGCATATGGAATGAGATCAAACTGCCAGAGCTGACGTTTATCACAGCTGCGGATCTTGCGCGATCTCATGTTGGCACATTGGGTGTTCGCACACTCGACACGCTGCACGTTGCGGCGGCCCTCGAACTTGGTGCTGAGCGCTTTTTCACTTTCGATGATCGCCAGAAGAAGCTGGCCCGGGCCGCTGGTCTGAAGACTGCCTGACCCCATCTCACAAATTTTCATCAAAGAGGCGTAAGATGCTTCGTTGAGCAAAACAGGAGCATCTCTCATGGCCACAGCCACCACTTCCGCTTCCACTTCTGTCAAGGCCCCTGTCGGAGGCAGCTTTCTTCTAGAAGAACGCCAGCCTGGTGAAATTTTTACGCCGGAAGATTTTTCTGACGAGCAGCGCCAGATTGCTGAAACCGCCGCGCAATTTGCTGCGAACGAAGTGCTGCCTGCCGCTGAAGACATCGAAGCCAAGCACTTTGACGTAACGCGCGCGCTACTGAAAAAGGCCGGAGACCTGGGGCTGATGGCTGTAGATGTTCCTGAAGAGTACGGCGGCCTTGGTATGGACAAGGTCACGTCGGCCATCATCGCCGACCGCATGTCGGTGCTAGCCAGCTTTTCGGTGGCCTTCAGTGCGCATGTGGGGATCGGCACATTGCCCATCGTTTGGTATGGGACCGATGCGCAAAAGCAAAAATATCTGCCGAAGCTGGCCACAGGCGAGTGGATTGCCGCCTATGCGCTTTCTGAGGCCTCGTCCGGCTCCGACGCGATGAACATTCGCACGCGCGCCGTGCTTTCTCAAGACGGCAAACACTACATTCTGAACGGCGAAAAGATGTGGATCACCAACGCAGGTTTCGCCGATCTGTTCACCGTCTTTGCGAAAATCACGGACCCAAATGATTCCGACCCGAAAAATGCAAAGTTCTCGGCCTTCCTGATTGAGCGCAACACGCCCGGGCTGACGGTCGGGGCAGAGGAGCACAAGCTGGGCATTCGTGGCTCGTCTACCTGCCCGCTGATTCTTTCGGATTGCAAGGTGCCTGCTGAAAACCTTCTGGGCGAGGCAGGGAAGGGCCACCACATTGCTTTCAATATTCTGAATATTGGGCGCTTCAAGCTGGGAGCGGCGTGCGTGGGCGGCGCGCGCACATCGCTGGCCAACGGAATCAAATACGCGAAAGAGCGCAAGGCATTCGGCAAGTCCATCGCCGAGTTTGGGCTTATCCAGCAGAAGATTGCCGACTGCACGGCGCGCATCTTTGTGGGCGAGAGCATGGCTTATCGCACCGTCGGCATGATTGATGCTGCGCTGGCGGCCATCCCTGAAGAAGACGCGCATAACTCCCGTGAAATTCAAAAGCGGATTGAGGAGTACGCCGTTGAGTGCTCCATCCTGAAGGTCTGGGGCTCTGAGATGCTCGACGCAGTGGTGGACCACGTTGTCCAGATTTATGCCGGGTATGGGTATGTGGAGGAGTATCCGGCTGAACGGGCCTATCGCGATTCGCGCATCAACCGGATTTTTGAGGGGACGAACGAGATCAACCGGCTGATTATTACCGGGTTCCTGATGAAGCGGGCGATGAACGGGCAGCTTCCGCTGCTTGCTGCCATTCGGCAGATCATGGACGAGGTGATGTCTCCGCCAGCGCCGAATTTTGATGCATCCGGCGATGACGCGCTTGGCCGCGAAGCCGCAATTCTTGCCAATGCAAAGAAGATTGCGCTCTTCTGTGCCGGGGCGGCCAGCCAGAAGTACATGAATGCGCTGGCCGATCAGCAGGAGATCATGGCCGATCTGGCCGACATCATTATGGAAGCCTATGCGCTGGAGTCGGCCTTGCTACGTGCGAGAAAGTCTCAGGTCGCGCTGCATTCTCTGGCCACCCGGCACTACGCCGCCCATGCTATGAACGTTATCCAGGCGGCAGCAGGACGCGTTATCGCTGCCGTGGCGGAAGGCGACATGCTTCGGACGCAACTGGCCATCCTGCGACGCCTACTGAAGCATGAGCCGACAAATACAGTTGAGTCGGGCCGCGCCCTGGCAAAGATGGTTATTGAAGCCGGGAGATATCCGGGGTGAGCGGTGGGGTGAGCGGTGGGTCTGCCCCATACTTTTTTGTAAATTCCTGCAAAGATTAGGGTTATAAGTTGTGATTTGGTGCAACTATCCACGCAGGGTTTGCCTGATCAGCGGGGGTGATACCCTCCCCCCGGGTACTTTGTACGGGAATCCTTTGTTTTCAATGAGTTGCAGGTGGTGATCGGTACGGGAATCGTTTATTTTCAACAACTTAGTTGACAGTATTTCCTTTGATGCGAGGAGGCACAAGGGGAAACGAAAATTTCCGGAACTTCTCGCACTATATTCAGTATACAACTGGATACAGGATGAACCGGACAATCCTTGTTATAACGATGATCTTTAAAAATCAGAGATTTGCGGAAGGACAGCGGTCATGAGGGCTTGACAACGGGGCCAAAGTGGAAAAGTCCGGTACGCGCTTTTCACCCCATCGTGCAAGAACCCGGTTTCGAGGCCACCTATCGTTTTGTGGGATGGTCAGACTCTCTTTGTGTAAATGTTACAGCTCACAAAGTCATCCTGCTAACGTGGAGCATTCGCTTGTATCTGCCGCAGCAGACAAATATAAAAAGAAAGGACCGTAGAGGCGCAACTTGTCCCTGGAAATGCGGTCTAATAGGACACACGGAGCCACGCTTGTCAGCGCGTCACGGAAATCCGCTTTCCAGCACCATGTTGTCAGGTGCATTGTGCAGACAGTCTCCAATTTCAACCCTAACCTACTCCACACCGAGCTTTACAGGATGGCCATGTTGGATACGCAATCACGTTCACGCACTGTTTCGCGTCTGGCCGCAGTAGCCGCCGGACTGTTCGCTTTTGCTGCCGGGGCCCTCGCCCAGAACCAGCCCGAGGCAATTGTTCCGAACCGCATTACACAGCCCATCAATTCGGATGTGCGCGTTACGCTTCAGCACAACGTGCATCCGCTGGCGCAGGCGCGATTTGACCAGGGGGCGGCACCGGAGGCGATGTCCACCGGCCGCATCATGCTGATTCTGAAGCATAGCCCCGCGCAGGAGATTGCCCTGAAGCAGTTCCTGAGCGACGCACAGAACCCGGCATCGCCGAACTACCGCAAGTGGCTCACTCCAGCACAATATGGCCAGCGTTTTGGCGTCAGCGACACGGACCTGAACACGGTCACGGCATGGCTGCAATCTCAGGGATTCACGATAGAGAAGGTACCCCAGGCGCGTAATGTGGTCATTTTTTCCGGAAACGTGGCGCAGGTAGAACAGGCCTTCCATACCTCCATTCATAAATACGTAGTGAATGGCGAGATGCATTTCGCCAACGCCACCGATCCGCAAATTCCAGCGGCGCTGGCGCCTGTGGTGGCAGGAGTAGGGCCGCTGAATGACTTCAGGCCGAAGCCAACGCTGGTGAAAGGACCAAGGGGGCACTATGATCCGGAAAGCAAAACCATCAAGCCGGATTTAACGCTTACCAACTCCTCAGGGCAGTTTTTCCTGTATGTAGACCCAGCAGATGCTGCCACAATCTATGACACGCCAAATCCAACCCTGAATCCAAACTACAGCGGGACAAAGTATGACGGTACTGGTGTGACGATTGGTATTGTCGGGGACTCCAACGTGGTCATGCAGGACATCATCAATTACCGCACGGCATATCTGGGTGAATCCACCAACGTAAATACTCCCAATGTAGTCGTAGATGGCAACGATCCTGGCATTATTTCGGGAGATGCGGTCGAGGCTTTGCTGGACAACGAAGTTGCAGGCGGGATTGCTCCGGGCGCAAAAATTAATTTTTATACGGCTGCTGACAATGACTTTCAAAGTGGCCTTTTCCTTGCAATTTACCGGGCGTTAGATGATAACCAGGTCAGCATTTTGAATGTCAGCTTTGGCGCATGTGAGGCCGCGCAGGGAGTCGGTGGGAATGCTCAGATTCTGGCCGCGTGGCAGCAA
>DASRBV010000358.1:0-5240 GCA_035653455.1 Pseudacidobacterium sp. | reverse complement strand
GGCTGAAATCTGCGCCAAAGCGTGGCTCGAAGAAGGCACGCGTGGCAGTATCGAGTGGCTGTCCTGGAGAGCGCAAAACATCATGCACAATCGGCGGGGCTTCTGCAGGCGCGGATGTGGTCTGAGGTTTGCGATGGAGCTTTTTTCCGCGCTCGGCCTCTTCGCATTCTTTGCATTTTGTGCCGGAACCTTCGCAGGAACATTTCCGCCGGAGCGTGGGTGCTGTGTGTGATGGTGCGGATGCTGCATGGGCAGGGTCTGTCATGCGCAGAACGCGCTCAGCCATGCGGTCCGCTTCCGCTTCAAGCGGGTCGTTGGTTTCTCCGATGGCGAGCTTGCGCATAAGCGGATGACCGAGGGGCGCAAGCGGAATCCGCGTGATGGAGTTGGGGAGTGTGCCGGAAGCCTGAGACAGAAAGGTCCGGGTCTCTGGCAGGAATGATTTGTCTCCGGCCTTGTCGGCTGAACTGCGTGACCGGTCCAATGAGGTACCCTGGTTCTTCGCCAATGGAGAAAGCGCCTTCATACGTAACTCCATGCGAGTGTGGAATGAGACTGACTTACCCGAACACACTGGCGATAAAGCGCAGGATCTTCGCGCAGTACACGTTCTTCCAGGCGCTTCGTGACAAAAGCATTTTGCTTGGCATCGCCGAGAAGGTGAGTGAATCCGGCGCGGGCGGCGAGTCCGGGATGAAAAGCTGCATCGTGAGACGGAAAGATATAGCGCGCGTAGACTCCATGATAAGGCGAGTCTGCTGCGAAGCGATGGTAATCAAGGCAAGCCGAGAGCCAGAACTGTTCGATGATCTGATTGAAGCCATCTTTTTCAGCAATCTCCAGCCATGCGCAGGCATGATTGGGATTCATGATGAGGTCGAGAGCAGTTGTGGCGTAATAGCGCAGAAAAGCAACATCTGATCCGCCAAGAACGCCGCAGTTTTCTTCGCGGAAACGGCGTTCCCACCGCGAGCGCGACCACTCCCACTCAGCAGGCAATGAGAGCTGATGACGCTCAAATAAGCGCTCGACCGTGCGCGGGCTGTAGTGCTGATCTGTGGAGTGCTGTTCCGGATATTGCGCGAACATAGGGGACTGTTCGACAGAGGAGGGAAGCCGTGCCCAGAGAAAAACGTCTGTGTCAAGGTGAAGAAACGGTTGGTCCTGAATGCTGTAGGCAACCAGCTTGCCTGATGCCCAGAAGGACGGGTCGGCATGGCGCAGGCGTTCAAGTTCCGTCGAGACGTGCGTAAAAGAGAGCCCCAGATGGTCCACGAGCAGTGCTTTCCCTGCACGGTCCGTGACGAGCACGGTTTCCGGATAGTGTCTGCGCGCGAGCCGTAACGAGAGTCCCCAGGAGAGCAAGTGATGGAAGTGGGTCTTCCACGTCCGTCCTTTGGCGGATTGAAACGGCTTACTCCAGAACGACCAGACAGCGCGCATACGCTTTGCTCCCTTGAGTTTCACTGAATAATGATGTTTGGCGGCACGCCGGTCACGGTAAAAGATGCAGTCAACTGAGAGGTCAGGCCAACCGCAGAAGTGATGGATGCTGTGATCTGGAAAGTGTATGTTGTATTTGCTCCTGGATTGCCGAGCACTGAAATGGGAATGCTCACACTTGTAGTATTTCGGTTGATGGTTACTGTGGATGGGACACTGGCGATGGTTCCAACACCGCTTGTGCCGGTAAGCGCGAGAGATACGGTAGTATCGGCAATCGCTGGATAGTTTACGGTGAGCGTTGCCTGCGGCACGACAGGTTGCGGAGCTCCTGCTGCGTTCGGGGCAGTGACTCCCGTCACTTGATTGTTTGCGTTGATGACCACGGTCAGCGCCGGGTAATTCACAGTCAGTGATGAAAGAACGAGTGTGGGTGCAACGTAGAACCAGCTTTCAAAATCGCTGGCCTTTTCATCATTTCCTGAAGGCAGTTGCAAATCAATGCGCGGCGTGGTCCCGTCGGCGCGAAGGGCGGCCTGTCCGTAACTCTGGCCATCAAGGAAAATCTGGTTTCCTCCGCTGCCGGAGAAGATGGTGCGGCCCAGCAGACGGACACGCGCGCGGGCGAACCATCCGGCACGCGCGCCATAACTCAGCAGAGCATTGAGATAAAGAATGGTGATCCGCTGTTCGTAACCTGCTTCGAGATAAGGCAATTGCCACAGAATGGCTCCATTGTTCACTGTAATGAGCGAATCAGTAATGGTAAGTCCACGCAGAATGGTGGACGGTGCCCCTTCAAAGATGGCGCGCTGAAAGATAGCAGCAAACTCCTTCGCAGAATCCGTATTCGGTGGAGGGGCAGCAATTTCGAAATCAACAACAAAATTTGCGCTGTTGACTGGCCCTGAGGGGTTGCCGTCCAGCGTAACCGTCAGACCGCTGGCAACAAGCTGGTCGAGTGTGATGATGTCATCATTCGTCCAACTGATTTGAGTAACGTGCATGGCCTGCGGAGTGACTGGAGCTGTAAGGTCGGTCAATGGTGAGAAGAGACGGCGGCAATCTTCCACATAAAACGCTTCTTTTTTTATGTCCCAGTGAATGCAGGCAAGCGGCGCTGAGTATACGCGAACGGATTTCGCAAGCTGCCAGGGCGATCCATCGCTGCCGCAGGGTGGCCAGTCAATCTGGCCAGAGGCTGTGCGCGCCGGGATGGTCCAGTAATTGCCAGATTGATAAGTGCCGGCAGCGAAACTGATCTGGATACCGTTTTCGAGATCAAGCCATGTTCCGGCGGAGAGAGGAATACCGTTTGAAGTGGCCGAGGCGCCGGTCTGGTCCCACCGGCGAATGCGCGCGTTTCGCCATGTTTCTACCGCAGCGACTGTCGTGTACATGGTGATGGAGTTTGAGGCTGGATCAATGCTCTGTATCTGATACAAATTGCCGGGCTGATTTGGCGTAGGGCCGAAGAGGAAAGTGTCGTCGTAAATCTCTACCCACTGGTTGGCCTGGAAACCAAGATTAGCGTCAGGGCCGAGACTGTCTACCTGGACGGTCGCTCCGGACACACCAAGCACGGCAGAAACAACGGAACCATTTTCGCGTGACCACTTGAAAGTAGCGGTAGTTTCATCTCCGCCGGTGTGGATTTCAACACGGTAAAGTTGGTTTTCAAGCCCTCGATAACCGGCAGCAGGAATGGGCTGGCAGCCGCATGTGTCCGAGGTTCCGCTGGTCTGCGCGCTGAGTTTTCCGGTGCTGAGCTCGGTGGCGTCAAGGTACATCTGCTCACAGCAGGTGAGCAAATGGATGGGAAGTGGTGCAGTCCCTGAGGTGCCGGACACGCCTGTGGAGACACTGACCGGGGAAGTGATGGGATGGGTTCCAATGCCGGCGACAGGATGTGCCGCAACGGAACTGAGTACTGGGTTGGTCCTGTTCAGCCGTTCTCCAGGGATGGGTTGGCGAATCGGGCCGGGTTTCAGATTGGCTGGGGCCACCAGAGATGCAACAACGCGCCAAACGGTCTGGAGACGCGCGGTCGTATCGGCTTGTCCCAGAGCAGGTTCGCGCAGGCAAGGGTCGTCAAGCGCGGTGACGAGGCGTTGCCAGACCTGAAGATAGACGCGAATAGATGCCTCGCCTTTGTAGCGCTGCAACTCTTGTAAGAGCCCGGCTTCATCCAGGTTGGGATCTATGAGGAAAGGCTGCGTGCTCAGCGTGAGATTGCTGTTTGTGTTTTCACACATCAGTCCCTCAACATAATAGCGGCCCGTGCCGATGAAGATTTCGCCGTTGTTCACGCTGATGGCGAAGCCAGCATCGTTGGCCGGCGCGCCGTATTCGCCGATAACGTCCACGGTTTCTGCGCGCGAGAGATACTCGTTGATCGCAATTTGTTCATTGGCATCGGCGTCAAGGGCCACACGTCCCTGTTGCTCGATGACGGCTGTGTATTGCTTCTCGGGGGAAAACCGGATGCGGCTGAAGTCGCCTTTCATAACGTGCACCTGCTTCAAATCAGATTTGCGCCAATTCCTGTAAAGCCGTGGTCCTCGGCCTCGTCGTCGCAACAGGTCCTGGCGCGCTGCGGCCCGTAATACGCATGAGTTGGAGGTAGAGGTTGTTCAACGATCGGACGGGAGGGGACGAGAAAGATTCCGCTTTCCAGACCAAAGGGGAGATACTCCGGGGCGCGCAACTGCACGTTGCGGACCGCCTCGGTTTCCTGCAACTGGTTGTACACGCCCATCTGCGAGCCATTGTCCGCGCCTTGCCAGATGGCGAGCGGGTTGAATCCGCTCAGGAGCATATATGACGGGTCTCCATAGCGCCGCGTGATGAAGTCTGGTCTGAGCGCGGCCTCGCTGGCTGCATCCACAGGCAGGCATTTGTAGCGGCGAGGTGTAATGGAATTCGCAGGCACGAAACAGAAGCGCATACATCCGGCTTGCTGGCGGCTGCACCAGACGGGCGCGGGCCACGGGTCGCGGCGCGCAAGACGCGCGTAGAAGATAGTGTCTGATGCCATTGTCATCGTGCGTGTGCGTACCTTGCCGATGATGGTGCTGTCCTCGACATGCAGATCGGCGCCGGCAGAAGCGAGGTCGTTTCCGGCATAGGCAATGCAGCAGGGCGAAGTGCTGTCCACAACGCTGGAGCAGATGCGCGTTGTGCCTCCCGGCGCCGCGGCAATAGGGCCGGAGATGCTCCGGGTGAGCGAGAGCGCCGCTTCTGTTGCGCTGACGATGATACTTGGTTCGCCAGGGAACTGCGGTTCGCCATCCGTGCTGAGTGCAAGACCGGGAACAAGAGTGCAGTCCATAAGCTGAACATTGGCTGCCTGCCCGGTGATGGTGAGCTGACCTGCTATCCAGACGCCACTGAAGACGAGTTGCCCGGCAGGCGTGGAATTGACTGCGGTGCTTTGCACTTCGATGTTTCCTGTAAGCGTCGCGCAGGAGTTAGTAAAGGTGATCTCCTGCGGTGAAGCAGAATGCGTTTCTGCCGCGACAATAAAAAGCTGGCTTTCTTCCCGAAGCCGGATCGCGTTCGTTCCGGTCAGGTCTATGTTGAACGACTCGAAGTTAGGCAGAACGATAAGTCCTGTTGCGCCGGATGGTTGCTGGTTCCAGAGGGCCACGGCAGACTCAAGTGTGGGTGTCCCGGCTGATCCGGCTACGGCAAAGAAATTCAGCTTTGAAGGGTCTGTCAACGGCAGACTGGCGGAGCGGTCATACGGGCCGCCGCCAAGCGGCGCTGGAAATCCATAGGAGTAGTTCACGCGTAGC
>DASRBV010000357.1:0-3851 GCA_035653455.1 Pseudacidobacterium sp. | reverse complement strand
GCTGCTTACCCAGACTGCCATTCCTGCAATGCATAGCTGCATTTCGCTGCTTGCCCAGGCGAACCAGCACAGCCTGTCGCATTATCTTCGTTCCCATTACGGAGACCGCACCTTCGAGCACCTTTACCGCTGGAACTGGTTTGATACCTCGCTTCTCATCCCATATTTCGCGGTGATGATCGTGCTTGCGTTCTATGGATTGCACCGCTATCAGCTTGTGTATCTCTATTACAAGCACCGTAAAAACGCTGCGAAGGAACCGCCTGAACGTTTCGAGCAGCTTCCGCGGGTCACCGTCCAGCTCCCGATTTTCAATGAGCAGTTTGTGATTGACCGGCTGATAGATGCCTGCTGCAACCTCGATTATCCGCGGGAATTACTGGAAATCCAGGTGCTCGACGATTCGACCGACGAAACCAAAGAGGTGGCGCGCAACCTGGTCGAGCAATACCGGAATGCGGGCAATCCCATCGTTTATATTCACCGCGAAGACCGGCACGGCTTCAAGGCCGGGGCGCTTGACCACGGACTGAAGACCGCCACAGGCGAATTCGTCGCAATTTTTGATGCCGACTTTGTGCCCCCGCGCGACTGGCTGATGCAGGTCATCCACCACTTTGCCGAGCCGGACGTGGGCATGGTGCAGACGCGCTGGACGCACCTGAACCGCGACTATAGTTTTCTGACGCAGGTAGAAGCCATCCTGCTGGACGGCCACTTTGTGCTGGAACATGGCGGACGATCACGCGCGCAGGTCTTCTTCAACTTCAACGGGACAGCCGGGATGTGGCGCCGCAAGGCCATTGAAGAGGCCGGAGGATGGCAACACGATACTCTGACCGAAGATACTGACCTGAGCTATCGCGCCCAGTTGAAGGGCTGGCGGTTCAAGTATCTCCAGGATGTCGAGTGCCCGGCAGAAGTGCCTATCGAGATGACCGCCTTCAAAACGCAGCAGGCGCGCTGGGCCAAGGGGTTGATTCAGACCTCGAAGAAAATCCTGCCGCGTGTTTTCAGAAGCGATGCCCCGTTCCATACCAAGCTGGAAGCGTGGTACCACCTGACGGCAAACATCAGCTATCCGCTGATGGTGGTGCTTTCCACGCTTCTCATGCCGGCCATGATCATCCGCTTCTATCAGGGATGGTTCCAGATGCTGCTGATTGACGTGCCGCTGTTTATGGCGTCCACGTTTTCGATCTCGTCGTTTTATCTGGTATCGCAAAAGGAACTTTTCCCGCGTACCTGGTACAAAACGTTTCTGTACCTGCCGTTTCTGATGGCGCTGGGCATCGGGTTGACGGTGACCAATACCAAAGCAGTAATGGAAGCGCTCTTCGGTATCCAAAGCTCGTTTAAGCGCACGCCAAAATACCGCGTGCAGAAGCGCGGCGAGAAATCAAAGGCAGCGAAATACCGCAAGCGCCTGGGCATTGTCCCGTGGATTGAGCTGCTCATTGGCTGCTACTTTGCTTTGACCATCTGGTACGCCATCACCAATGAGAACTACTTCACCGTGCCGTTCCTGTTTATTTTTGTGATGGGCTACTGGTACACGGGGCTGCTGTCGCTGTTGCAGGGGCGGTTTGAGCGCTGGCGCTCCGGCGCAAATTTCGAGGAGTCGTCGCCAAAGCCATATCCAGTGGGCGTGTGAATATAAACTCACCAGATGATCTTTATTGGATAATGATGAAAGTGGGGGTCCTTGGTGAGTAAGGGAATATCTTCCTCGATTGCCTGTGCGATCAGCATCCGGTCAAAGGGATCGCGATGATGTGGTTCCAATGCTTCCAGTCGTAAAAGGTGTTCCGTACGTAGGGGCAGCAGACGAAAAGCGTTCTTCTCCATTTCTTGCAAAAGAAAGGCAATAGATCTCCCGGGTACTTTAAGGGTGCCTTTCTGGATTTTGATGGCTGCTTCCCAAAGAGAACTGTAGCCAATAAGAAAATCAGATTTCGGGTCTGCGATCAAGCGCTTGACGCGTGCTGACAGGCGTGGATCATCATTGATCCACCATAAGAAAGTGTGAGTGTCAAGGAGTGCCCTCACTTTTCTTCATCCGGAAAAAGCTGGCTGTTGTAAAACAAATCTTCGATTTCCATGTTGGTTTCAGGAGAATTGAAATCATCTGAAATCCAGACTTTTCCTTTCGCCGAGCCAATGATGCGGCGCCTGGGTCTGGCTGGCACAGGAACGAGCTTCACCGCAGGCTTTCCCGCACGGGCAATAATGACCTCTTCACCATTCTCGGCCTTCTGAATCAGCTTTGAGAGATTGGTCTTGGCGTCGTGGATGTTGATCTCCATAGATTCATGTTAGCTAATACGGTTAGCTAGGTAAAGGACCTATAGCAAAATTCACATAGATATACAGCACGTTAGACTTACTGAGTGATGAAATCCTCGAATCGTGTTCTGTTTGCATTTGCGTTTGCTCTGTTTTGTGCTGCCTGCGCGCAGGCCCTCGACCGCCAATCGAATGCTGATTATCACGCGCGGCGTGTGGCTCTGGCCCATAAGCTGAATGGCGGTGTTGCTGTGCTCTTTGCAGCCGAAGAGCCGCTGCTCGACTTCATGCCGTACCGCCAGGACGCGGATTTCTACTACCTGACAGGATGGAATGAGCCAGGGGCGGCGCTCCTGATCGAGGCACCCGTGGCGGCCCAGGCAGGACAT
This sequence comes from Pseudacidobacterium sp., assembly GCA_035653455.1. Lineage (GTDB taxonomy): Bacteria > Acidobacteriota > Terriglobia > Terriglobales > Acidobacteriaceae > Pseudacidobacterium. The sequence continues at coordinate 1,176 of DASRBV010000357.1, read as the reverse complement.
CCTGCGCGTCCCTACCGCGAGATCATGTTTTTGCCCACCCGCAATCTGCGCATGGAACTTTACACCGGCAGGAAACTCGATGCTGCTGCGCCGGATGCTCCGCAGATAACAGGCGTGGATGAAGTGAAGCCGATGGGCGATCTTGCCGTCACGCTCAATCAGCTTGCAGCAGAAAACCGTGCGGCTATGTATCACATCTGGTCGGAACCAGACACAGAGCAGGCAAAGTCGCTGGTGGCATGGACGGCGACAACGCTGGGCATGGAAAGCGCCCCTCCGCTCAGTGATGTGCGCGGCCTGATTGCTCAGTTGCGGGCCGTTAAGGATGCAGGCGAACTGGCTCTTCTGCGTAAGGCCTCGGACGCTTCTGTTCAGGCGCAGTTTGCCATGATGAAGTCCGTGCATCCGGGCCAGAAGGAGCGCACGGTCGCCGGCATCATTCTTGAAAAGCTGATGGAAAACGGCTGCGAGCGTCCATCGTATGCTCCCATTGTTGGCTCGGGTGAAAAATCCACCGAACTGCACTATGCCGACAACAGTCAGACGATGCAGGACGGCGATGTCGTTGTTGTGGACGCGGCCGGCGAGTATTCGATGTATGCGTCAGACATTACGCGCACGGTCCCGGTGAATGGACACTTTACCGGCCGTCAGCGCGAAATTTACAACATTGTGCTTGGCGCGCAGAAGGCCGCCATCGAAGGCTTTGTTGCAGGAAAATCGCGCATCAATGATCCGCAGCACAAGTATCCTGACTCCCTCGACACCATCGCCTGGAACTACATGAATGCTCACGGCAAGGACCTGCATGGGCAGCCTCTTGGAAAATACTTCATTCATGGGATTGGACATTCCGTCGGCATTGATGTGCATGATCCGTATGACTACTCCCAGCCGGTTCAGAAAGGGATGGTCTTCACCATCGAGCCGGGGATTTATATTCCCGAAGAAAAGACCGGCGTGAGAATTGAAGACGTCTTCTATGTAAACCAGGACGGCAAACTGGAGTGCCTTACGTGCGCGCTACCGAAGGAAGCCGAAGCCGTTGAAGCGGAAATGCACAGGAAATGAAGGCCATCGCGCAATCTTTTTTCGCAATTCTGGCGGGATTTGTCACTGTCGTTGGAATTTCCGGCATTGCAGCCGCGGTCCTGAGGAAATTTGCCCCCTCCGTTG
>DASRBV010000356.1:0-6665 GCA_035653455.1 Pseudacidobacterium sp. | reverse complement strand
GCGTATGTATCATCGTTGATAAGAAGGTAAGGAGCAGGGCCCCATGAGCACGATTCCCATCATCGCAGGAAGTCTGAATGATCAGCAGCGCGCGGTCTTTTATGCGCAGATGTCAGCCGTGCAGAAAGATGAAGTGGTGGGCGTGCTACTTGCGTTGTTTCTGGGGAGCTTCGGCGCGCACCACTTTTATCTGCGCCGCAATGGATTGGGCATCCTCTACGTCCTCTTCTTCTGGACCGGCATTCCAGCCATCGCTGGTTTTATTGAATGCTTCTTCATGCCCGGACGTGTGCGCCAATACAACATGGAACAGGCCACTCTGCTCGCCGCCAGCCTGCAAGGCGCGGTCCCAGGTCCGATCCAGGTTTCGGCCCAGGGTGTGGCAGAAACAGTATCAGCAGCACCTACCATCACCACTGCATGCTCTACCTGCGGAGCGCCTCTGGTTGCCGGGGTGAAATTCTGCAGCCGCTGCGGTACATCTGTGCCCGGCTAATCAGGCAGAGAGCCGCGCTTTTGCCACTGCATCCAGTACGCCGTTCAGAAAATGGATGGATTCCGGCGCAGAGTAGCGTCGGGCAATTTCCAGCGCCTCATTGATGATGATGGGCGCAGGCGTCCCGGGGAAGCCAATCATCTCGGCGACGGCCATGCGCAGAACATTGCGGTCCACACTACCCATGCGGTCCAGCCGCCAGTTGGCCGAGTGTTTTTCGATCAGGCCATCTACTTCTGCTTCCCGCGAAACGGCAATGCGAAAGATGTCCTCAGCAAAGCCGCGCACATCGGGACCGGTCTCGGACTCTTCCCGCGCTTTCCAGAAAGTCGTGCGGACCTGGTCGGGTGTCTGCTTACCCATGTCGAGCTGAAAGAGCATCTGCATGGCAAGCTCGCGTGCCTTGCGGCGTTTTCCGGGAGCGCTCATTTTCTCACTGCTCCGGCCTCTATCTTGCGGTGCAACGAGACCATCTCAATCGCAGCTGCAGCGGCCTCGAAGCCTTTGTTGCCCATCTTCAGGCCGGCGCGGTCGAGCGCCTGTTCAAGCGATTCGCAGGTAAGCACGCCAAACGTATGTGGAACGCCCGTCTCCTGCTGCGATTGACCGATGCCGCGCGCCACTTCGTTGTAGATGGCTTCGTAGTGCGCCGTTTCCCCGCGCAAGAGAACACCGAGGGTGATAATGGCGTCGAAGTTTCCTGATTCGGCGGCCTTGCGGGCAGCCGACGGAATCTCCCAGGCCCCGGGAACACGAATGATGCTTACATCTTCTTTCTTCGCGCCACTGCGCAGCAGAGCATCGAGTGCCCCTTGCAGCAGCCGGTCGGTGATGACGGCGTTCCACCGTGAAACGACGATGGCAAAGCGCATCTTTTCGGCGGAAAGATCGCCCTCCAGCGCCACGGGCCTGCCCTGGAGCGGGTCGAGCCACTCCCAGAATGCGAAAGTAATGCCCGGCTCCGGTTCCACAGCGAACAGGCGCGATTTCCAGTAGGTCTCGGAGATTTCCGTGATACGGGCCTCAGGCGAGTTCCGGGCCAACCACTTCTGCGCGACCTCGCGGACAGAATCGAGGCTGGTGACCTCAATAAGAATCTCTGCTGGAACAGAAAGTGTTCCATCTACAAATTCAATGTTGCCGAGCGGCGCAAGAAAAGAGCTGCCTCGGCTCTGGGCATTTTCCCACCCTTTGCCTTGTTCAAATCCCAGCGCGGAAAAGAAGCCGGCAAGCTTGTCATATACAGCCGGAGTGCTGGTCTGACGCACTACGGTAATGGCCTTGATCATACTTCGACTTTATCAGCGCATGGCGGCAAAGCGGAAATTGGGCAAACAGTGACTCTCCTTCAAACGCAACAATCGTCTACTATGACAATGGGAGACCTGATGTTGGCAAATTACCGGAGTTGGATGAAGTCTTCATTTTTCTTTGCGACGCTGTTTGGATTGCTTTCTGTTCCTGCGATGCAGGCGCAAAATCCCGCCCATGCTTTGCACAATAGCGATGTTTCGCTGAGCGCCTTTGGCCAGTTCACGAGTTCGTCAAATGGTGATGGAGTGAAGGTGGATCCCACGAAATCTATAGGTGGACAGGTGGCATTCCGTCATGTTTACCATCCGTGGATGGGCTTTGAGGCCAGTTATGGATATACGCGCTTCACTGACCGCTATTCTTCGACAGTGTTTCCCGTGCAGCATAACGTGCATGAGTTTGGCGGATCGTATCTGGTGAGCGCGCCCGGCCTTCTCGGCATCCAACCCTTCGGCCTGGCTGGAGTCAGTGCGCTTCTGTATTCGCCTACATTGAATGGCGGGCAGCGCGCGAGCGCACAGGCAAAGGCTGCCATCAACTTCGGGGTGGGTGCAAATCTCCCTTTATTCACCTCGCATTTTGGGGCGCGCGTGCAGTACCGGGGACTGTACCACCAGACACCGGATTTTGCGGATCCGCGGTACAAGACTGGGACATGGCGGCTGACCAGCGAGCCAATGGTGGGGCTGTATGTGAAGTTTTAGATGTCCGTGTCCCGAAGACTTACTGCTGAGAGTTGAGCATGTTTCAACATCTTATTTGCCCGCCGCCATTTGCGGCGGGTTTTTTGCGATGAAACACATTTCTCTGTCCCCGCACCATCCTCATAGTCGCGGTCTCCCCTCTACGCAATTCCGCGAGAGACAAGGAGAAAATTCACATGGGAAATATTGATCAGCACAGAAAAATCGTCAGGCAATTGCTTGATACAAAGGCCGTTGACTTCGCTGCCATCGGCAAGGCCGTAACCGAACTAGGTCCATCGCTTGCCGTGGCAGAGGAGCCGTGGGACTTTTTCTGTGGCACCAACCGCATTTTCATCCATATCTACCGTATCTACAATCCGGGAACTCCGGTAGAAGACCTGGGCGCGCTCGCGGCGAATGCCGGCGAATTACGCCAATAGCAGGAGCGCATGGCAGAAATGAGAGAACCCGCTCAACGGCAAAGCCAAACTGGCGCATGGGAGGAACGCGATCTCATTCGCCGCCTCTGCCATGCTCTCGATATCGCAAAACTGACTGTGGAGCATCTGGCCCCCGGTGGATACGTGGACCTGCATGATAGTGAAAAAAATATTCGCGCAGAAAAGGTCCTTTCTGAAACTGCTGTACTGCTTCTCGCAGCCTCTCAGGTTGCGCAGTCTGAAGTTCAGGACAGGGTAAAAAGCCTTATTGTTTGTCTTGCTGCTCATGCGCGCAGCAAGCGCGCCCTGATCGGCATGTGCGTAGAGCCATCTGTCGCGTGGGAATATGCATTGGGGCATCTTTGCCTGAATCGCCTTGGATGCCCTGATTCTGATTTTGATACGTTGCTGCTGCACGCCCTTCATGCACAGGCCCATGCCGGACGTGAGCGCGTTCCGCACCGCATGTTGGAAAAAGAATGGGCGGCACTGGGGCTCCGGGATCTCGCAGAGGATGACCGCCGTATCCAGATGTCCCGATTGTCTGTGCTGAATTGTCCCATGGACCTGCTGTCATGCAGGCGCGAGGACATGTACGCCTTTACTCATGCGCTGATGTACGTCACTGATTTCGGCATCCGCCCAGTGCCGCTGCCGCGCCCACGTGAGGTGGTCCTGGCTGAAGCCGAAGCGCTGCTGGCCTATTGCCTGGACGAGCAGGACTATGATCTTGCAGGCGAGATTCTCTTAAGCTGGCCACTTACAGGAAAATCGTGGAGTCCTGCGGCGGCATTCGCCTTTCGCGTGCTCGCGCATGTTGAGGACAAGGCCGGCTTCCTGCCTACTCCGGGAACTCGTATCAGTGAGATTGAAGTGCGTTCAGGAGTGGAACGGACACAGTACAGGCTGGCGACTGCATATCACACTGCCTATGTGATGGGCCTGCTGTGCGCCGCTTCGCTGCGTCCGGGACACGCGCCGCCCGCATCCTTCGCATGTAAGGATGCAAGACCGGGAGGCACCGCCCATATCCTTCGCGTTCTCGATGCAGATGGAAAGCATCCGCATTGGCAGGAGGAATTCAATCAGCTTACTTCCCATGAAGCAGATGCACTTGCGGGACTTCTCGTACAGGTTTCGCTGCGCAGAAAAACAATGCAGCGGGACTATAGTGGCCTTCTACAGGCGCTTGAAGTGGCCTGCGATCTGGATTTGTCTGATATGCCATCTGCAGTCCAGGCAGCGGAGTTGCTGGACCGTCTTGCCGCATATTCGGAGATAGAACAAAAGATGGCGGCGACGGCCCCGGCGGACTGCCTGGAATATGCTTAAAAACGAATGACCCTGGTCATCATGACCAGGGCCCGTGTGAATAACCAGTGATTAAGCAGCCTGAACGTTTTCGGCCTGGAAGCCCTTTGCGCCCTTCACTACGTTGAACTGGACGCGTTGGCCTTCCTGCAAGCTGCGGAATCCATTGGAGTTGATCGCCGAAAAATGCACGAAGATATCTTCGTTGTTTGCATCGCGTGTAATAAAGCCAAAACCTTTGGCGTCGTTAAACCACTTTACTGTACCCTGTTCCATTTGGGGTATTCCTTTGAGTTGAGATGTCGCTGAAAACGGGGAGGTAAAAGGGCAGGGTAGTGCGATAGTGCATTCCGTGCTTACAAGAACCCACTCGGAATCGAGCGTGTTTTTATTGTACGCCCTTTGCGGGCGAAATTGTTGAAAGTATTGCAAAAACAAGGAAAAAGGACGCGATTTCCGCGTCCTTTTTCCTTGTTTACCTTTCCTTGTTTACCTATGTATAGCGGCTACAGTTCGCGGCCATCGGCTTTATGCGGCGGCCTGCGTAAGGGCGGCCTTTGCCTGTTCGACGAGGGCGGTAAAGCCGGGTGCGTCATTGACGGCGATGTCAGCCAGCACCTTGCGGTCGAGTTCGATTCCAGCCTTTTTGAGGCCGTTGATGAACTGCGAGTAGCTGATGCCATTCTGCTGGGCAGCGGCGTTGATGCGCACGATCCAGAGCGAACGGAACTGGCGCTTCTTCTGGCGGCGGCCCGAGTAGGCGAACTTGAGTCCACGCTCGACGGCCTCTTGTGCGGCTTGATAGAGCTTCGATTTTGTGAGGAAGTAACCTTTGGCGCGCTTGAGGATTTTTTTGCGCCGATCAGTACGTTTGGTCCCACGTTTTACGCGTGGCATGGTTGTTTCTCCTTTTTGCGTTGCGTTGTGCGGCTGGAGGCAGGAGCTTTCGCTTTGACCTCTTCACTCGCTTTTCTCACCTGATGGCTCGGTCTTGCGACCGGGGCGGCTGGAACGCTTTACCAGCTACCTGTATCAGGCATACGGGATCATGCGGGCGACCTTCGCGTGGTCGGCGTCAGAGACATAAGCGGGGGCAGAGAGCCTGCGCTTGGTCTTGACTTCCTTCGACGTGAGGATATGGCGCATCTTCGACTGGCCCCGCTTGATTTTGCCCGTGGCCGTCTTCTTGAAGCGCTTGGCCGCGCCCCTGTGTGTCTTCAGTTTGGGCATGGTTTGTCCTGCTTGAAAAAGCTATAAGTACAGCAGATATCAGTATACGGGAAGTGGAGCGTTGTGGCCAGTGAGGTATTGAGATGTCATACCACAATCGAATCTGGCCCGCGCTCAGGCCGTCAGATGTTGTAAAGGCAGTTACTCATGCCAAAGAACTGCGGCGGGGGAGATACGAGTTGCCCTCAAGGCCAAGACCTCACCGGCCGTCAGCAGCGCAATTGAGCTGACCCAGGCCACAAATTCTCCCGGCCCAGAACGCGCTCGGAAGCACGCTGAGGATCAATCTCAAGCGTCGAAAAGAGGTCCTTCAAGGGCCAGACAAAAGCTGACGTCGTGCTGTATCCCTGTTCATCCCTATTCAATTTCGCGCGTAATATTCAGCAGCACACCGATGCAGGCCAGCATGATGAAGAGTGATGTTCCGCCATAGGAGATGAACGGCAGTGTAATTCCCTTCGTCGGGACCAGGGCCAGCACAACGCTGATATTGAAGAAGGCCTGAATCAGGATGGTTGCTGTGAATCCAAAGGCCAGAAAGCGGGCAAAGGGGTCTTTGGAGAGGATGGCAGCGCGCATCCCGCGATAGCCGAGCACAACGAATAGCCCAACAACGATAAGGGCGCCTATCAGCCCCAGTTCTTCGGCGACATTGGCAAAGATATAGTCCGTGTGCGGCTCGGGCAAATAAAAGAGCTTCTGGCGGCCTTCCATGTAGCCGAGGCCGTGGAGTCCTCCAGTGCCGACAGCAATCAGCGACTGAATAATATGGAAGCCTTTGCCTAAGGGGTCGGCCTCGGGATTCACAAATGCCAGCAGGCGGTCGCGCCGCCACTTCACGCGAAAGAGCATGAGATAAAGCACGGGCAGGGACGCCAGCGCGGCGTAGCCCAGATACTTCATCTCCATTCCGGCGAGATAGAGCATCAGGGCGGTGACTCCCGCGCAGACGAGCGCCGTGCCCAGGTCCGGCTCCTTCAGTATCAGCACAATAAAGACGAGGCTGGGCAGAGCGGCGGGCAGGACAGTCCCGCGCCAGTCGTCAATGGTCTGCATTCGGTTCTGCAGAAACCATGCGAGAAAAAGCACGAGCGCAGGCTTGGCCAGTTCCGATGGCTGAAAGGACAGAATGCCGAAACGGATCCAGCGGTGCGTGTTGTGTGAATCACGCATCAGGAAGGCGGCCAT
>DASRBV010000355.1:0-3269 GCA_035653455.1 Pseudacidobacterium sp. | reverse complement strand
CAAGAGCGCTGATCTTGCTGGCGCCTTTGGCGGCCAGGGTTCGCAGACCGCATTTGGCCCGCGCGGAGCGGCCAACGTCCTCACCCGCATTACTACCTGGTGCGCCGTGATTTTCATGCTGACCTCGATCGGTCTGACGATCCTGATGCAGAAGCACACAGGCGGACATTCCGTACTCGAAGGAACCAAGGCCACACAGTCGGCCCCGGCAAAGAAATAGATTCAGGTTTCCCCTATGTGACAAAACAAGGCAGACCTCAGGGTCTGCCTTTCGCGTTTGTTCCTGCGCATTCCGAGGCCCTGGCGGTTGCCATCAGAATGACGGGGCTGATTTGCGGTGTGCGGGACGCCGCCCCTGTTGCTTCCATCCACGCGCACACCTCGTGCCGGGGGCCTCGAGGTAGTTTCGTGTCCAGGCTACTTTACTGTCAGAGCCAATTGCAGGTTATGACTCGTGACCTGGCCGCCGTTATTGGAATATGCGGTCACAGTGACGGTATAGGAGCCAGCCGGAGTACCCGGATTCGCCGCAGGAGGATGGTGCAGATATCCATAGCGCTGCGAGCAGGCCGTTAATCCAGAGGTACTGGCAATCAGAAGCAGGGTCATGCCCAACAGCCGCAATCCGGTACGGCGGCGCATAAGGGCCAGAAGTCCTGGAAGAGCCAGAGCATAGGCAATCCGGGAAGCATTTCCGCCAAAAGGATGGCCAGTATTTTTTGCTCCCGAAGCCCCGGAGGTCTGGATTTGCAGGGTACTGGTAGCTGCCGCTCCGTTCACCGGTGTCACGATCTGCGGCGTGAAGGTGGCTGTAGAGCCATTCGGCAGGCCGGAGATCGTGAGCGTAACGGATTGCGTAAAGGTCGCGCTGGGAGTGATTGTAATCACCACCGGGGCATAGTCGCCCGGATTCAATGACAGCGAAGTCGGACTCGCACTTATGGAAAAGTCCGGCAACGTCGTGTCTTCCGCCTGCACGTTTGCGCTGCCTGAGGCAGACGCTGCATGACTGCTGTCTCCCGCATAAACAGCAGTGATTTGTTTCGTGTTCGCAGGTAGAGAATCAAGCGTAAGCGTTGCCGTGCCGGCTTCGCTGACAAAGGCCGAACCCAGCGAGGCATTACCGCTCAGAAAGCTGACCGTTCCGCCTGAAACGGCGGTTCCGGTGGCGTCCTTTACCGTCACGGAGAGCGTGGCTTTCGCGCCGTCTTTGGCAACGGAAAGACTGGTGCGTGTGGCGGCGGTCTGGCTATGGCCTTGCGGAAGAACCAGAAGAAGCGCCAGTACAAAGATGATGGCGGTTGGGAACTTCCTGAAAGTGATACGTGACTGCAAACTCATTCGTCCGGTTCTCTACCCTTTTGAGCGGAAATCCTTTAATACCCAATTGTATCTGTGCGGCGCAAAAACGGCGATGCCGCCAGCAAGCATTTGTTAGACGCGGGAAACTGGATTTCGTGGTTTCTGGTTTGGGCGTGTCCTCTCAAATGCTATAGACTGCGGTCAGACAATGGATGCATCTCTTGAGCAGCTTTATCATCTTCAGCAAATAGACATCGAAAGCGCGCAGTTGCGAAAGGCCATCGCAGCTCTTCCCCAGCACCTTGCCGCCATGGAAGAAAAACTGCGCACACAGAAGGCCGCGGTGGGAGAAGCAGAAAAGGCCATCCAGGCAGAAGAAGCAAAACGGCGGCGCATCGAAAGCGACATCAAAGACCAGCAGCAGAAAATCGCAAAGTTCCGCGAGCAGTCCAGCAGCGTCAAGACCAACGAGCAGTTCCACGCGCTCCAGCATGAGATTTCCTTTGCAGAAAACGAAATCCGGCGGCTGGAAGACACTGAACTGGAAAGCATGGAACGCTCCGAGCAACTGGAGGCCGCACTGCGCTCGGCAAAGCAGGAACTGGAGCGGCAGGCCGCCTTTGTCGAACAGGAAAAAGAATCAGCGCGCGTGGAAATCGCCCACAAAGAGGAGCGGCTCATTACATTGAGTAAAGAGCGCGAGGCGCTTCGCAGCCAGTCCGAGCCTGACCTGCTTGCTGATTATGACCGCATCGCCGCCTCACGCGGAACGGCGGTCGCGATTGTAAAAGACCAGCGCTGCTTCGGCTGCCAGATGGCCCTTCGTCCGCAGATGTGGAACCAGGTGCGGCAGGGCGCGCGCATCCATTGTGAAAGCTGCGGGCGCTTGCTCTACTATGAGGCCGTTGCTGACCCAGCCGGGCAGTTCGCAGATGACCGCCCGAACTGGAACGGACCTGCGGCATGAAGCGCATCGCCATTGACATGGACGAGGTGCTGGCTGACACGCTCGCCGAGCACATTGCGCGCTACAATCGCGATTTTCAGGAGTCCGTGAAAAAGAGCGACCTCGAGGGGAAGTGGTTGTGGGAGATCGTTCCATCATACCGGCATGAGCAGTTGGAAGGCCATCTGCGCACAGAGGACTTCTTCGAAGACCTGCCTGTGATGCCGGAGAGCCAGCGCGTAGTCAAAGCACTTACGCAGCAGTATGAAATTTTTATTGCAAGCGCGGCCATGGAGTTTCCCAACTCATTCGGCCCGAAATATCGCTGGTTGTGCCGCCATTTTCCATTTCTGCCGCCCACCCATTTTATTTTCTGCGGCGACAAGAGCATTCTGCATGCGGACTATCTGATTGATGACCAGCCCCGGCAACTGCGGCGCTTTCGCGGAGAAGGAATCCTCTTTTCCGCGCCACATAATTTGCGGATTGCAGGATTTCGCCGCGTAAATGACTGGCTGGAGGTGGAAAAGCTATTTCTGACGCGGCCAAAAGTCCAGTATCCATAGATAAACTATGTATGTGAGTGCAGATTTTTCTAAATTCTTGAAAATAAAATAGGTTATCTACTTTAAGGCTTCAACTTAGCTCGCAATATATCCATAGTTTATCTACTGATCAGAGCACGGATTTTTATCTTTACCCTCTTATTTCAGAATATCAACTGGGGTACAGGAGTATGGACAATACCACGACTGGCCCATCGTATTGAAAGAGATGCTTTTAGACTGAACCCATTACCTTCGTAAGGATTGACAGAGGTCTTGCAGCCAACAGAACCAACGGAAGTTGTAGTTGCCTGGACCGGAAGAAAACATTCTGCTGCCTGAGCTACACTAGACGGTTATGGCTACAGCCGAAATCTCTACTGTCATCCTTCCGCGCTCGCCACAGGGCGAGTTTCGCAACGAGCCGTTTACCGACTTCTCGAAGCATGAAAATGCCCAGGCGATGAAAGAGGCGC
>DASRBV010000354.1:0-6211 GCA_035653455.1 Pseudacidobacterium sp. | reverse complement strand
TCCATGTCTTTGGCGGAGTCGTGCATCCAGCCGGGTGCATGCTGTTAGCGAAAGCGAACTTTCCGGCGTCGCGTGTTCACGTGACCTTCTCTGCCTGCACAAAAGCGCATACGTGGTCTCCATGCCTGGCTAATGGTTTTCATTGTCCTTGTCCACTCGCACCTCGTCTCCTGAACGCAGGACTTCCCAGTTCACTTTGTCGGCGGACTTTGCCTGTTCAAAGTGAATATGGCTGTTTCCGGAGAAGTCGTTTGTAGTGCGATACCAGATGGTCTTTCCGCCTTCTTCATTTTTACCCAGATAGGTCCAATGGTTTCCTTTGATTTCAAGCTCGCCGGGGCCGTAGGCGTGACCGTCCTTCTGCACAGGATTGGTGCGGTAATGGCCCTCCGCATCCACGGGAACAAAGACAAGCAGGGCGCCCGGTTGTCCGTTCACATTCTGCTCGCAGACAAAGAACAGGCCGGTACGGGCGCAATGGTTCACGATTGTGTCTGGAGATTTGCCGGAAACCGCCGCCTTCCACGTGCCGTTATAGTTCCAGAGTGGAGCATAGACCGTATCAGGAAAGGACTGCGCGGCAGCGCTCATGGCAATCACCGAAGCCACACTCACAACGGCAACGCGGACGAGGTCCATAGATGTCCTCCAGAGGCCACGGCATTTTCACAGATTCTGTGCAGTGTCGCCGGCCCCCTGTTGGCCGCGGCGACTGTCGTTTCGCAGCATGGTCCAGACAATCTGTGAAAATGCTATGGGTGAATAGCAGAATGCGCTTTTGTCTCTGGGGATGGCAAGCTTTTTTATGAGGGAGATTGCGTTTCGAGCGCCAGTTGGAGCACCTGCGCGGCAACCCTGTCGGCATCGTGACGCAGCACATCGCCTTCTGCGGCGAAATCGCCGGTGATGCAGTGGATACCCAGGGCTTCGATGCGCTCAATGTCCGGCTGGATGGGTTCGGCGCCTTCGGCGGCATATCGCTGACGCAGCTCGCTGGAGACATCTCCCGTGTTGATAAGCGCGTAGTCGAAGATGGGTCTTCCGGCGTGCTCGTAGATGCGCTCGATGTGTTCGGAAGCGGTAAGGTGAAGGCTCTCATTGGCCTGCGTCATCAGGTTGCAGATGTAGACCCGCACCCCGCGCGAGGCGGCAAGCGCTTCAGGAATCCCCTGCACGAGAAGGTTTGTGATCACGCTGGTGTAGAGCGAGCCGGGGCCGATGGTGATGAGGTGGGCGTTGGCGATGGCCTCCAGTGTTTCAGGCAAAGGCGCAGCGTCCGGGGGGTCCATTGTCAGCTCGATGATCTGTTTTCTGCTGGCGGTGATATTGGTTTCGCCACGCACGATCTCGCCGTCATCCATCTGGGCGGCAAGCGAGACATTGGCTGTGGTGGCGGGGTAGATGTGTCCGCGAGTGGCCAGAATCTCTGCCGAAAGCCGCACGGCCTCGGCGAAGTCGCCTGTCAACTCGGTCAGAGCGATGACAAAAAGATTGCCGAAGCTGTGGCCTTCGAGTCCGGCGCCGGACTTGAAGCGGTGACTGAAGAGGCGGGAAAGCAGATGTTCGTCCTCAGAGAGCGCGACCATGCAGTTGCGCAGGTCGCCGGGAGGGAGCACGTTAAAGTCCTTACGGAGACGGCCGCTGGAGCCGCCATCATCGGTCACGGTAACGACGGCCGCAAGGTCGCAGATGAGGTTGAGATGGCCTTCGGGAGGTGCTCCGCCTGGAGGCGGCACATAATGCTTCAGGCCGCGGAGAAGAGTGGACAGCCCTGTACCTCCGCCCATGGCAACCACTCGCAGGCCAGCCTGCGCCGGATGCCGGGAAGCCACGTCGAGCTGGGGTGCGAGGATGGCTGGTTTCATAAATGCAGCTTCATCTGGGGCCACAACCTGTAAACAACGTGAGCAAGAAGCACCGGGTTTCAAGCCCGGTGATCCGCAACGCGCATCAAGGGGCATCAAGGGGCATCAGCCCTGTCCATGCTGTATAAGACTGCTTTAGGCCGTTTCCGGATAGAGCAGCTCGGTAAAGCGCGGATCGTCAGCCATGTCCTGAAAGTCGGAGTCGGTACGCGCCATAATGCGGTTCTGGGGATTCAACTGGATGGCGGCGGCCAGATGCTCGAGGCATTCCTCAGCCTGTCCGGTCATGCTGTTCAGCACGGCCAGGCCGTAGTGCGCAAAATCAGCACTCTTGTCCTTTTTCAGGATGGTTTCAAGGTGGTCGCGCGCATCTTCGTAATCACCCGTATTCAGCAGGGAGATTGCGTAATCATATTCCTCTCCCAGGCTGTCGAAGGAGCGCGATTCCTGTTTGGTCTGGCGTTCACAGGCCGCAAGATAGACCTTTGTCCGCTCGACCAGTTCGGGGGGAGCAACGGGCAAAAGTTTCTCAAAAGCGGCGCGCGCTTTATCGAACCTGGCTTCCTGCATCAGTTGCACTGCGCTCTGATACAGTTTGAGGGCCTGCTCGTGTTCTTTGTTGATTGCCGGACGGTCCTGACTGGCGGCAGCGCGAGCAGTGCGACGGGCACCAGCCTGACGTATCTCTTGCATACTCAATGTTTTTCCCTGATTTTTCTTGAATCATGCCGCGCACAGGCGCGCGCACGCGGAAAATTTCCCGTTGAACTCGTTTTTATACGCATAAGCGGGGTGCGAGTCAAATTCCGGGACCGGGGTGAGGAAAAAAGATGGCGAAACATAGAGTTTTCTTTGCAGCGGCCAGCGCGGGTCACATGACCAGGGCCACCCGCTCCAGTTCGGCCTGCATGCAGTCTGTGGAGCAGCCGGCCTTCTCAAGCCGGAGAAGGATTTCAGGGACGAGTTCCGCGTTCACGCCATATCCATGCATGGCAAGAAAGGTCGTGACCAGTTCGGCGGCCTGACGCGAATCCAGACCAGCATGCATCAGCTCATTGCGAAGACGGGAAAGCTCAGCCGCAGAAAATTTTTCAATCTTGCCTTCTTCTGCCATTGTGGTCCTTTCACTGCACCGTAATAGGGAAGCCATCCGCTGATGTTTTGTTGCCCGGGATTATCCGGCCAGAACCGGCTCACGCAACTGCGCGGATTGTTTTACCAGGCTTTCAGGGAAATAGGCATTTACCACATACTGCTCCAGCATGCGCTGCGTATTGAAGAAGGAGCCATTCAGGGCGATGGTGGAGCGCATAATGCGCCGCCATTGCTGCGGCTGCTGGTAATAGAGCGGGAGCAGCACGTGTTCCAGGTGGTCGTACAGAGAGCCCGCCTCCGCAGACTCATCTTCGTAGTCCTCGATGGCCCATCCGGTGACGCCTTCAATCCAGCCTTCAATCCACCATCCATCGAGAATGCTGAGGCTGGGGACGCCGTTCAGGGCCGCCTTCATACCGCTGGTGCCGGACGCCTCATACGGGCGCTTGGGCGTGTTCAGCCAAACGTCTACGCCGCTGACCAGATGGGCGGCAATCTGCCACTCATAATTTTCCAGATAGACAATGCGCAGCGAATCATTGCTGAGCTGATGCGCCAGCTCAATTACGCGGCGGATCTTCTCTTTTCCGGGGCCGTCGGCCGGGTGTGCCTTGCCGCTGTAGATGATCTGCATGGCGCCGTGTTCGCGCGCGCAGCGGGCAAGGCGTTCAGGGTCGGTAAAGAGCAGGTCGGCGCGTTTGTAAGTGGCGGCGCGACGGGCAAAGCCAATGGTGAAGATGCCGGGGTCAAGGCGGACGCCTGTGCGTTCGGCAACCAGGTCCATGAGCCCCTGTTTGGACTGCGTGTGCGCGTACTCGATTTCCTCTTCCGGAATATCAATGGCGTAACGCAGGGTAACGTTGTCCTGCCGCCAGCGCGGCATATGGCGGTCAAAGATGGTCTGGAAAGCAGGCGCGGTCCAGGTGACTGCGTGGACGCCGTTGGTGATGGCGGAAATCTCGTATTCCGGAAACATCGAGCGGGAAACTTTGCCGTGCTGCATGGCCACACCATTCACAAAGCGGGAGAAGGTGAGCGCTACGTAGGTCATGTTCAGGAGGCCATCGTGGACGCCACCGCGCTGCTCCAGGAACGAAGCAATCTCGTTCCCGAGGATGCGCGAGGACTGCTCCTGCGAGAAGCGGTCGTGTCCTGCAGGCACGGGGGTGTGCGTGGTGAAGACGCATTTCTGGCGGACGGCGGCCACATCGTCCTCACTCGCCGTGTGCAGCGGGGCCCCGCGAAGCTGGTCCTGCATCAAGGCAACGGTCAACAGCGCCGCGTGGCCCTCATTCATGTGGTAAACGGCTGCACGAAATCCAAGCGCATGGAGCAGCCGCACGCCGCCAATGCCGAGAAGGGCCTCCTGGCGAAGGCGGTAGTCGCCATCGCCGCCGTAAAGATGGTCTGTGAGGGCGCGGTCGCGGGGATCATTTTGCTCGAGGTCCGTATCCAGAAAATAGATAGGGATGATGTGCCCGGTGATGCCCTGTACATCGTAACGCCATGCGCGCACGGCGATCCGGCGGCCTTCGAGTGTGACAGCAACGACCGGTTCTTCAGGAATGAGTTTCTCTTCCGGCTTCCACGGCTGCTCGGACTCGGTCTGCACGCCGTTCGCGTCAAGATGCTGGCGGAAATAGCCTTTGCGGTGGGCCAGAGTGACAGCGGACAGGTGCAGGCCGGCATCAGCGGCCGAGCGAAGAGTGTCTCCGGCAAGCACGCCCAGACCGCCGCTGTACGTAGGCATGCCGGGCGCTACGGCAATCTCCATGGAAAAATAAGCGATTCTCGAATTGCGAGAAGGATGAAGAGGAGAAAAAGGAAGACTCATTCAGGAGCAACTCCACATACGAAAATGTATGGAATCTATATTTTCTTTCTGCACAGAGATGGGCTGAAACGATTTTATCAAGGGCCCTGTGTGGTTTTTATGAAAAACAGGCCGCATTATCAGGTTGGCACCCTGAGGTGGCAACCAAAGGAGCTACTTTCATGGGTTTACATGAACCATTTTGTTCATGGTCAATGCGGCCACAGCAAGCTTATAGCCGCACTGCAAGGTTTGTTGCATGACCCAGAAATTGCAAAAAGCAGGTCCTTCATCGCTGCCCTCCTCAGGATAACAACGTATTCCTGGTATGGTGCAAACTGCTGAGACATGATACTGACTCACGACAATCTTCGCTGGTCCTTCACCGTGCGCACGGTCAGAGCGTAAGCACATTCAGGCCACGATGCTGATCACAGAAAGCGCGCTTTCCTGATCGCCATGGATGCTGTGAATGCGCTGGATGATCTGTCTGACACTTTCACGGCGCCGCTCACCAGCGATAAGAATGCTGGAGTCAAGGATTAGTCCCATACTGAAGTATCACGGGGCCTGCGGTGACGGATAATGTCTTCAAGGTCGGCAGCAAAATCTGTATCCAGGACTGGTTCAAATCCGAGTTCCTTTGCATGGGCCTCTGCGAGCGCGATGGACTCTGACAACAGGCGTCCGCGTGGTCCAACATCCATTCGCAGTACGACGGCAGGCGCTGATTCCGTTTCGATGACCACCTCGTCACCTGCGCGCACGCGGGCCAGCAGTGCGGCGAAATCGCGCGCCGCCTCAGTTTCCCGGGGTGTGCAAAACTGCCATATCCAAGATGATACAGCGTAACCCTGGATTTCGAGTGCTGCAAAAAGGACAGGTCCAATCCCAATCAATGATCTGCGCCGGCCTTCGCTGGTTCTTCGACTGCATGAGCACCCGCCGATGCGTGGCTCAGATAAATTTCCGGTTTGATACCTGTCGCTTTTTCATAACCTTCGGCCATGGCAGCGGCAAACTCCTGCGCCTCTGCTGATTCGACGAGGTTGACCGTGCAGCCGCCGAAACCTCCTCCGGTGAGGCGCGCGCCTATGCAGCCCGGCTGCTTCCATGCAAGTTCCACCATGATGTCGGCCTCTTTGCAGCTTGCTTCAAAGTCATCACGATAGCTGATATGTGCCTGGGCCATCAGGCGGCCAAGCAAGGCGAGGTCGTTGGCTTCAAGCGCATCGGCAGCAGCTACCGCCCGCAGGCTGTCGGTAACGATGTGGCGGCAGCGCTTAAGCACATTGGAGGGCATTTCATGGCCCCATTTTTCCAGGTCTTCGACAGTAGCATCCCGCAGCAGCCGAATCTCAGGCCGGTGCCGGCGCAGGATGGCCGTGCCTTCTTCCACCTCAGCGCGCCGCGTGGCATATTCGCCACCTGCGTGCGA
>DASRBV010000353.1:0-3084 GCA_035653455.1 Pseudacidobacterium sp. | reverse complement strand
ATGGAACCTGAGCGGCATCTACTCCATTCGCGGCGGCGAGCCGGTGAATGTTTATTCCGGAACGGACTATGCTCTCACCAATTCTCCCAATCAGCGCCCGGCGGTGCTGCACAACTGGATACTTCCGGGCAGCCGTCACCGTCTGAACAAACTGGCGCTGACCGGAAATACATGGTTCGACCCAACCGCCTTTGGAGCACCGGCCTCAGGCACATTCAGCACTCTGGGGCGGAATGCAATCATCGGGCCATCGAGAATCACCAATAATATGTCGGCGGCCAGGATGTTCGCGATACCGGGCCGTGAAGGCATGACGTTCCAGTTCCGCTGCGATGCCTTTGGCGTATTCAACACGCCGAACCTGGGCACACCCGCGAACAAGGTCGGCTCCAGTCTGGGGCAGATTACCAGCACCAGCGGCGAGCGTTTCCTGCAGCTTTCCGGAAAACTGACCTTCTAGGCAAACAGATGAAAGCAATTATGCTCCTGGCCGTCTTCATGCTTTGTGCTTTTCCGGCATCTGCGCAGACTGCCTGCCCGCGATTGATTGAATTTTCCGGCGAACAGGCAGACCCTGCGGATTTGGATCTGCCCGATGTTTCCGGGCGAGTGCTGATTTACTACTGGTCGGAGTTGGAGCCGCAAGAAGGCAAATTCGACTTTTCAAATACGGACAGAGAAATTCTGCTGTGGACCCATGCTGGGAAATCTGTGGTCCTCCGTTTCTCTGCGGCAGGGTGGAAGAAGTGGAAACAGCCGTGGTCGCAACAAGGGACGCCCGATTGGGCCTTCCGAAAATACCACATCGGTAAAGTAACAGAAGTGGATGGGGCCATTTTGCCCGTCTACTGGGATGAAGGTTTTCTGAAAGGGTTGGAAGAGTTTTTGAATGTTGTCTCCATGCACCTCGCAGAAAAACATCTGCTCGGCAAAATTGCCTTTATCGAAATTGCAGTTGGAGATGGCGGCGAAACCAAGCCGGACACAGAGCAGAACAAAACTCCTGAACAAAGGGCCGCGCGCCTGTCCCTCTGGCAAAAGGCTGGATATACGAATGCTCTCTGGTATCACACCATTGCCGCCATCATAGATATTTATCAGCGGGTATTTCCTTCAGTCCCTTTGGCGCTGATGCCAGATGCATCTTTTCTTGGCGGAGAATGCGCATTACCTGGCGGCGAATGCCGTGAAAACCAGATCATTGCGCTTGCAAACCAAAAAGGCGTGCTTTTGCAGGACAATGGCTTCGACCGCACACATATTTATCCCTCCGAATGGCACAATGGACATCCGCTCATCTGCGAACAGCGCCAGTCTGCCACGCAGATGAATTACCCACTGCGCGACGATCTTGATCAGTCCGTGAAGGCGGGATGCGCTTCGCTGCTTGTCTTCCGTCAAGACCTGGAGCGCACGGACTTTCAACAACAGGTTGTGGACTTCTACAAACACTGTGGTCATTAACATGAAGCCTGGTTTCTACAGAGCAGGAGTTTGCATTCTTGCTGCCGCATTGCTGCCTGGAAAAGCATTGCACGCGGAAGTCCAACTGCCGGCGGATGCGGCAGAGTGTGTGCGCTGGGCCGTGGGCGATCTGGGTGTTGCGCTTCAGCAGAAACATCTTTCTGTGAATGATGCCCATGTGCGCGTCTCCATTCGCGCTGGAGGGCCTACCCTGCCTGCTTCTATTTCCCGGCAAGAGCAGGAGTTTTCCCTTCGGGTAGAAGGGCGCTCCATCGCCATTGACGCAGGTGGAGCAGTTGGTGCCATGTATGGCCTTCAGGAACTGGCGGAGCAGATTGAGCAGCAGCAGCCGTTGCCGTGGGACATGCTCCTCGGCAGAATCCACGCCACAGACCAGAAACCATTTCTGGAAGTACGCGCGGACAACATGTTCATCCACGTGTATCCGTTGCTGTTGCATGATCTCGCCATGTGGCGCGACTACATTGATATGCTTGCGCGCAACCGTTACAACCTTCTTGATCTGCATGGCGCTTATGATCTCGAATCCACCAGCTTTCCGAATCTCTATCCCATGCTGGTGCATGTTCCGGAGTATCCGCAGGCAGGCAATGAAGCCGAACAGCGGCAGAACCTGAATGATCTGCGCGCGATCATTGTTTATGCCGCATCTCGTGGTGTCCGCGTGGCCCTGATGAACTACAGCGCCAACAATGGACGCGGCGGCGCATTCAAAAATGAGCCTTCCGTAACGGGAGTGCCTCCGGAAAAGCTCGCTGACTACACTGCAAAGGCCGTCGCACTTTTGATTCAGCAGCTCCCCGGCTTATACATGTTGGGGTTCCGCGTGGGCGAATCCACGCAGCCCGCTACTTTTTATCAGGACGCGTATCTGAAAGGAGTACGGGACGCAGGCAGTCCGAATCTGCGTCTCTACACACGAAGCTGGCAGACAACAAAAGAGCAGCTTATGCCAATTGCGCAGGCTGCGCACAATGACTTCGATATCGAGATTAAATTCAATGGCGAGCATCTGGGCCTTCCGTATCAGGCAATGCAGGGCCCGGAGTACGGCAGCTACAGCTATCAGGACTACCTCGATGTTCCTGCACCTTACCGCATCATCTGGCAGATACGTGCCAATGGCACGCACCGCTTCTGGGCATGGGAGAACACAGACTTTGTCCGGCGCACAGTGCGCGCCTGCAGGCTGGGCCATGCGCGTGGCTTCACCCTGGAGCCGCACACCGCTTACTTCAGTGTGTATCCGTCACAGTATTACCGCAGCGCGCTCGACATCGCTGTTTACAAATACATCTGGCAGAAACATTGGATGTGGTACTACGCCTGGGGACGCATCGGATATGATCCCGATCTGCCGGAGGCCAATTTGGTCTGGCAATATAAGCAGCACTACGGCGCGGCAGGCATGAAGGCGTATCAAGCCATGCAGCAAGCCAGCAGGATTGTGCCGCTCGCTTACGCTTATCGTTGCCAGGGACCGGACCAGCGCGACTTCTCTCCGGAAACGGAGACTGGTAACTTTGATACAAAGAAGGGCCGCGCGCGCCAGGACCTTCTGCAATTCGCAGAAAACAAGCCTGAAGACCGGCGCGTATT
>DASRBV010000352.1:0-2973 GCA_035653455.1 Pseudacidobacterium sp. | reverse complement strand
GCCGACAGCGACAGCATCTCGAATCTGACCATCGCCAACGACGCAGGCAGCGGCAAGGGGCAGGCCGTGGCCCTTGCCGTTACAGGCGACCGCGCAGTCTTCCGCAATCTGCGCATTCTCGGCGCGCAGGACACGCTCTTTGCCGCCAGCCGCTATTGCTACGGCGATTACGGGCCATGCGTTCCGGCGCGGCAGTACTTTCGCGATTGCTATATAGCGGGCAACGTGGACTTCATCTTTGGCGATGCGATCGCTGTGTTCGACCACTGCGAGCTGTACGGAATTCCCGGGCACGTGATGTACACGGCACAGAGCAGGCACACTGCGGAGCAGCAGAGCGCGTATGTCTTCGACCGCTGCCGTCTGACCGCGGATGCTGGCGCGCAAACTGTCTCACTTGGCCGTCCGTGGAGGCCTTACGCGACCGTGGTATATCTGCACACGCAGATGGACGCTCCGGTCATCCCGGCAGGATGGACAGAGTGGCCGCGCTTTGGCGTGCCCAGCCTGCCGACAGCCTATTATGCGGAGTTCGACTCGACCGGGCCGGGCGCAAATCCAAAAGCGCGCGAACCATATTCGCACCAACTTACAGCTACAGAAGCGGCGCAGTGGTCGCCACGCAAAGTGCTGGCAGGTGAGGACGGATGGGACCCAACAAAATGAACAGACGTGAAGTGATGAAGTTAAGCGCAGGTGCTGCGCTGGGAATGCGCTCGGCGATGGGGGATGCTTTTTCAGCAGAGACGCCGCACGTAGAGGAAGTGGAGCAGTGGGGCACATTTGAGACGGCATTTCATGGGCCTTCTGCCGGGAACCCTTTTACAGACACGAAACTGACAGCGCGCTTCACGCTCCAGCATCGGACGGTTGAAGTTGCGGGCTTCTACGACGGCGAGGGAACATATCGCGTCCGCTTCATGCCTGATATGCAGGGCAGGTGGAGCTATGAGACCGAAAGCAATGCGGTGAAAATTCATGGCAAGCGCGGAAGTTTCCAGTGCGTTGCGCCTTCGCCGAGCAATCATGGGCCGGTGCAGATTGCGCACCAGTATCACTTCCAGTATGCGGACGGCACTCCTTATTCTCCCTTCGGGACCACCTGCTATTCGCTGGCGTTTCTGGGAGAGGAACTGGAAAACGAGACGCTGCAAACGCTGAAGTCAGCGCCTTTCAATAAGGTCCGCATGTGTCTGTTGCCCAAGCCTTTGGGGAGCACGAAGCTGTTTGCGTATCCCTTTGAGCGCGACGCCGCGGGAAAAAACGACTACATGCGTCCGGTGCCGGAATACTTCCGTCACATTGAACGGCGCATTCTGGACCTGCAAAAGCTGGGCATCGAGGCTGATGTGATTCTGTTTCACCCCTATGACGCATGGGGATACAAGGCCATGCCCGCCGAGGCGGACGAAAACTATCTGCGTTATGCGATTGCGCGGCTTTCTGCCTATAGAAATGTGTGGTGGTCGCTGGCGAACGAGTACGACCTGGTCAAGACGAAGACCCCGTCAGACTGGGACCGCTTCTTCCGCATTGTCGTTGCCTCTGACCCTTATTCGCATCTACGTTCCATCCATTACAGCGGAGTGCTCTACGACTACTCCAAACCCTGGGTGACGCATGCGAGCCTGCAAAACTACCAGTTTGAGAAAGCGGCCGAGTGGCGCGCAGCCTGGCGTAAGCCGATTATCTATGACGAAATCCAGTATGAGGGGAACATTGCGCGGCGCTGGGGCAATCTCTCTGCGCAGGAGATGACGCGGCGCTTCTGGCTGGCCATCGTAGCTGGTGCGTATGCAACGCACGGAGAAACCTACATCAGCACAGACGGCAAACCGGTTTGGTCGGACGGTGGCACGCTGCATGGAACGAGTCCGGCGCGCATCGGCTTTCTGCGTAAGCTCGTCGAGGAAAGCACGCGTGTCGGGCTTAATGAATTTGAAGGCCCGTATTATCTTTCTGCGGGAACGGCGAATGAGCTGTATTTGTGGTTCTTTGACTATCACCAGCCCGCGGAATATGTCTTTCCGCTGCCGGAGAAGGTGCAGTTTCAGGCCGATATCATTGACCCGTGGGAGATGACCATCAGGCCCGTGGACGGAAGATTTTCCGGGAAGTCGAAATTGCAGCTCCCCGGAAAGCCGTATCAGGCAGTGCGGTTCCGGAAGGCATGATTTGGGTTCTGGCACATTGCTGCTCGTGTCTTATGAGAGCAGGCTATATCCCTTACTGTTCCGTCGAACCCCATGCTTCCAGGCGCGTTGCTTCTTCAGGAGTAATTTCCATAAAGCTGCCGTGTTTGCAGTGTTCGGGGAGGCTGATGCGGTCGTTGATGGACTCCCAGTGTTTCCAGTCGGTGCTCTGGACGGCCTCGTAGCGCGCGGGGGCGCGATAGTGGTCGTAGTACACGATGAACTTGTCGCCCACATGCACGACGGACGGGCCTTCCGACCAGGATTCGGTCAGCGGCGGATGGATCTCGTTCCAGGGGCCTTCGAGCGTTGGTCCGGTGGCGAAGCGCACCTGATAGCGCAGTGGGTCGGGAGTCTGGTCCTTGAAGACGAGGTAGTACGTTTTCTTCCAGTGGAAGATGGTTGCGTCAATCACGACGTAGCCGGGGTCAAAGAAGATTTGTGGTCTGGAAAATGTGGTGAAGTCGCGCGTAAAGGATGCATAGATGCGATTGCCTGCGTCGGAGCTATTCATCGAGCTTGACCAGATGACGAGCCACTTCTGCTGCTTCGCGTCCCAGTAGATTTCCGGCGCCCATACGTTGCGCGTGTCGGGGTAGTCCTGCATGATAGGGACTTCTTTTTGTGCGGACCAGTGGATCAGATCGTCCGATTCGGCATAGCCGAGGCTGTTGCCGTGCCATCCCCAGGTCCAGACCATATGGAATTTGTGGTCAGGACCGCGGGTGAGGAAAACATCGCGCATGATCTCTCCGGGTTGTTCCGGCTTGATCCAGGGCTG
>DASRBV010000351.1:0-2496 GCA_035653455.1 Pseudacidobacterium sp. | reverse complement strand
CACAGAAAGCGCCGCTGCGCCAGCTTGCTCTAACTCAGAAGCAAGGGCACGAACATCAAACTCAGACCGAATCAGGCCTTTCGATGGCGATGCTTTCTTCAACTCAGCAATGATCGCTGGTCCATCCTGCGCCCTTCTGCTGAGGACATTGGCAAACCTTCTGGGAGTGTGCTCAGCCGCAAGCTTTTCGAGTTCGCGCACCGGAACGCGCTGTTTGCGTTCAGCAACAGTTTCGCGGGTCTTGAAAAGAATGCTTTCCAGATGCACTGAGATGTCCGTTGAAGTGGGATAGATACAGTATAGCTTTCTCCCGTACCATAGGTGGTTGACCCTCATCATGAAAGGACACATCTTCATGCGCCGATTCTCTTTTTGTGGTTGCCTTATCGCCCTTCTACTGGCATCCATACCGGTCTTTGCCGCAGACCCTATTACCATCACTGCCGATCTCTCTGAAGCTCCGCGCAAGCTCTGGCATGCTGAAATTACGATCCCAGTACAACCGGGACCGCTCACGCTCACCGCGGCCAAGTGGATACCCGGCACGCACATGCCTTCCGGCCCGATAGACAACATCACTGGAATTGTCTTCCGCGCCGGCGGAAAAACGCTGCCCTGGCGGCGCGATGATATAGACCTGTACGCATTTCACGTTACAGTGCCCGAAGGCGTTTCCACGCTCAACGTGCATGTAGACGCCATCGTGACCGCGCGCGTTTCTGACAAGCTGGCCATGCTCGAATGGGAAAAAGTGCTGATTTATCCCGCCAGCACCCCAGTCCGCAACATTGAAATCCAGCCTTCTATCAAAGTTCCCGAAGGATGGGGCGTAGGCACTGCCCTCACACCCATCGGCACCGAGGGCAACACGACCCATTTCGCACCTGTAAGCCTGGAGATGCTTGAAGACTCGCCGATTCTCACCGGCAAATATTTCAAGGAAATTGCTCTGGCGCCCGATGTGACGCCGAAGCATTATCTGGACGTTGCCGGAGATGCGCCGGAGGACATCAACCTGCGTCCGCAGTTTCTTACCGCACTCAACAATCTGGTGCATGAAGCCAGCGCCATGTACAGCTCGCACCACTACAACAGTTATCACTTCCTGCTTACGCTCTCTGACTATGCAGGCGGCGAAGGGCTGGAGCACCATCAGTCTTCAGACAACGGCGTGGACGAAAAAGGTTTCGCCGACGATCAGCACGAATTGATTGAAGCCGACCTCCTCTGCCATGAATTCACGCATTCCTGGAATGGCAAATACCGTCGCCCCGCAGGATTGGCAACACCCGACTACGCCACTCCGATGAAGGGCGAATTGCTGTGGGTCTATGAAGGCATGACGCAGTATCTCGGAAACATTCTGGCTGCGCGTTCCGGTTTCCGCACGCCGGAGCAATATCGTGAGGCGCTTGCCTTTTCCGCTGCGCAGCTTGATAACCGTCCGGGACGCACCTGGCGCAATACCGAAGATACGGCCATCGCCGCTTCCATTCTGCGCGGAGGCAATCCCGCCTGGTCGAACTTGCGCCGCGGGCAGGACTACTACCAGGAAGGCGAACTGCTATGGCTCGACGTGGACACCACCATCCGCCAGCTCACGCACAACAAAAAATCGCTGCATGATTTTCTTGTGCTTTTCGTTGGGAAAGGCGGCAATACCGGTCCCATGGTTGTGCCCTACACCTTTGATGATCTTGTCACTCTGCTGAATCAGGTCGTTCCTAATGACTGGGCCGGTTTTCTGCATGAGCGCATCACTACGCTCAGCCCTCATGCCGATCTTGCGGGAATCGAGCACGGGGGCTACAAACTCGTTTACACAGACAAGCCAACCAGCTATGAGCGCGCCCTCCTCGCGCGCAGAGGCGGCTATGACGGGTGGTTTTCCGCGGGACTGCGTCTCGGCCGCGACGGCGACATTATGGACGTCCGCGTGAACTCGGCTGCCGATCAGGCAAAACTCTTCCCCGGCGAAAGAATTATCGCTGTCAACGGACGGGTCTTCTCTCCAGAAGTTTTCGGTGACGTGCTCAAAGAAACAAAGGGAAGCAGCGCGCCGGTCCACCTTGTCGTGCAATCTGATACGTATGTTTATTCCGTAGATCTCGATTATCACGATGGCGAGAAATATCCTCGGCTTGAACGGGTGGAAGGAATTCCAGCGTTGCTGGATGACATCATCAAACCGATGACAAACGTGCAGCCCATTCCAACAGAAAAGAAGTCGTAAATGCGTGATGTCCTATCCTTCGCAATGTGAAGGATGGGACATCACGGCTCTACAGTTTCTCAGGAGCGGGACCATATTTCTGAAGCAGCTCTTCCGTGTTGCCGGCCTTCTTCGACCGCCATGTTTCTTCGGCCCACTTCTTTACTTCCGGCGAGCTATCGGTTTCCAACTCCTGGTAAACAAAGCTCAATACGCGGTCGGTTGGTTCTTCAACCCAGGTATTGCCCTGTCCCTGCACCCGTGTTGCGCCACGTTCCCAGCCA
>DASRBV010000350.1:0-5377 GCA_035653455.1 Pseudacidobacterium sp. | reverse complement strand
GAGGACCAGCATATGACCGGCGGCAAGCCCGTAGTCAAAGCTGAAAATGACAAAGACGATGTATGGGGCGGCCACTTTTATCTGAACATCCCCGCCACGCTGGCCGAAGCCAAGGTGCACTGAAGCATTTTTCGTTTCACTTATGATCATCATTCCGGGCGGCGCGGAACTGGCTGGAACCGGAATCGCTGAGATTTCTCCAACCTTCGGTCGTCAAAATTGACGGACTCTTATATACCAAAAGTGCTAAAGTCCTGAAAACATGGTAGTTACCCGTCAAATAAGAGGCCGCGGGAATTGTCAACCCTTACGAAAGTAATAAATCCATCGAATCCATTTTTTTTCAATAAGATAAGCCATGCCGGCCTTTGTCCGGATTCTCCTCTTCCACTTGATATCCTGAAAGAAAGGGCAAAAATAATCAGGGGCCGAGGGTACCGGAATCCGGGCGTAAGTAGACAATCTAGGTATAAAAATTTTCGAAAAATGAAAGCGTAAAATTAAATAACTACATTACTTTCAAGAATTTACAAAAAAATTCACACTGACTTTTATATATACCTAGATTATCTATGGGAAGCTGAGAAGTTTGGAAGTCTCTTGGCTGACAGCCTGCGAAGCAGGCGCTGACTGCTGGCCGCTTCTTTGCTAACTTATTGAAAACAAAGGATTCCCGTACAAGTCATCACTCGTAACTTATTGAAACTAAAGGATTCCCGTACAAAACACGGGGGGTAGGGGGTCGTTCAAATGCTATGAGTACACTCGATTTGTATTGAGCAGTGTTCGCCGGCTCCCTGTTGGTCGCGGCGACTGTAGTTCCCCAGGGCATGGTTCAGACGATCTGTGAAAATCCTATAGCGCAGGAAATACCTTAACGGCCCCGAATTGCGAATCGGAACCGTTAAGGCACTTCTCTTTGTGGTTTGTGGTGTTACTTGATCTGCGTATTCGGAGGAACCACCGCCACAGCGATCTGCATCTGCGTGCCGTCAGGCAGATGCACGTTCTTGCCCTTGGAAGTGAAGGTTGCCGAATCCTGCTGGTGAATGTCGCTCTTCAGCTCTACGCCTGGAACACCCTGCTGCTGGGACTGCTGCATCTGGTCCGGCACAGGAGCGCTGCCCATGCTGGGTGACGGCGTTGGAGGGGGCGCGCTGGAAGTCTGCGTCCCGCTGCCGCTGCCAGCCGATCCACCCGAAGAAGGCGCAGAGGATGGCATAGATGGACTCGCCATAGGCGCTCCAGAGCTTCCACCGCCCGCATCCTGTCCCATCATCATGGCATTCACCGGAAGAGCAATCTGCATGACGGTCGCCTTAATCGGGACCTGCTGCCCGCCTTTCAACTGCGCTTTGTCGAACGTGACCTGAATCACGGAATCGCTCTTGTGTTCAGACGGCTGCACCTGGTCTACATGCCCCATCAGAACAGTGTTTTTTGGTAATTCCGGAGCGTCAGCAATCTTTACATCGTCCTGCAGTTTGGCCGTCACGGCATCGCCCTGCTTTGCTTTTTTGGCATCCAGTCCATGATTCAGCGTGGCGCGCGCAGGGGCCATCTGGATGGTTCTCGTCTGGGTCTGCTGCTGTCCCGCCGTTGTGTCCGGGGCCGGCTGCTGCTGCGCATACACAGTGCACATGGCCATTGCGCTGAAAATCCATGCACATGCACTCAGCTTCATAGCAAATTCTCCTTTTCCTTAAGTTGGGAAGAGGAGGCGCGGTTTTCTGTTGCCTTGTCCCGGGTACTTTTGAGTTTTCTTCTACCTATTGCACTGTCAGTTGGACCGCCGCGCTTTTCGTCAATCCATCCAGAGTGGCATTGATATTGATGGTGTAAGTGTTTGAAGGCGTGGAGCCTGTTGGTGTCCCCGGAGCAGACCCCGACCCTCCGCTGGCGCTTGTACCGCAGGCTGTGGAAACCAGAAGAACCAGAGAAACGATGCACATCGTCCACAAACGCAGCAGATATTTTCGTTTCCGTGAAATAAAAATACAGGGCAGAAATGCAAATGCCATGGCCATGGTCTGCGGCCAGCGAATGGCTGCGCTGGTGCTCACGCCAGTAGCGATCGTGACGGTCGCCGTCATGGAGGCGCTTCCCGTAAGCGTTGCTCCGGCAGCAAGCCCCGACGTGCAGGTTGCATTCTGCGGAAGACCGGAGCAACTCACCTGCACAGGCCCGCTTGAGCCATCTACGGAGGTAATCTGCACCTGGTAGGCCGCCGATTGGCCATTCACAATTACCTGTGACGTTTGTCCCACAACAGAGATACTGAAGTCTTCGCCTGTTCCAGACAACGGCACAGTGTATGGAGCAGACAGCTGCGTGGCGTTCACCATCAAAGTTCCGTTGCGCGACTGTGTCTGCATTGGCGTAAATGTGAGATCAAACATGCAGGCGCTGCCTGGTGCCAATGTACTTCCTGACTGGCATGTCGAATCGGCAATGGAGAAATCGGTGCCTGTCACAGCAAAGCTCAATCCAGTCAGAGGCACTCCGCCATTATTTGTGAGCGTCACCGAATGCTTGCCGCTCGTAATCTTGACGCCCTGTCCGCCAAAGTCAATGGATGCAGGCAGCAGCGACACTCCGGCTGGAGCAAGGCCTGTTCCTGAAAGCGCGACCATCTGCACGCCGAGCGCTGTGCTTATGGTCAGGTTTCCTGTTTCCGCACCTGCCTGCTTTGGCGCAAATGTCACGACAAGCGCACAGGATGTATGCCCTGGAAGCAGCGCAGGGCAGTTGTTCTGAACAAGAAAATCTCCGCCCGGCGTTACTTCGATCTGCGCCAGGGCCGCATCGCCTGTGTTTGTCAGCGTGGTGGTCTGGGGACTGCTTACTGTGCCCACGGTCACGGGCGTTGAGAAATTCAGGCTTGTTGCAGAAAGCTGCGCTGTGGCCGGTGTCTGCCCATTGCCAGTCAGCAGCACCGTCTGCGTGCTGGATCCATTGCCGATGCTGAACGTTCCGTTCCGCGCGCCAGATGCAGCCGGAGAAAATGCAATCGCAACCGTGCAGCCTGTATTCGCCGCAAGCGAGGTGCCGCAGGTGTTGGCAATCATCTGAAAGTCTCCGGTCATTGCGGGCTGCTGCAGATTGACGCTTACACCTCCCGTATTGGAAATGGTGATGTCTTTCGGAGACGTGGTTGTGCCCACAACGGCATCTCCGAAATTCAGGCTTCCGGGCACTACCACCAGGTTTCCCGGGGCCAGCCCTGTCCCCGAAAGCATGGCCGTGATTTGCCCTCCCGGAAGGTTGCCGAAAACTGTAAGCGTGCCCTGGGCCGCCCCAACCTTCTGCGGAGCAAAACTGACCTGAATATTGCACGTGGAACCGGAAGGAACGGGCTGCGAACAGTTGTCATTCTCCAGAAAATTCTGGTTCGCACTGATGCTGGTGATGCTCAGCGAAATGGGCCCGGTGTTTGTGACTGTAATCGTTTGCGGGCTGCTGACAGTGTTCTGTGTCTGGCCTGTAAATGTGAGCGCTGACGGGGTAAGCGTGGCTGTCGTGGGCTGTGTGCCTGACGTCAGCAGCGGAATCTGCCAGATTCCCCGCCCATAGGTTGAAGCCAGAAGCACCTGTGTGCTTCCTGAAGAAACATAGCGGAGCTGCGTAACCGGAGACAAGGGCAGCCCTGAGCCAAGAGGCGTCCAGCACGAATTGCTTGTGTTTGTGCAGGCAATGATATTGCGCGTTGCGTACACGCCTGTATCCGTCGCCACATAGACCGTGTTGGCATCGTTCGGGTCCACCAGAATACTGTTGGCCGGGGCATCAGGCAGATTGGTCGCAAGGGAAATCCAGCTTGCGCCTCCATCCACGCTGCGATATACCAATGCTCCATAAACTCCCGGCGTAATGAATCCCTGCCGCGTAACATACACGGTGTTTCCCGATGCGTCGTGTGGGTCTACGTAAATGCTGGAAATATCAAAGCCACCCGCATTGAACGTATTTCCCTGACCATTGATGATCGGCGACTGCGTAAGGTCATTCCACGTTACCAGGCCGCCGGAAGCGGGCACGGTGGCTGCATAGAGATGGCCTGCAACCGACGCGCCTCCGTCGGCCCATCCCGCCATGCCTGCATAGATGATTTCCGTGTTGCCGCTGCCCCCGGATGCCGCCAGCGAGCGAATCAGCGCGTTGCCGTTGCAGTAGCTGTTCTGCTGATCGTTGTCCAGCGGATTACTGAGCAGATTGCCCTGTGTCCAGCTCTGTCCACTTGCAAGACCGCGCCATACGCGGCATGTGCCAATGATGATATTGGCCGTATTTTGCGGGTCAAGGATCCACGGCACAACAGGCCCTGTAAGATCATCTCCGATTTGTCCACTGCCTATCGCGGCATTCCACTGGCCAGACGTAGCGCACGCGCTTCCCGAAGAGCACGATTCGATGAAAGGGCTGGAGCCCGCGGGTGCTGACGTGGCATACCAGTTTTGCGAATTCTGCGGATCAATCTGGTTATTGTCGCCTTCACCGGGCACCGCAAGCGTCCATGATGTTCCGCTGCCGGAAAGGGCCGCTGTTCCGAACCCGCCCAACGCTGCCATTATCACGTCAGGATTTTGCGGGTCTACAGAAAACGTCCCTACCTCGCTGATAGGGCCCAGCCCGCTGTTCAGGTTTTGAAAATGGAAAGCATCATCGGAAGAGCAAACAGACTGCTGCTGGTTGACGGCGTCCGTGGTGCGCCAAAGTCCTCCATCGGTGCCGAAATACATCAGACCATTCCCGCCGAAGGTGGCCTCAATGGCGTGTTGGGAAGGCGCGACCTGCGCCGATGCGCAGCCGTCAGTATTGGTAGTGTTGCGCCATATACAGTTGTTCAACAAGCTGCATTTGTAAAGGTCCTTTGCGCCGACAAAGAGCAGCGTGTCCGAGAGCGCAGGCACAGCGGCGAGCGAAAGATTGTAATCGCCCTGCGGAATTTTGCCGCTCGATTCAATCGCCGCATCTCCGATTTGTTGCGAAAAAGTAACTGTAGATGAAGCACAGGCACCGCTGTTTGCATTACACGCATCTCGCCACAATCCCTGGTCTACATTGTTGTTGTCCACGGTGATAGCAAAGAGGTCTCCGGTCACAGGCTGCGCAGTCACCGTTCCGCGAAAGATGGGGCACTGTTCTGAGCCGGTCGAGTTGGGGTTTGCCGGGCACTGCGCCTGATAAAGCCCAGTGCCGGGCTGGTTCTGAAGGCGGGTCCAGGTGGCGCCGTCAGTAGATTCGTAATAGCCGTGATAACGCACTGCCGCATAGAAACGCTTGCGCACGGGGTTCCAGGTAACCGAGGTTGCCGAGTTTCCTGTAGCACCCAGCGGTGACTGGTCCGAGGACTGGATCACCATTCCCGGCCCATCCT
>DASRBV010000349.1:0-11458 GCA_035653455.1 Pseudacidobacterium sp. | reverse complement strand
GGCGCATTCACGGGATGCGCAGGGAGTCTCAGCGCTCATGCTGGCCGTCTACACACATCAGTCGGTGGTCCGGGACTTTCTCCTCACCCACTGTACTGAACTGGATATCTTTGAGGCAGCAGCGGTGGGCGATTGCGCCCGGCTGCAAGCTCTGATTGCCGGAGACGCAATGCAGGTGCGCGCCGTTTCTCCTGACGGGTGGACGCCGTTGCATCTGGCCGCTGCCTTTGCAGGCCCTGAGGCTGTGACATTGCTCGTCGAGCATGGAGCGCATGCGCACCAGGTCTCACACAACCCGCTGCGCAACCAGCCTCTCCATGCCTGTGTGGCGCTCAACAATTCCGTGGATGCAGTGCGAGCTCTGCTGGAGGCCGGGGCCGATGTCAACGCGACCCAGCATGGAGGATATACGCCTCTCATCCAGGCCGCCGCTGCCGGCAAAAAAGAGATGGTACAGGTTTTAGTCGAATGTGGAGCACGTCTCGATGCTAAGTGCGACCAGGGCAAGACGGCCCTCGATTATGCCCGGGAGCGTGGACATGCAGAGATTGTGAAACTATTAGAGAAGAGCTTGCATGGATAGCGGGGTGAGTCAGAAGTTCTTGTCATCCTCTCTCTCCGCGAAGAATGGTCTCAATCACCTCTCCTTTTGGTGAGAGCACGGTGATGTCAGCCGGACGTCCCGCCGCAAGTGTGCCGGCCTGTGGTTCCAGTCCTGCCATGCGGGCTGGGTTTCGCGTGGCCAGTGTTGCGGCGGTGGCAATGTCCACTCCGGTAAACTCGGCGAAGTTGCGAACGCCGCGGTCCAGAGTGAGCGTGCTGCCGGCGAGCGTGTCTTCGCCAATGATGCACTTGCCGTTTTTCACACGAACATCTAACTCGCCCAGCTTGTAGTTGCCATCGGGCATTCCCGTGGCGCTCATAGCATCGGTAATCAGGATGGCGCGGGCTGCGCCCTTTTCCTTCCAGAACATGCGCACAACTGTGGGATGGACATGCAGTCCGTCGCAGATGATTTCGGCAAACAGGTCATTGCGGTCAAGGACAACGCCCAGAATGCCCGGGTCGCGGTGGTCAAAGCGGCGCATGGCATTGAAGGTGTGCGTGGCTGACGTGGCCCCGGCCTGGACGCCGCGCAGAGCGTCTTCGCTCGATGCATTGCTGTGTCCGAGACTGACGCGCACGCCCAGCGAAACGGCGCGTTCGATGACCTCAATCGCGCCGGGAAGCTCAGGCGCGATGGTCATCAGGCGGATGTGGCCTTCAGCCGCCTCCCACATGCGGTTGAACAGGCCAGCTGATGGCTGCTGCAAATCGCGCTCAGCATGTGCGCCTTTCTTGGCATGGGAGAGAAAGGGGCCTTCAATATGGATGCCGAGTGGCCTTGCGCCTTTCAGGTCTTTGCCCATAAGCTTTGCCAGTCCGCTGAGCGATTTCAGGGTCGCGTCCACGGGTGCTGATATTGTTGTTGCAAAGTAGGAGCCAACCCCATGACGCGCAAGAAAGCTGCCGATTGTATTCAGCGCACCTTCGGTGGCTTCCATTACATCGCTTCCCGCGCTGCCGTGGAAATGCACATCGAAGTATGCGGGGACCAGTATGGCCCCGGGGAAATCATACCGTTCGCCTTCAGGGAAGAGACCTTCCTCACGGGATACAATGCTGGTGATGGTTCTGTCTTCCACAACCACAATGGGGTGGAGGACCGTATCTTCCGGCGAGAACAGTTTTTCGGCAGTAATGATCTTTCGCATAAGAACAGCTTTCTTGTATAGCTGTATAGTCTACTACTTTTCTTTCCTTGGGAGATGAAAAAGAATATCTTGCGCATTGGTATACACCTTTCCACTTCAGGAGGCGTGTACATGGCCGCCGAGCGCGCGCAGGCCATGGGCGCGAACACCGTCCAGATTTTTTCCTCCAGCCCGCGCATGTGGCGTCCGGCTCGCATTGAGCCTGCGCACTGCGAGCGGATGCGCGAACTGCGCCAGAAATATGGCTGCTGGCCGCTCGTCATTCACACCAGCTATCTGGTGAACCTGTGCAGCCAGTCCGAGGAAGTGCGCGCCAAGTCCATCGCCGCATTTCACGGCGAAGTCGAGCGTGCGCTGGCGCTCGGGGCAGAGTATCTGGTGTTGCATCCCGGTTCCTGGCGCGGGTTGACGCGCGAAGAAGGTCTGCGACTGGCCGTCGAATCCATTCAGAAAGCCCTTGAAGGACTGGATTGGCAGGCACGCCATTTTCAGATTCTGATTGAGAACACTGCCGGGGCCGAGTTTTCGCTGGGCGGCAGCTTTGAGCAGGTGGCCGTGCTGATGCACCGCCTGCGCAACGTGGCCCCGGTGGGCGCGTGTCTTGACACATGCCATACCCACGTTGCCGGATATGACATCGTCACTCCGGAAGGTTACCAGGAGACTGTCCGGCAGATTGAGGCAACAATTGGCCTCGACCATGTCCTCGTCTGGCACATGAATGATGCCAGGGCCGCGCGCGGATCAAAGCTCGACCGCCACGAACATATCGGCGAAGGAACGATAGGCGCAGCGGCCTTCCGGCGCCTTTTGCAGGACACGCGCTTTGCCCATTGCGCCTTTATCGCTGAGACGCCGCTCGACCAGCCGGGAGATGACGAGCGCAATGTGGCGAAGCTGCGTTCACTGGCCGCCAGCGTTAGTCATAGTTGACATTCGTAATCTGTTACGTTACAGATAACAGAATGATTATCAGCTTCCGGCATAAAGGCCTGAAGGCATTCTTTGAAACAGAGAGCCGCAGAGGCATTCATCCTGGCCATGCCGAGAAGCTGCGGGAACGGCTCACGGTGCTGAATGTTATTAAGCGCGTGTCTGATGTTCCAGGAAATCTTGCCGTAGCATGGAACTTGCATCCCTTGCACGGTAAGTTGGAGGGCCACTACGGCCTGTCGGTAGGTGGAAACTGGAGGATCACATTTACTCTTAAAGAAGAGGATGTGGCCCTTGTGGATTATCAGGATTATCACTGAAAAGAGGCATGTATGAAGATGCTGAATCCGGTGCATCCCGGCAGGATTCTGAAGTTGTCTTTAGGCAGCATGGATATCTCAGAGGCGGCGGCCCGTCTTAAGATAGCGCGGCCTACATTGTCTAAAATCATCAACGGAAGAGCTGGCATCTCTGCCGATATGGCTCTGCGCTTGGAGGCCTTCTTCGGCAATCCGAGTGAGTTCTGGATGGACTTACAGAAGCAATATGAACTGGCCCAGGCAAGGCGGCGGAAGCGTCCGAAGATCCAGCCGATGAAAGCAGCCTGAAAACATCGCGTTCAGCAAGGGGCCAGCGCAGTCCCGGTAAAATAAATACATGTCGTCAAGCAAGCCTGAGACTGCGGCTGCACCGGCCGTAAAAGAGTACCGCTACAATCCGGCAGAAATTGAACCGCGCTGGCAGGAGCGCTGGGCTGCGCAGCCCGGCCTGTATGCCGTCGAACCTGCTTCCAGTGGTAAGCCAAAGTACTACGTGCTCGAGATGCTGCCGTATCCTTCCGGCCAGCTCCACATGGGCCACGTGCGCAACTACTCCATTGGCGACGCGCTCGCCCGTTATATGTGGATGCAAGGTCATAACGTGCTGCATCCCATGGGTTGGGACGCCTTCGGCCTGCCTGCGGAAAATGCTGCGCTTAAGAACAATACGCCTCCGCGCGAATGGACGCTGCACAACATCGCTGCCATGAAGCGGCAGATGCAGCGCATCGGTTTCAGCTACGACTGGCGCAATGAAGTCACCACCTGCCTGCCTGACTACTACCGTTGGAACCAGTGGTTCTTCATTCGCATGTTTGAGAAGGGTCTTGCTTATCGCAAAAAGAGCAAGGTGAACTGGTGCCCGGAATGCGCAACGGTGCTGGCGAATGAACAGGTCATCAACGGGCGCTGCTGGCGGCATGAGGACACAATCGTTGAACAGCGCGACCTTGAGCAGTGGTTCCTGCGCATTACCAACTATGCACAAGAGCTGCTGGATGATTTAGAAAAGCTCGATGGCTGGCCGGAAAAGGTCCGCACCATGCAGCGCAACTGGATTGGCCGCAGCGAAGGCGCGGAGGTCGACTTCGCGGTAGAAGACGAATCCAGCGCGCCGGACGACGAGCAGTCCCAGCGCAAAAAGGGCACGGCTATTCTGCCTGCGCGCGAGAACGCAAAAACAGCAGGTAAGATCACCGTCTTCACCACGCGCATTGATACCATCTTCGGTGCCACCAGCATCCAGCTGGCGCCGGAGCATCCGCTGGTGAAGGAGTTCGCCGCGACCGACCTGAAACTTGCCGAAGAGGTCAGCTCGCTTTTAGACCAGCAGAAGAAGGCCCGCGAATCAGGTGACATCGGCGAGATTGAAAAGCACGGCGTCTTTACCGGACACTATGCCATCAATCCCTTCAACGGCGAGCGGCTGCCCATCTGGGTGGCAAATTACATTCTGGCCGAGTATGGAACGGGCGCGATCATGTCCGTACCCGCGCACGACGAGCGCGATTACGACTTTGCAAAGAAGTATGGCCTTGAAATCCGCGTCGTCATTCTGCCGCGCCGCAATGGCGAACCAGACGAAGACGGCAAAGAAGAAGCGATGCTTCCGTTCACCAGCGAAGACAGCCTGCTCATCAACTCCGGCGAGTTCAACACGCTCGGCTGCAGGGAAGCGCAGCATAAAATGGCCGCCTATGCACAGGAAAAAGGCTTCGGGAAGCCGACGGTGACCTTCCGCCTGAAGGACTGG
This sequence comes from Pseudacidobacterium sp., assembly GCA_035653455.1. Classification (GTDB taxonomy): domain Bacteria; phylum Acidobacteriota; class Terriglobia; order Terriglobales; family Acidobacteriaceae; genus Pseudacidobacterium. The sequence continues at coordinate 6,698 of DASRBV010000349.1, read as the reverse complement.
GGTGTGAGCCGTCAGCGCTACTGGGGCACACCCATCCCGATGCTTTACTGCGAAAAGGACGGCATCGTTCCTGTCCCGGATGATCAGCTGCCCGTGTTGCTGCCGGAAAACGTCGAGATTACACAGCAGGGCGGCTCGCCTCTGGGCAAGCTGCCGGAGTTCGTCAACGCCACCTGTCCGAAGTGCGGTGGCCCCGCGCGCCGTGAAACCGACACCATGGACACCTTTGTGGACTCATCCTGGTACTTCTACCGCTACACCAGCGCGAAGTTCGACAAAGGGCCCTTCGACGTCACGACTGCAGCCTACTGGTTTCCGATTGACCAGTACATTGGCGGCGTCGAGCACGCCATTCTGCACCTGATCTACTCGCGCTTCTGGACGAAGGTGATGCGCGACCTCGGTCTCATTCAAAACGACGAGCCGGTCACACGCCTCTTCACCCAGGGCATGGTCATTAAGAATGGCGCGAAAATGTCGAAGTCCAAGGGCAATGTAGTCTCCCCCGATGACATGGTGGCCCGCTACGGCGCCGACGCAACCCGCATGTACGCCCTGTTTGCCGCGCCTCCGGACCGCGACCTCGACTGGCAGGAAGACGGTGTGGCCGGAGTCAGCCGCTTTCTGGGCAAGGTCTACCGCTTTGTGATGAGGTATGCCGGGACAGCGCGTTCTGTAACTGCAACAGATACAATTGCAGCCGATGCGCCTTCGCAGGCCCTTTTGCGCAAGCTGCACCAGACCATCGGCAAGATCACAGAAGACTTCGCCGGACGCTGGCACTTCAACACCTGCATCGCCGCCATCATGGAGCTGGTGAACACGCTCACCGCTGCCGAGGAAGAGATCAGCGCTGGAAAGGTCCCGGCCGGCGTGGTAAAAACTCTGCTGGAAAACCTTGTCCTGCTGCTGGCCCCCTTTGCGCCGTATCTTGCCGCTGAGCTCTGGGAGCAGCTCGGCAAAGAGCAGAGCATTCTGCGCACGCCCTGGCCGAAGTTCGACGAAGCACTCGCCCGTGAGGATGAAATTGAAATCCCGGTGCAGGTCAACGGCAAGCTGCGCGCGGTTGTAAAGGTCGCTGCCGGGGCCGACCAGGACTCGATGCGCGAGGCCGTCAAATCAGACACCAAAGTACAAACGGCCACTGCCGGGAAAGAGATCGTCAAGGTCATCGTCGTTCCGGGCAAGCTGGTCAACATTGTTGTGAAATAAATGGACGCCACGCAACAGGTCCGCGGTACTCAGTCGCTCGTCCATACCATCGGCGGGTGCTGGAAACGTCCCTCTCTGCTGCTGCTTGAGGTTGCGTGGCGCTGGCTCTTCGGTGTCCCTGCGCTTGCGCTGCTTGGTTATGAATTGTGGCGGGTCTACTCTGCAACTGCCAGCCGGCTTGAAGCGACAGGCATCTCTCAGTTTTCGCTTCAGGACCCCATGCGGGCCGCGGTCATCATCGCGGACGCATTTGCCGTCCTTTGGCCTCCAGTGCTGCATGTTTTGCTGTGGCTTGCTCCGCTTCTGGCCGTGGGATGGGCCATCGCATCGGGCCTGGGCCGGGACTTTGTTCTGCGCCGCTATGATGCTGCGCTGCCGAAGCGGCCTGGCTCGCTGATTGTGCTGCAACTGCTTCGCGTCATCGCGCTGGCCGGCACTTTTACCGGATGGTTTGCTGCGGTCCATTGGGCCGCAAACTACTCGCTTTCCGGCACAGACCCGGGCCTTGTGCTGTATTTTGCGCTCGTCATTTCTCTGTCGCTCGGAATTTTTGCCCTCTGGGCATTGCTCAGTTGGGTTTTTTCCATCGCACCCTTGCTGGTCCTGCTGGAGAATCGCAGCGTCAGCAGCAGTCTTGTGCGCAGTCTTCGGCTCGGCCCGCTGACGGGCAAGCTGGTGGAAGTGAATCTCGTAATGGGAATCATCAAGCTGGCGCTGATTGTGCTGGCGATGGTCTTCTCAGCTTCGCCCCTGCCTTTCGCAACAGTTATGCAGGGAACAGAGCTGTACGCCTGGTGGGCGGTTGTTTCCCTCCTCTATCTTGCTGCTTCTGATTTCTTCCAGGTTGTGCGGCTGGTCGCCTTCATTCAGTTCTGGCAGATTTCATCCGCGTCCGGCAGTCACGCGCAGTCTTCGCTGCACAAACAGACGGTGCGCCTGTAACGAAATACGTTTCTGCATTGCCCCGAGCGAATGATGTCGCAACAATTCAAGACCGTGCCAGCCCGGTATACGGTAGACACCGGAGACCACGGACTTTGGCGATGCTGTTTGCGGCTTTTGCGTGAAGTCCCTGACCCGCCCTTTCAGGTCGAGCTTGTATTGCTCCCACCAGGCAACGCATTGGGTACGGAAGTCTTCGAGCCTGCCGGGGTCTGTGGTCATTTTCTGGACGAAATCACGGGCCTCGCTCCATTTGCGAAAAGCAGGCAATGGATTCGGACCCAGCAGATTTCCAAAATAATCGAGTGTCGCGCGGCGTTCGACAATGGGTATGGCGCCGCATTCCAGCGCCTCATAAATCCGCCAGCATTCCAGGTTGACGTTCCCCATCGGACACGGGACAAAGACCGATTGCAATAACACCCTCTGATATTCTTCACGCGACAATGGCGCCTGTTGCTGGTCCTGGCCGTCCGTAATATATGTGAACTGTGGCCCGACAGGGCGGAAGGCCTGCAACATCTCAGGACGGGACGCTTTATTGGCCTGCCCCAGGAAACTCCACACATAGTTTCGCTCCTGCGCTTTAGGCAGGTTGTCGGGATTCAGCGGCAGATGTGTAAATCCCAGGGGAAAGGTCATTACATGGTCGGGATGAAAGACCGCAGACCAATAGTTACGAAATACACCGCGAAAATGCTGATAGTGTTCGTAGCCACCTTCATAGGTTTCGTCGGACAGATGGATGAGAAATGCCTCTTTTCCCTGAAAAGAGCGGTAATAGGCAGCAGGTTTTGCATGCAGGTACTGATCAACGACGAAGCAGTGGTCCGTAACCACTTCATGCTTGCCGTCGAATATTTCTTCTGAAATCAGGTCGCCAAATACAAACTTGATCCAGTGATATTCAGAGATGCGGTTGACCTGCCAGATTGCAGTAAATCCCATCGTTCTCATCTTACTATGGGCCCTTCGCGCGCCCTGAATCGTGGACCGGGTCTTTCTTCGAGATAAACTGGACTGTGGACACGTCTTCGATCGTCATTCTCGACTTCGGTTCTCAATACACACAACTCATCGCGCGCCGCATCCGCGAGCAGAATGTTTTTTCCGTCGTTTTGCCCTGCACTGCCAGGCTCGAGGAGATTGAGAGCTACAAACCGCTCGGCATCATTCTTTCCGGCGGCCCCAGTTCCGTCTATGACTCCGATGCGCCTCCGGCTGACCCCGCTGTGCTCAGGCTGGGCAAGCCTGTTCTGGGCATCTGCTACGGACTGCAATTCATCACGCACCACTTGGGTGGAAAAGTCCGTTCGGCGGAAAAGCGCGAGTATGGCCACGCCGAAGTCTCCGTCGTTGACCCGGCCACGCCACTTTTTGCCGGACTTCCATCTTCGCTGCAAGTCTGGATGTCGCACGGAGACGAAGCGCTGGATTTGCCTCCCGGCTTTCATCTCATCGCAAAAACATCCAACGCTGTGGCGGGCATTGCTCACCCGGAAAAGAACATCTGGGCGGTGCAGTTCCATCCGGAAGTGCACCACACGCCGCGCGGCGCAGAGCTGCTGCGTAACTTTCTGTTCAACATCTGCAAGGCGAAGCCGGACTGGACGCCGGAGCACTTCATTCAGTCCACTGTTTCTGCGATTCGGCAGAAAGTCGGCGACGGCCACGCCATCTGCGCGCTCTCCGGCGGCGTGGATTCTTCCGTCGCTGCTGTGCTTGTCCATCGCGCCATTGGCGACCGCCTCACCTGCGTCTTCGTAGACAACGGCGTGCTCCGCAAAAACGAATTCTTCAAAGTGCAGGAAAACCTGCGCGGCAAGCTCGGCCTGAATCTGGTGGCCGTAGACGCCAGCGGACGCTTTCTGGCAAAGCTTGCCGGAGTGACCGATCCAGAGGCCAAGCGCAAAATCATCGGCAACGAGTTTATCGCTGTCTTCGATGACGAGGCCCATCGCATTGCGCAGCAAACCGGCGGCGTGGACTGGTTGGTGCAGGGCACGCTTTATCCCGACGTGATTGAATCCTCTTCCGTCAAAGGCCCCTCGCAGACCATCAAAAGCCATCACAACGTCGGCGGCCTTCCGGAAACAATGAAGCTCAAGCTCATCGAGCCGCTGCGTGATTTGTTCAAGGATGAAGTCCGCCGCATTGGCCGCGACCTCAGAATGCCGGACGACATTCTCCAGCGCCAACCCTTCCCTGGGCCGGGGCTGGCTGTGCGCATCCTGGGCGAAATTACTCCCGAGCGCGTTGCCCTGCTTCAGGAAGCCGATGATATCGTTGTGTCTGAAATCAAGGCCGCCGGACTCTACCAGCAGATATGGCAGTCCTTCGCCGTACTGCTTCCCGTCAAAAGCGTCGGTGTCATGGGCGACCAGCGCACGTATGCCTACACCTGCGCCATCCGCGCCGTTCATTCTGAAGACGGCATGACCGCCGACTGGGTGCCCCTGCCGTATGACGTGCTCAAGCGGATCTCCAGCCGCATCGTCAATGAGATTCGCGGCATTAACCGCGTAGTTTATGACATTACTTCCAAACCGCCGGGCACCATTGAATGGGAATGAAACGGGGCTGAATTTTCAGGATTTCAGTCCCAAACCTCTGTCAATCCTTACAAAAGTAACAAGGTCAGGATAAGCGGATTATTTTCAGTCAGATAGGATAGGCCTGGTTTTGTCCGGACACCCCCTCGCAACCTGATATCCTGAAAGAAAGAGGCTATTTTTGCCGAAGACCCGTGCCGGGATATGTAAACAATCCAGGTATTATTTTGCCCTCAAAATAAGCCCGAGAACGTAAAAAGCCTCATATTTTCACGAATTTACATAAAATTTGCGGCTACTGTATTTCCCCCGCGTATATGTACAGTCCGTCATTCTGGACTTATAGTCCCTCATTCTGCCGACCAACTATATACTCCCGTCCTTCCGGCGACCGATATATTTCCGTCATTCTGCCGACCGAAGGGAGGAAGAATCCCAGCGATGCAAAGATTAGCCAATTCCGCCTTTCCCGGGTTGAAACCATCTCGAACATCCGATTCCAATCATCCCGGCCATCGGGTTTTGAAGGGGCACGGCTGTAAAGCCGTACCGTTGCATCCGGCAAACATGCGGCTTTTAGCCGCTGAGAGATCGCCTCTCATAGCTCCCTGAGTTAACCGGGTGCCCCATGGAATCCCTTATGAAGGATCAGAACCATCAGTAGACAATCTAGGTATAAACTGCCTCGAAAATGAGAGCATAAATTTAGTAACTATAATATTTTCTAGAATTTACAAAAAATTAGCCCCGACTTTTATGGATACTTGGTTTATCTATGGAGGCCGGGTTCACCATGGGAAGGCTCTGGGCTGACAGCCTGCGAAGCAGGCGCTGACTGCTGACCGCTTCTTCGCTGACCGCTTTTCAGCCACCCGCCTTTCAGCTACCCGTTTCTTCGCCACCCGCTTCTTCGCTAACTCATTGAAAACAAAGCATCTCCGTACAAGAACCTACTTGTAACTTATTGAAAATAAAGGATTCCCGTACAAAAACAGGGGGGTACCCCCCTTTATCTGACCGAAGGAACGAAGGAAGAATCCTGAAGAAAGCAACAGTTCCCCGGCAAAGTTCATTGGAGCACAACGCCAGAGGCATTCGCCTGCTCATGCGCGTGGTATGACGACCGCACCAGCGGGCCTGATTCCACATGACGGAACCCCATCCTGAGGGCTTCCTGCTTCATGAATGCGAACTCCTCCGGAGTGTAGTAGCGGGCAATCGGCAGATGGTCCTTCGAGGGGCGCAGATACTGGCCAATTGTAAGCACATCGGTGCCAACGGCGGCCAGGTCGCGATAGACCTGTAACAACTCATCCATCTCTTCGCCCAGGCCAACCATTACGCCTGACTTTGTGGTGATCGTGGAATCAAGCTCTTTCGAATATTCCAGCAGGCGCAGCGTGCGCTCATAGCGCGCGCCGGAACGTACAGCCCGATACAGGCGCGGTACAGTTTCCGTATTGTGGTTCAGGATTTCTGGACGGGCTTCGACAACGGTGCGAATCGCTTCTTCATTGCCCTGAAAGTCGGGGATGAGCACTTCCACCTGACATCCGGGCGCCTGCTTGCGGATCTCATCAATCACCATAGCAAAGGCGCGCGCGCCGCCCACAATGTCGTCATCACGATTGACGCTGGTGATGACAGCAAACTTCAGTCCTAAAGTGGCAACTGCTTCCGCTACTCGCCTGGGCTCGTCAAAGTCAATTGCGTCGGGGCGGCCTTTGGGAACGGCGCAGAACCCACAGCGCCGCGTGCAGGTGTTGCCCAGCATCATGAAGGTGGCCGTGCGGTGGTTCCAGCACTCGCCGATATTGGGGCAGTGCGCCGATTCGCATACTGTATGCAGATTCAGGCTGCGCGCCAGCTTCTTGAGGTCGTGGTAGTTGTCGCCCATCGGCGCGCGGGCCTTCAGCCATTCCGGCTTAGGCGCTGGCTTGCGCGGAGCGAGGTCAATCTGTATAAGTTCGGCTGCTGTGGCCATGGCAACCT
>DASRBV010000348.1:0-14904 GCA_035653455.1 Pseudacidobacterium sp. | reverse complement strand
AAAGCTCTTTGCCCTGGTTTCATCTGCAATGGGCGCGCCGGACATTCTGGTGAACAACGCCGGAATGATCTACCGCAATGCCGCGGAAGAGTATGAATACGAAGCGTGGAACACTGTGCTTCAGGTGAACCTGACCAGCGTTTTCCGGCTTTCTCAGTTTGCCGGAAAAGAGATGCTGAAGCGCGGCAAAGGAAAAATCATCAACATAGCTTCGTTGCTGTCTTTTCAGGGTGGAATTCGCGTGCCTGCCTATGCGGCCTCCAAGGGCGGAGTGGCCCAGCTTACGAAAGCGCTTGCAAACGAATGGGCAGGGCGTGGCATCCAGGTGAATGCGATTGCGCCGGGGTATTTCAGGACAGAAAACACGGAGGCCCTGCAGAAAGATGAAACGCGCAACCGTCAGATCCTTGAGCGAATTCCGGCGCAGCGTTGGGGCGAGCCGGAAGACCTTGCCGGGGCCGCGGTGTTTCTGGCTTCCGCTGCAAGCGATTATGTAACTGGCGAAGTGCTGGTGGTGGATGGCGGATGGATGGCGCGATGAGTGAGATTAAAGTCATTCGCCAGGATGATATTGCCCCCGGCACGCCAGAGGCAGGGCTTCAGCGGCAGGTGCTGGCCTGGAATACGAAGCTGATGCTGGTGCGGCACCAGATGGAAAAAGGCTGGCGGGGAGCGCTGCACAGCCATCCGCATGACCAGTTGGTGTATGTCATCAGGGGGCGGCTTAAGTTCACGGGCAACGGCAAAAGTTTTGAAATTGCAGCGGGAGACAGCTTCGTGGTCCCAGGTGGTATTGAGCACCAGGCCGAGGCGCTGGAGCAATCCGAAGTGCTTGATGTATTCACTCCTTATCGTGAAGATTACTCACCGGAGCGGGAAGCATGAAGGCCCTACAGGTGATGGCGCTGGTGACGGTCGCAGTCTTTGCGGTACTGCCAATGCACGCTGCCGGGCGGCTTCGCTCTCCGTGGGACGGACATCCGGTCACACTGACAAACGCGCCTTATTCCTGCCCTGCTATCGTGCATCTTTCTCCTGATCTGACGACGAATGGTTTTTATTCTGACAGCAAGTCGTCCATCATTGATCCGGAAAAGTGGAAGGCGTACGCAGCGTCTTCAGGCCCGTATAAAGAACTGGGAAACAGAATTGTAGCTGCTGCTGATACATATCGCTCAACGGGAAGCCGCGCTGCTGTGGAATGCGCCGTAGGGCACATGGAAGCAGCAGCGAAGGACGGCGTGTTTACCGGGAAAATGTCATCCAACCAGGCCTATTATGTGCAGGGCTGGACGATTGGCGCGATTGCCATCGCTTATCTGAAGATACGCGGCAGCGGACTGGTTTCTCCGGATCAGCAGCAGGAGATTTTGCACTGGATGACGCAGGTGGTCTCGCAAAGCCAGCAGTATTTCGATGCTCATCGAACAGCAGGAAAAGGCGATGCGGTCAACAATCACCTTTACTGGGCCGGTGTGGAAGTTGCGGCAGCAGGTATTGCCGCGAATGACCGCAGGCTCTTTGACTGGGGCATCGCTACATACCAGGTTGGCGTTGCGCAGATACAGCCGGATGGATCGCTTCCGCAGGAGATGCGCCGTGGTCAACGCGCGCTCCACTATCACCTGTATGCGCTTGCACCGCTGGTTTATCTGGCTGAATTTGGCGAGGTAAATGGACTGCACCTGTATGCGGAGCGTGATTATGCGCTCAAAAAGCTCGTGGACCTCTGCACGCATGGTCTGGAAGACAATTCATTTTTTGTAAAAGCGACAGGCATCGCACAGGACACGCCAAATGGCGCACCTGCCGCGGAACAAATCAGTTGGGCAAAGGTGTATCTTGCCCGGTTTCAGGACCCTGAGTTGTCGAAACTGCTCGCTCAGGCAAAATCTCTCAGCTATATGTACCTGGGCGGACTGCCGCCCGGCTGATCAGGAGTAGACCTCTGCGATCAGCAGAAGGAGGAGCTATGAATGCGGTAGCAATTACGCCATCTGCTACGGGAATCAACAAACATGCTGACCCATATCAATTACAGAGCATTGATCGCGTGGTGGCCATGCTTGAGATGCTGAGCGAGAGCGATGTGCCACTGAGCCTTGCGGAAATCTGCGCGCGCATGGGTCTGCATAAGAGCACGGCGCACCGCTCGCTGATTGTGCTTGAGCGCACTTCGCTGATTGAGCGCACGCCGGAAGGCCGCTTCCGCCTGGGGCTGAAACTTTACGAGCTGGGCAACAGGGCCGTGGAGCAGATTGATCTGCGCGAGCGTGTGCAGCCGTTCTTCCGGCGGCTCTCGATGGAAGTGGGTGAGACCGTGCATCTGGGCGTGTTGCAGAAGACGCGCGTTGTCTACCTGGACAAAGTAGAACCGAACCGCCGGGTGTGCATGACCTCGCGGACCGGGACATCGAATCCGGTGTACTGCACTTCACTGGGAAAGGCCATGCTGGCGTTTCTGCCCGATGAGCAGCGCGAGGACATCATCAGCAAGATTAAATTCACGCGCTTTACGCAGAAGACACTTTGCTCGCGAGAGGCGTTGATGAAGTCGCTGGAACGGGTAAAAAAGCGCGGCTTTGCCATTGACGATGAAGAGATCGAGACCGGTGTGCGCTGTGTGGGCGCGCCGATTTTTGATGTCAACCGCTATCCCATCGCGGCAGTCAGCGTTTCCGGGCCTGCATCGCGCATTACAGTGCAGAGTGTGCCGGGGATTGCCGAAAAGCTGATGCGTTGTTCGGCAGATATCTCAAAGACGCTCGGCATTCATGACAAAAGAAAGTCAAGATATACATCGCCGTTTTTCCATCATTACAGCAACTGAAGGGGAGAGAAAAAATGGGCCAATCCATTTCGCGGCGCGACATGCTGAAGGGCACAGGCGCGTCTCTGGCTGCTTTGGGCATGGGCGGTGCAATTCGTCCGGTGCTGGCGCAGGAAGCAGAGTCTACGCAGGCCGTTGATCAGAAACAGGAAGCTACGCGCGCACAAAGAATGCAGTGGTGGCATGCGGCAAAGTTCGGCATGTTTATTCACTTTGGCGTTTACAGCACAATCGGCCGCCACGAGTGGGTAATGGAAGACGAGGCATGGCCCATTGGCCCTTACACGGGGCACGCTAAAATCTTCAAACCTTCAAAAGCTGCTCCGCGTACATGGGCGAAGCTGGCTAAACAGACTGGTATGAAATATATGGTGCTCACCACCAAGCACCATGAAGGCTTCTGCAATTTTGATACGAAGCTGACGAATTACTGCGCGCCAAAACAGGGGCCAGGCTTTGATATTGTCCGCGAATATGTGGAGGCGGCGCGGGCCGAAGGGCTGCATGTCGGGTTCTATTACTCGCTGATGGACTGGCACCATCCGGACGGCGCGCGCTGCGCTCATGACGAGGCTGCACGTCGCCGCTTTGTGGATTACACCCACGGGCTGATTCGCGAATTGATGACCAACTACGGCAAGATTGACGTGCTGTGGTACGACGTTGCATGGCCGCTCGATGCTGCAGGTTGGGAATCAGAGAAGATGAACCAGATGGTCTTTGAGCTTCAGCCGGAGATCATCGTCAACAATCGCAATAAGCTGCAGGGAGACTTCTCCACGCCGGAGCAGAAGATTGTGGCGGAGAAGAACGGCCGCGCGTGGGAAGCGTGCATGACGCTGAACGATAGCTGGGGGTATCAGCGCGCGGATGATAACTGGAAGTCCTCGCGCACGGTGATTCGCAATTTGGTCCAGTGTGTGCGCGATGGTGGAAATTATTTGCTGAACATTGGCCCCAGACCGGACGGCTCTGTCCCGGAAGAGTCCGTGCGGATTCTGAATGAAGTGGGGCGATGGATGGAGACGAACGGAGACACGATTTACAAGTCAGACCTTTGCCAGGTGCGCCGCTCGAATTACGCCAGCTTTACGCGCACCGGGAACACTCTCTATATGCACGTGCATTTCTGGCCGGGCGAGTATGTGGCCATCAGCGGCCTGAAGGCAAAGGTGAAATCAGCGCATCTGCTCAAGACCGGAACAGAAGTGAAATTTACGCAGGACGAATTCCAGACAAAGTTTACCGGACTTCCGGAAAATGCGCCGGACTATCCTATCACTACAATTGCGATTGAGTGCGACTCTGAGCCGCTGCAGGACACGGACTTTGTACGCATCAACAAGCCGCGTGATGGTGTGTAATGAGCAAAATCGCCGGTAGCCGCGCTATTCCTTCACCTTGATAACGACGGAGCTGAACAACACTCCTTCCGGAATTTTCAACTGATGTGGAGTACCTGCGGGGATGTTGACAACATCGCCCGCGGAGATTTCCTGTGTTTGTCCGCCGATAATGCCTGTGCCTTTAGTTTCTCCGTCGGGTCCGGTCTTTGCGTCCGGAATGGTACCGCCCGTCGTAAGTGTGGCGTGACCCTGCTTCACGATAAAGACATCATCGTAGTGCGCGTGGATTTCCGCTCCACCGCTCTTTGTGCGCAGCGAGAGTTGTATCTTGTGGCTTCCGTAATCGCCGAGTGTCGTGCCGCTGCTGCCTGAAGATTCGGCCTTCGATGTCAAATCAGAGAGTTGTTTCTGGATGTCCTGCGAGGAGAAGTAGTCAGCTTTGTTTTGTTGCTGCGCGTAAGTGGCGATAGCGAACAAGGGAAGCGTGGTAAATAGTAGAAGGTATTTCATCTGTGATTTCCTTTAAGAAGCGGAAAATTGTTGTCTCCCACCCCTCGCTTTGCGAAGGATATTTTACAAATGGAGGCCGTTTCTATAGCAGAGTTTGCACAGGGACCGGGTCCATGTCAGCATAGTCCTGGTTTTCCCCACCCATGCCCCAGCAGAAGCTGTAAGCGCTGGTACCTGCGCCCGCGTGAATAGACCATCCCGGTGAGACGACAATTTCGCGGTCGCGCATGACGAAGTGCCGGGTCTCGTCGGCTGGACCCATAAAGTGGAAGACGCGCGCGTTTTCCGCAAGGTTGAAGTACATATAGATTTCTGAGCGGCGCATGTGCGTGTGCGGAGGCATCGTGTTCCATACGCTCCCGCTTGCCAGATGCGTGACCCCCATGACAAGCTGGCAACTCCGCGCGCCCTGAAGATGGATGTACTTATAGATGGTCCGCTTGTTGCTGGTCTCTGTGCTGCCCATATCTGTTGGGTTGGCGTCTTCTTTTTTCACGAGCGTGGTTGGAAAATTTGTGTGGGCCGGATAACTCAGCAGATAGAAGGCCGCTGGCTTCAATTCGTCATCGGAAGCAAAGCTGATCTCGCGGTTTCCTCTGCCGATGTAGAGGCAATCGAGATGGGCGAGATCGTACCGTTTGCCATCCACTGTAATGCTTCCAGCGCCGCCAATGTTCAGCGCGCCCAACTCGCGGCGCTCGGTAAAGTAGCCGGCTTTCAGGGTGTCATCGGTTGGCAACGGCAGGGGAGAGGCTTCGGGCGCAGCAAATCCCACTATGGCGCGGTCGAGGTCAACATACGCAAGCTGAATCGTTCCGGGCCGGTAAAGGTTTTCAAGCAGAAAACTCTCGCGCAGCTCAGCGGTAGTCATGCGTGGATATCGAACGGGATCGGCAAGCAAGTGCATCTTCATGAATGTGTCCTGTGCGGTAAAAAAATCAATTAATGTTTTGGAAGCTGTTTCAGCAGCCAGAGAATGTATTCCTTGCCGCCCGCAAAATTGTCATAAGGTGGTGGAAGTTTCCTTCCATCTGTGTACTCGTTATATAGCCACGGATCTACAAGCCCAACTACAACGCCCTTGCCGTATGTTGCTTCTGCAAGCAGGATGTTCCCTTTCCACGTCCATACTGAGGCAGAGGGAGGCTTTGGCGAGATGGTGCAGATCTCTTTCATGAACAACACATGCGGAGAGTGGAACACCCGTCCATCTGCCGGAGCATCAATCCGTGCCATTTCGAAATGGTTTCCGGTCTCGGCATTGAGTTGCACGTTGTTGAAGTGCATCCCAAACTTGTCGGCAAGGATGTTCATGTGCTCGATATCTGCGTGCGTTGGATCATTCTGCATAATGACCAACATCCCGCCCTTACGCACCCATTCAGCAATCACTGCGGCGTCGGCTTCATTCATGTAGTGCGGACTTTTGTTCCACTGCGCATTGTCCGGCGAAACAATGAGATAGATATTTGTTTTGTTCAGGTCTGCAAGTGTGGGTGCATGAGTGAGTGTTTCTGTCTTCAGACCGTACTCGCGCAGCATGTGCCCGAAAATGGAGTAGCCGCTGTTGGCGTAGTCGTCCCATTTGTAGTGGTAGAGCACGGTTTGTCCAGCGGCGTTTTTGCGGGTCTGGCTGTTGTACCAGGCGTCGAGCAGGACGGTCTTGCCGCCCCCCAGCTTCGCAGTCTGGGCAGACTCAATCTCTGTAGCTGCCATCAGAAATGCGCCTACGCCTTTTGGATCATTGCTGACGACTTCCTGTGTAGTGTAGTACTCATAGCTGCCGTCATTGCCTGCGCCTGCTCCCAAACCAATCGCTTTGACCGTTCCGGTAAGCGTAAGTTTGCCGTCTGCATCAGTCTTTACAAACTGCTTCAGGATGCCCTGCCACGCACGCTCCGCATTTTGTAAATAGGACGGTGGCAAATAGCCACGCCGCACGCCCTTTGCCAGCGCGTACGTAAACATGCAGGCAGCGGAGGACTCAAAATAATTCCCTTTTTCTCGCGGCTTGTCTACTACCTGATACCAGAGCCCTGTGCTTTTGTCCTGATATTTCGTTACCGCTACAGCGAGCCTTTGCAGAATGGCGAGCAGCTTTGCGCGCCCTGGATCGTCTTCCGGATAGTAGGACAGCGTGTCCACCAGCGCCATCATGTACCAGCCCATGCCTCGCGCCCAGAAGTTCGGAGATGCTCCGGTGGTTTTGTTGGCCCAGCGCTGCTGTTTCGTCTCGTTCCATCCGTGATAGAGCAGGCCGGACTTCGGATCGCGCGCGTGCTGCTCCATCAGAACGAACTGCTTCGTGATGTCCGCAAAATTTTGCGGCTCCTGAAAGGTGACGGCATAATCAGCATAGAAAGGCCCGGCCATGTAAAGGCCGTCAAGCCACATCTGGTTGGGATACCGTTGCTTGTGCCAGAAGCCGCCGTCAGAAGTGCGCGGATGTGTCTTGAGTTGGTCGCGGAGCAATGTTGCAGCCTTGTAATACTTCGCGTCCTGGGTTACTCCGTAAAGAAGCAGTAGCGTGCGTCCCAGCGCGAGGTCATCCAGCTCATTGTCTTGAGGCTTGTAAGTAGGGATGGAACCGTCGGCAGTGACGAGAGCATCCACTGAGCTTTTGATGTATTTGTAATAGGCCGCATTTCCGGTGTGATACCAGACGTCGCCCATGCCCTGGAGTAGCACGCCAAGTTCATAATTCCACTTCCAGGGTTTGTCATCAGAGACAAATTTTCCATTCGGCCAGCGCTCCATGGCGGTGTTTGCCATGCGCTGTGACCAGGGAAGCTCCTGAGCAGGACAGGAGAAGAGCGAGACCCTGGTAAGCAGGAAAAGAAGCAAAAGAGAAATGTGTCTAGTGCGCATCGGCAACGTCCGGTTTAGAGATTGTGTATCAAACAGACGTAGTAAATGTCTGCAAATGGCCGCGGATCGCGTCTCGCTATCTGAGACTCCGGTTTTGTTTCTGAATGGCTTGACAATCCTTGTGGTTGGTCATTAGTTTTGGCAACGTTTCCAATCATTTACCTTCGCGCTGTGAAATTCGGGCAGGCCCGATCTGGCGAAGGAAGAAAAACCTATGCAGTTCTTTTGAGGAGGGGGTCATGACATCCATTCGCGCGCGCCATATATTGCTCTCGGCCATGGTCATCCTAATATTCGGGATTGGTCCAATCTCAGCAGGTGCTCAGGCCGTTTCAGCAACGCTTCTGGGAAGCATTAACGACAACACCGGAGCGAGCATCGCCGGGGCGAAAGTTACCATCCAGGAAGTTTCCACGGGAATCACTCACGAAACCACGACCAATGCGAGCGGAAACTATACGTTTCCTGACCTGGCCCCGGGCGCGTATTCCGTTACCGCGGAAGCGACGGGCTTTAAGAAAGAGACACGCTCGCGGGTAGACGTAATTGTGAACACGGCGACGCGTGTGGACCTCGCTCTGGAACCGGGCAGTACAACAGAGACGATTACGGTCACGGACGTTCCGCCGATTCTGCAGACAGACCGCGCCGACGTGAGCACAAAATTTGAAGCCCGCCATTTGGAAGACATGCCTCTGGGAGTGAACCGTAATTTTCAGGGACTGCTGAATCTAGTGCCCGGGACCACACCCGCAAGCTTCCAGCATTCGCAGTTCTTCAATGCACAAAGCTCGCTTCAGACCCAGGTCAACGGTATTCCACGCATGGGCAACAGCTACCAGATCGAAGGCATTGATGATGATGAGCGCACGGGTCTGCTCCAGATCATGATTCCTCCCGCGGACGCGATCCAGACTGTGGACATTTCGACCAATAACTTTGAGGCCGAACTGGGGCGTGCGATTGGAGCGGTAACAAACGTTACCTTGAAATCGGGATCCAATGCATTTCACGGATCAGCGATTGAATACCTGCAGAACAGCGCCTTTGACGCGCGGTCTTATTTCAGCCAGAGGGTGGGCCATGTGGCCTATAACTACTTTGGTGGAAACTTCAGCGGCCCCATTCTCAAAGACAAGCTGTTCTTTTATGGAGACTATTACCGGACAGCGGACCACGAGGCGAATTCCAACACGCTGACGATTCCGCCGCGCGAGTTCTATACGCCGAATGCGAATGGCTATATTGACCTGAGTGCGCCCCTTAAGAGTGATGGAACGGGGCAGATTTATGATCCTGCGACTGGAAATCCTGATGGCAGTGGGAGAACACCATTCCCGAACAATCAGATTCCCATCAACCGCGTAAACCCAGTTTCGCTGAAGCTGCTGCAACTTCTGCCTGCGGAGATTCCCGGCAGTTCACTGTCTTCACCAAACAACAACTACTTCGCCATTCTTCCATTCCGAAAGACGGCTGATACATACGACGCAAAAATTGACGCACAGCTTACGGACAAAGACCATCTCAGCGGGCGCTTCAGCTATCAGCGTGTGAATGTATTTCAGGCGCCTGTTTTTGGAGAGATTGCCGGTGGCCCGGCGCAGGGAGCATTTGAGGGAACAGGTCTGCAAAATGCGCTCAGCACGGGAATCAATTATGACCGCGCATTTTCTTCAACTTTGCTCACTGAGGCCCGCTTCGGTATAGCACATTATCACAATAATGCGACGCCTGCGGGATATGGGCACGACTATGCTACTCAAATTGGTGTCCCGGGTGTGAACATCAGCCAGTTCACCAGCGGTCAGGTAGGGATTGATCTTGGCTCTTTCAGCAGCCCGATCATCGGTTATTCAGCGTCGCTGCCGTGGAGGCGCGGTGAGGCCAACATTGATTTTGTAAACCACTGGACGAAGATCATTGGCAATCACACATTCAAGTTTGGCGGGGACCTGCGCCGCGTGCAGGACAACCTGCTCCAGGACCAGACATTCAGTCCGCGCGGAGTGATACAGTTCCGCGAAAATCAGACTTCTGTAAAAGGCGGAAAAACGAACCTTGCAAATGACATGGCCAGCTTTCTGCTGGATGTGCCCAGCCAGGTGGGGCGCGACATCAACACCTATTCGCCCGCATACCGTCAGTGGTGGCTATTTCTTTTTGCCGGAGATAAATGGCAGGCATCTCCGAAACTTACACTGGACCTGGGTCTGCGCTGGGAGTTCTACCCGCCTGCGACACCGGGCAAAGCTGGTGGTTTCTCGAATTACGACCCCACCACGAGCACGCTTGTCATTGCAGGGGTAGGCGGCAATCCGTCGAACCTGGGCATGAAGACACGTTATACCTACTTTGCACCGCGCACGGGATTCGCCTTTCGCGCAACAGACAAGACTGTATTTCGCGGCGGATTCGGTATCAGCTACATGCCGTTTCCTGATAACACGTATGCGTATAACTATCCGGTGCGGGCGAACAATAGCTATCAACCGCTTGGCGCATATACTCCTGCGGTGCTGGACAATGGCCAGGTGGCAACATTTCAGGCTGGATTTCCAGCGCCCAAACCAATCCAGATCCCTTCCAATGGGTTGCTGCCTGCACCTAAAAACCAGTCTTATGTTGTGATTCCGAAAAATTATCAAAATCCCTATGTTGAATCGTGGAACCTGGCGATTGAGCAAGCGCTTGCCGGACAGTTCACGATGAATTTGTCCTATGTGGGCAATCACGGAGTACGCATAGGTGTATCGCAGAATGTGAATCTGCCGCCCGCGCTTGGGCTTGGGCCGACCGCTGAGCCGGAAGCGATCGCCTTTGGACGAACTGCGGCGACCAATGTGTACTTCCTGGGATTCTCATCGAATTATCAGGCGTTGCAGGCACAATTGACTCGCCGTTTCACGAATGGCCTGGCCACGGAGACAGCATTTACATGGGGCAAGGGACTTGGCTATCAGGATGGTGACGATGGCGGGTTGCATTTCTGGATTGATCAGCGCCATAACTATGCTCCGAATGATTTTGACCGCCGGTTGAACTTTGAAGAGAGCTTTACATACGAATTGCCGTTTGGAAGAGGGAAACGCTGGCTGAATCGCGGCTTCACTTCCGTTGCGTTTGGCGGATGGAAGCTTTCCGGCATCATCTCGATTGTGTCCGGCACTCCGTTCACGGTGACGGCCAATGGCGGCTCAATCAATACTCCTGGACAAACGCAGACCGCGAACCTGGTGAAGCCATTCCATGTGCTGCACGGAATCGGTCCTGGCAAACCCTGGTTCGATATCACCAGCTTCACGCAGCCTGTTGGATGCACAGGTACACCTTGCCCCGTTCAGTATGGGACCACGTTGGGAAGCTCGGGGCGCAATCAGTTTTATGGGCCTGGATTTATCCAGGACAACATCTCTGCATTCAAGACATTTCCTTTGTGGGAACGGTTGACGCTGGAGACGCGCGTGGATGCATTCCAGTTGAGCAATACGCCGCAGTTCGGCAACCCGAGCGCTTCGATTACCAGCACCACCTTTGGTCAGGTGACTTCAACTATTGGCAGCGGCTCCGGCGTGAATGGGACCGGAGGGGGCAGGGCCTTGCAGCTATCTGGAAAATTACGCTTCTGATTTTTAATACCGTCATCCGGTACAAAAAAGTTGAAAGCACCTGAGTCCGTGCGACGGAGTCCCGCATGGACGCGTTACCATAAATTTGTTCCCAATGCAGGAGGTTGAATGCCCACGTCTCGCCGTGCGTTCCTGGCCGGATTGGCCGCTACAGGAGTGATGTCACGGGTCCCAGTTTTGGCCCAACGTATGAAAAGCTGTCCGTTCCGTCTTTCTGTCATTAACGATGAGATCAGCCAGGATTTCGATCATGCCTGTTCGGTGGCAGCCAATGATTTTGGCCTGGACTGGATCGAGTTGCGCGGAATGTGGAACAAGAACATCAGCAATCTCAATTCGAGTGAGATTGCTGAAGCGCAGCGCATCCTCGATAAATACAAGCTGCGCGTGACGGACATCGCAAGTCCACTGTATAAGACTGACTGGCCTGGTGCTCCGGTTTCAAAATTTTCCGAGCACCGCGACCAGTTCAAGGCCAGCTTTGATTTCAAACAGCAGGACGAGCTTCTTGATACCTGCATTGAGCTGGCAAAGGCGTTTAAAACAGACCGCATCCGCTGCTTTGATTTCTGGAGACTGGACGATCCTGAGAAATACCGTGCGGCAATCAACGATAAGCTGCGTGAAGCGGCGGAGAAATGCGCAAAGCACAATTTGGTCCTCATTCTTGAGAATGAAATGTCGTGCAATACGGCGACGGGCAAAGAAGCTGCCGCCGTTCTGAAGGCGATTCCGAACAAAAATTTCATGCTGAACTGGGACCCGGGCAATGCGGCAACATTTCCGGAGACCACGCCCTATCCTGACGGCTACAATCTGCTGCCAAAAGACCGCATCGGGCACTGCCATTGTAAGGACGTAAAGCGCAAGCCGGACGCGAAGTATGAATGGGCACCGGTAGGTGCGGGCGTAGTGGACTGGGTAGGGCAGTTCCAGGCGCTGAAGCGCGATGGCTACCACTACGCCGTGAGTCTGGAGACGCACTGGCGCGGGGCAGGCACTCCGGAGGCCTCGACGCGCATCAGCATGCATGGGCTGAAAGATACACTAAAGAAAGCCGGAATTGAGTGCTGAAGTAGTGCTGCCGGAATTGAAACCAAGGTGCTCCATCCTGTTGCGCCGTAGTTGCGCAAAAGCGTGGGAAGCTATTTTTCTTCTCATCGTCAGCGTACTTATCTCGAAAGCTGTGGCGCAATCCGCTCCGCAGCTTTTCACCCTTACGCACCCGGCGATGGGAACAGTCTTCACCCTGTACATTTATGCCGCGAGCAGGGAAGACGCAGATGCGAAGGCGAATCCGGTGTTCGACGAGATTGACCGGCTCGATGATCTGCTGAGCAACTACAAAGAGACCAGCGAGCTTTCTCGTATAAACCGCCTTGCAGCAGCACAAACGGTCACTACGGATCCGGAAACATTTGAGTTTCTTTCTGATTCGCTCCAGTGGAGCGCGCGGAGTGATGGCGCGTTTGACATCACGGTAGGCGAACTGATGAAGGCCTGGGGATTTTTCCGCAGGCAGGGGCGGATTCCCACAGGCGCTGAATTCGCAAAGCTGCGCGAGGAGACTGGATGGAAGAAGGTGAAGCTTGATGCAGCAACACGCACCGTGCGATTCACTTCTCCTGGAATCGAGCTTGATCCGGGTGGTATCGGCAAAGGTTTTGCTGTAGATAAAGCCGTTGTCGTGCTTCGTTCAGAGCAGGTTACTGCGGCCATGCTCTCGGCTGGCGGCAGCACAGTCTATGCCTTAGGCGCGCCTCCGGGAAAGACCGGATGGAAGGTAGAGGTGCCGGACCCGCGCAATCCGAAAAGCGTGCTTTCTGTAGTTACATTAAGAGACACGTCGCTTTCGAGCGCGAATTGTTCGGAAAAGCATTTCATTCTGAACGGACATTTGTACTGCCACATTATGGACCCGAAGACGCTGCGCCCGGTAGAAGGCATGTTGCAGGTGACGGTTACAGACCCATCGGCAACAAACAGCGATGCGCTCTCAAATGTCCTGTTTGTCAGAAGGCCGGAAGAGAATGTGCCTTTGATGGAGTCGCTTCCTGGGGATTCTGCACTGGTCATTACCGGAACGCAGCAAAAGGCCACTTGCCATCGGATGAACTGGAAGGCCCCGGTTGCTCCGGGACACTGTTGAGGTAGAGCATGAACCATATGAATCGCAGGCAATTTGTACAGAGTATTTCGAGCGCTGCTGTTGCTGGTACGATGCTGCGGTCAGCCGGAGCGAAAGCGCTTTCCGCGAATGATCGAGTGCGTGTAGGAGTCATCGGTCCGGGCAGCCGCGGACAGGAGTTGATTCGCCAGCTTCTGCGCGTCCCGGATGTAGAAATTGCAGCAGTGTGCGATGTCTACGAGCCACGTTTTGCACAGGTGAATAAGCTGGTTGGCAGGCAGGTCCCTGCGTACAAGGACTACCGCGAACTATTAGCGCGCAAAGATATAGATGCGGTCGTGGTGTCTACGCCGGTTGCGCTTCATGCTGAGCATGTCATTGCGGCAGTCCGCAGCGGACGGCCGGTTTATGGAGAAAAGGCGCTGGGTTTTACTCCGGATGACTGCAAAAATATTGTTGCCGAGGTCGAAAAGAGCGGACAGGTTTTTCAGATCGGTCATGAATATCGCTACGCTGCGTGGGTGCAGGAAAGTATCAGGCGTATTCACGAAGGGCGCATTGGCGAGCCAACGCATGTCTATGCCTACTGGCATCGTAATAACAACTGGAGGCGGCCTGTGCCACAGCCTGACCCCGGTGGCAAGCTGGAGCACCTCATCAATTGGAGGCTTTACCGCGAGACCTCCGGTGGCCTGCTCACGGAGCTTGGATCTCATCACATTGATATTGCGAACTGGGTCTTTGGCGAACAGCCGTCGAACGTTTTGGGTACGACGAGTATTGTGAAATACCACGACGGCCGCACGGTGGGCGATAACGTGCAGGCGGTCTTCAAGTATTCCAAAGGCAGACGGCTGGTCTTCAGTTCGTTGACGGACAATGCATCTGTAGGTAACCAGCTCTGGATTTACGGCACAGAAGGCAGCGTGCAGCTCACGATTGAAGATGCAACTTTTTTCTATGAGCCGAAGACACACCAGGCCGTGCCGGCCCAGGGAGAAGTCGTGCAGCGCGGAATCACAACCGGGGCTTCTTATCAGACGAAAAACGAGATGCCGTATCGCGGTCCGGGAGAAAAGGTGGAAACTCCGAATGCCGAAGATCCAACGTTGACCGCAATTCGTTCTTTTGTGCAAAGTATAAGGACAAAGCAGAAGCCCCTTGCCGATGTGCGCGCAGGATATGCTTCGGCGATTGCTACTTCGATAGGAAACCAGGCCATTGCACAGGAGAACGCTTTGGTAGTCCCGAAGTTGAGCTAAACCATGACTCGCGTAGTTATTGAGGGCGTTCGTTGCGTATTTTTCGCAGATAGTCTGACAACATCTGGCCGGCTTTCGGGGTGAAGATTTCGTCGAGGGCGTCCAGGTGCTGCATCCGGTCTACGCGAAACGTACGGAAGTCATTGCGCAGCTCACACCATGCAGCGAGCGTCCATGTTCCGCCCCAGAAATACAGGGCCAGTGGATGCACCCGGCGCACGCTGGGCTGGCCGTCCTCGCGCGTGTAAGCAATGAGGATGACGCGACGCTCCTGCGCGGCATTGTGCAGAGTATCGAGTTTTTCGCGTAATTCTTTAGAGGCGCGAAAACC
>DASRBV010000347.1:0-4722 GCA_035653455.1 Pseudacidobacterium sp. | reverse complement strand
CCACATCGGAGTCACAGGATACCTCTTCCGCACGCGCACCGGCGAACTGACCGTCCACGTCAAGACCATCACGTTTCTCGCCAAGGCCATGATTGCCATGCCGGAGAAGTACCACGGCGTCTCAGATGTCGAGCTGCGCTACCGGCAGCGTTACGTAGATCTCTTCATGAACAGCACGCTGAATGAAGGCGGGCCAGACGAAATTCACGTACGCGACGTGTTCCTCAAGCGCGCCAAAGTGCTCAGGGCCATCCGCAATTTCTTCGATGCGCGCGGATACATCGAGGTTGAGACGCCGATGATGCAGCCCATCGCCGGAGGAGCGGCGGCACGCCCATTTGTCACGCACCACAACGCCCTCGACATTGATTTGTTTCTGCGCATCGCGCCGGAGCTGTACCTGAAGCGCCTGGTCGTTGGCGGATATGACCGCGTGTATGAAATTAACCGCAACTTCCGCAACGAAGGTATCTCAACACAACACAACCCTGAATTCACCATGCTCGAGTTCTATCAGGCGTATGCAAACTATCACGACCTGATGGACCTGACCGAAGAGATCATCAAGCATGTCGCGCAGGAGGTGAACGGCACGGCCATCACCCACTTCAACGGGCATGAGATTGATCTGGCAAAGTGGCGGCGGTTCTCGATGCGGAAGGCGATTCTTGAGTTCTGGCCGGAAGAGGCTGGTGCAAAGCCAAACATCGCCGACTTCAATAGCGCCGAAACCACAGTGGCTTTGGTGGAACGGCTGCGTTCCGCCAGAATCCACATTGAATACAAGCCGGGTGAGCCGCTCGGCAAGACCATCGCCACAATCTTCGAAGTGGTCGCGGAAGACCACCTCATCCAGCCCACCATCATCTACGACTTCCCTCTCGCCGTCTCGCCGCTCTCCAAGCAGAAGCCCGATGAGCCGGACTGGGTGGAGCGCTTCGAGTTCTACATTGGCGGGTTCGAGCTTGGCAATGCCTTCAGCGAGCTGAACGACCCCGAAGAGCAGCGCAAGCGCTTCGAAGAACAGTTGAAACAACGCGAAGGTGGCGACGAGGAGGCCCACCAGATGGACGAGGACTACGTCCGTGCCCTGGCCTACGGCCTGCCCCCCACCGGAGGCGAAGGCATCGGCATTGACCGCCTGACGATGGTCCTGACCGGAGCGCGTTCCATTCGTGATGTGATTCTGTTCCCGCTGCTGAGACCGCAGCAAAACGCGGAGGAATAGCAGGCCCTTCACTCCCGTTACCCTGGATTCAGGATGACAGATTATTGATGTCATCCTGAACATCGCGAAAGACCCGCCTTTTCTTTGCTGGGTGCCCATTCAGGCAGATGGCCGGATGGGCAGTTATGCTATCCCTGCTTTTCACCTTCGGACTTGGCAACTGCGGCTTCTGCTCCGTGAAAGCCAATTTTCGAGTGGGTACCATCACAAAAAGGCTTGTTCACTGACCCGCCACAGCGGCAAAGCGAAAAGGCCGGCTTTCCGGACAGGTCCCATTCTCTGCCCTCGGCATCCACCAGCTTTACAGGCCCCTCCACACGGTAAGGGCCATTCAGACGGACGGTAATCTTCACTTCGTTTTCCGGCATGAAACACTCCTGTAAGAAATTTTGTTCGCGAGTTTGAGTATAGCGGGAACCCGACGAAACTCCCCGGCACTCTAAACGTAGCTGCGGTGTCATTTACAAATAAATGAGCAAGTCAACGCGCTGCACTGTATCTGCATCACATTTTCGGATTGACGGGAGCGTCAAAAGCGTTTACTTGTCACTCATAGCGGTGGATTTTTATAATTCGCACATTGCATGGACAGATTGGGTTCTCTCTCACGAAAGAATGATATGCTTCCATGCAAGTGGAGCACCCTCCAATCCGCATCAGCAATATTTCAGGATTTTCCTAGGAGCGTTGAATGAAGAAGGTCGTATTTGCTTCCGTTTTGGCCGTTACTGCCGGGGCAGTGCCATTTGTCCCCGCTGCCCTGGCATTGGACGATGGTCAGGGCCAGAACCAGGGTGCGCAGCAGGGAACAACCATCACCATTAAAGACCCTGCCGAATATAACGCCTACACCAATGCTGTAGGCCAGTCATCTCCTGCGGCAAAGGCCGCTGCGATTGAGCAGTTTCTGCAACAGTATCCCAACAGCGTGGTGAAAGAAGACATGCTGGAGCAGTTGATGGCTGCCTATCAACAGACAGGCGATGTGAACAAAACACTGGATGCAGCCAAGCGCCTCCTGGCTGTCAACCCGAACAACGTTCGTGCGCTTTTCTTCGTCGCATACCTTGAAAAAAGCACTGCGAATGGTGACCAGTCCAAACTCGACGACGCGGCGAACAAAGCACAGACCGCTCTGAATGCTCCTAAGCCTGAGCGGCTGTCGGATGCTGATTATCAGAAGCTGAAGGACACAACTACTCCTATCCTGGAAGACATCATTGGCGCAGACGACGTTGCCAAGAAAGACTACAAAGCCGCCATTGAGGCATACACGGCCGAGTTGAAGGCATACAAAGACCCGGCCCAGACGCAGTCCGGCCCTGGATTACTGGCAACGTACAATCTCGGCAATGCTTATCTCCAGCAGGACCCGAAAGACCTCGTGAATGGCATCTGGTTCCTCACCCGTGCAGCCCAGTTTGCGCAGCCTCCGTATAAAGACCAGATCGAGAAGGCTGCCGAATACTGGTACAAGAAGTACCATTGCGCCGCAAATGACACCAACTGCCAGAACACGCTCGATGGCTATGCTCAGATCCAGCAGCTTGCCAAAAACAATCTCTTCCCGCCGCCGGATTACAAACCGGTACCTGCTCCGCCGCCGCCGTCTCCGCAGGAACTCGCCCATAATGCTGTTGTCAGCACGCCTGATCTGAAGACCCTGGCGCTGGGCGACAAGGAATTCATCCTGGCCAACGGCTCACCGGAAGATGCCGGAAAGGTATGGGACGTGCTGAAAGGCCAGACAGTCCAGGTTCCGGGCACGGTCATCTCCGCTACCGCCGACTCAGTGCAGCTTGCGGTTTCCGATGACGCCAAGCAGTCGCAAAAGGCGGACTTCACCATCAACATGAAGACCCCGCTTAAGGAAGTGCCGCAGCCCAATACTCAGGTGACCTACATCGGGACCTTTGATTCCTATACGCAGAACCCGCTGATGATCATCTTGAAAGATGGTGAACCGCCGGCGCCAGCCAAGAAGACTCCGGCACGGCGTCCGACGGCACACCGTCCACGCCAGTAAATCTGTTCAAACAGGCAGGAAGAGGCAGCTACGGCTGCCCTTTCCTGCTTTTGGGGATGAGGTGATTTTGGTGGGCCCGGAGGGATTCGAACCCCCAACCAAGGGATTATGAGTCCCCTGCTCTGACCGTTGAGCTACAGGCCCGTTCTGGAAGATATGTTGCTGTGGCGCTTATTCATTTTAGCGTAACTCAAAGCGGACGCCCGTCGTGGAAATTGCACAGCAGGGCGCTATCCAGAACCACAGAAATGATGAGAGTCATAGACTCGAGGGTGATTGGCCCCGCGAAGTGGTCCGGCTTTTCCTTTTTATCCTGGGTTTTCCTTCATATTGTTGATAGCATCTCAGCGAATATGACAGGCCGAACACGATCTGTGCTCAAGGGCGCACTGGCTGGATTGGTTGGCGGATTAGCGGGAGCAGGTGCGAAAGAAGTTGCCGAACAGATTTTTCCTCCACGCACGGAAGGTCAGACTCCGCCCCCGGTCGCTCTGGCTGAACGTGTGACAGGACATCCGCTTCCTCCAGAGAAGCAGAAAACCGCGATGCAGGGCATTCACTGGGCCTTTGGAGCGCTTGCTGGAGCCGTTTACGGAGCAGCCGTAGAATTTGAACCTTCCATGGGTGCGTGGAAAGGCGCGGCCTTTGGCATTACTCTCAATAAGCTGACGCACGAATCGCTGTTGCCAAAGATGGGCCTTACTGCTCCCACTAAACTTCAGCCGCCGCGCGAGCGCCTCAGCGAATGGGCCACGCACGCTGTTTATGGAGTTGTGACCGATGCCGTCCGCCGCGCAGTGCGCCACGTTTTATAGCTGCTGAATCTAACCGTTTTACCTGAGCATCTTTTCTGCATGGCCAAGAAAGCTGCTCTCAGCATGACCTACATTGGCGGCCCGACCGCTCTGATCGAGTTTGACCGATTGAAGCTGATCACCGACCCCGCGTTTGATCCGGCAGGCGGAGAATATGTAGCTGGTCCGGTTACGTTATGGAAGACTGAGGGACCTGCTCTGGATGCAGCATCTGTAGGCAAGATAGACGCGGTCCTTCTGAGCCACGACCATCATTTTGACAATCTCGACCGCTCCGGACGCGAACTGCTTGCTTCTGCGGGCCAGGTAATTACGACTGAGGAAGGCGCAGCGCGTCTTGGCGGCAATGCGACAGGCCTTGCTCACTGGCAAACAATCGAGTTGCCTGGTCCGGATGGGCGCATTCTCCGCGTTACCGGGGCCCCTGCCCGGCATGGCCCTGAAGGTGGCGACCGCGGTCCAGTGATTGGTTTTGTCCTGCAGTTTACAGATGATCCTGAAAACGCCATTTATGTTTCCGGAGATACGGTCTGGTACGAAGGCGTGGAGGAAGTGCTCAGGCGTTTCCCTATCAAGATAGCGGTGCTCTTTCTTGGCGCAGCGCGCGTGCCGGTTTCACCTTCGCATGTGACGTTTACGGCAGAAGAAGGCGT
>DASRBV010000346.1:0-14293 GCA_035653455.1 Pseudacidobacterium sp. | reverse complement strand
GCGTGACCAGTCCACCGCAGAAATCGGATGCGCCCCAGACGGCGGCAGCGCCCAGGGCAAGACCGGGACCGCTCATTGGCGCATGGACGCCGAGGGGTAGTAGCCGTCCTTTGCTGTTATATCCAGCCCCGGCGCTTCGACGACGACGGTAATCTTGTGGAATTTGTCGCTCATGATGCCGGAATGGGTGTAATAGCCCAGGAAGTACTGCGTACGCGCCGAGGAAGCGATCGTGGCAAAGCTCTTCTGAATGCCGTTTTCCGAGTACTGGGACTCGAGGGCGCCTCCGGTGGCCAATGCATATTTCGGCAGAATGTTGTCGCGCATGGTAGGCACAAGCGGAATGTGCCACTTGTCCAGATACCCCACACCCCACATGGCAGAATCGCCGACCAGTGTTCCGTAAAGCACGATGTTGTTGGTCAGCAGATAACGGACGACTTCTTTATAGGACGCCTGGCTGCCGGACTCCTTGCCATCGCTGATGACATAGAGGACGCGCAGATTTCCCTTAGGTTGCTGCGCCAGTGCCTTGGCTGCTTCCAGAATCGCGTCGTTGAGCGGATGGACTTCCTTCGGAATGGTGATAAAGCCCATATTGCCGCGCTGCGGGGCGACGTTCGGGTCTACGAGTTTGCCATTGATGGTAGGGCCGCTGTCGAGCGGGCCTCCCGGAGAGATCACACCCATATCGCGTCCGGAAGCCTTGGCGCTTTGCAGCGCCGCTGGCAGGCGGGCGCCCTGCGCTCCGGTGAACTCGGTAATGATCCGTGGGCTGCTGTTGTAAGCGAAAACAGCGACGGAGTCCGCAGGCGTGAAAGCGCCGGTCACGGCTGAAAGGGCCTGATTGACCTTCTGCATCACGTCGGAGGGCAGGGTCTGGTCAATCACAAAGGCGACGGAAAGCGGACGCGGGTCCACCGAGAAGAAGGCGATTTTCTGCCGGACGCCGTCCTCGTAAATTTTGAACTGTCGCCAGGTAAGTCCAGCAACAAGATGATGGTTCTTGTCGCGCACTGTGACTGGAACATCCACATACGTAACAGGCACGCGGATTAAAAATGCCTGCTGTTCGCCCGGTTTGGGGATGTATGGGGCCTGTTGCTGCTGACCATTGTCCTCTTGTGGCTGCGGCGCAGACTGAGTATCGGAAGACGAAGCGGATGGCTGCTGCTGGTTGGGCGCTGGCTGTTGGGCCGCGGGAGCAGACTGTTGCAGAGCTTCAGAGGACGTGCCTTTCCCCGGCGCGATCTGGCCTTTGAGGTTAGACAGGTCAGACGAGCTGGCGGGCTGGGGCGCTGGCGCGTCCGGAATGCTCTGCTGTTGTTGCTGCTGGGGCACACCCAGCATAAGAAAGGCCAGCAATACTGCCAAGGCGCCTTGCATCGTTTAGAAAAACCCCCAACCTCTGTCGCGCAACCTTCTGCCGTTCATCCAATTAGAGCAGAACAACCGCACTTCCTTCTTAGATGCTTGAGGTCCCCGTTTGGTGAGTGTCCACCGGGGACCTGTTGTATCTTTAAGACTACCAAATGACAGCTCTCGGGGCTTCAGGTGTAAGTCTGGGATGTTCGTTTTTCGGTTTCCGGCCGTGCCCTGCGCACTGTGCGCTGCCATAGACCTTTTTTCCGGGTTGCCCGTCCAATACAGTAGAACCATGCTGCGGCGCAGTTCCATCTTTGTTTTTATGGCGGCCATGCTGTTTCTGGTGCGTTCCTATGCTCAGGAACCTGGCTCTCCTGATGCTCCTCCGGTGAGCAATGCTCCCGATACTACCCAGCAGGAGAACACGGCCACGCCTACCTTTAAGGCCAATGTCAATCTCGTCAGCATCTATTTCACGGTCCGGAACAAACAGGGTGGGCTGGTCCCGGACCTTACAAAAGATGACTGCGCCATCTTTGAAGACAAGCAACCGCAGAAGATCAAAAATTTTGCTCCGGAAACGGACCTGCCGCTTACGTTAGGCATTCTTCTGGATACAAGCGGCAGCCAGCAAAATGTCCTGCCGATGGAGCAGCAAACAGGCGCAGCATTTCTCAAGCGCATCCTGCGCCCTAAGGATGAGGCATTTCTCGTCTCATTTGACGTCCAGGTGAGTCTCTTACAGGACTACACCAGCAATCCGCGGCTGCTGGAAAAGGCCATGGACCAGGCGGTGATCAACACCGGCGGCGGTGGCGGCGCGATCGGGGTACCGGGGATGGGGCAGGGGCCGGTCCCGGTACATGGCGACCCCAAAGGCACTCTTCTGTACGACGCCGTCTATCAGGCATCCGACAAGCTACGTTCTGAGACTGGCCGCAAGGCGCTTATTTTGCTGACCGATGGAGAAGACCAGGGCAGCATGCACAAAATCGCCGACGCGATTGAAGAGGCGCAGAAATCCAACACCATCATCTATGCGCTGCTGATTGCCGACCGCGGCTTCTATTATGGCTATGGAATGGGCTACACCGGAGCCTCCGCCCTGAAGAAAATGGCGGAGGAAACAGGAGGCCGCATGATTGATGTCGGCAATAACGGCAAAAAGATGGAAGCCGCCTTTAGACAGATTGAAGATGAGCTGCGGACACAGTATCTGGCCAGCTATACGCCCACCAACAACAAAATGGATGGCAGTTTCCGCAAGCTGGACATCTCCTGCAAAGGCGACGGCCTGAAGGTGCAGGCCCGCAAGGGATATTATGCAATTCCTGAAGGGGATGAGGGCCAGTAAATAAATGCCAGGTTGTGCGCAGGTGCCAATCCTCTGAATAACTCCTCACGAAGGAACAGAAACGGGCTCGCCGGCCCGCACTCCCGTGGCGTGGATCAGTGCAGCCAGCGCCAGCATGATGAGCCCCAAGGCACAGACACCGCTCCATCCCCAATGCGCCCAGGCAATGGTGGAGAAAAGTGAGCCGAGCGATCCGCCCAGAAAGTACACCGTCATATATATAGTGTTGATGCGGCCGCGTGCGCCCGGTTCCAGTCCAAAGATGCGCGTCTGATTGGCAATCTGGCTGGCCTGCATTCCAAGATCGAGCACAACGACACCGAAAATTAATCCGGCCATGTGGTAACCGAAGATCCAGAGAATGCAGAAACCGGTCGCCAGCAGGCCCAGCCCCAGAGTCACGACGGCGCGCGAGCCGTGCTTGTCTGAGACGCGCCCGGCGATAGGCGCGATCAGCGCTCCGGTTGCGCCGAGAATGCCGAAGCTGCCGGCGACGCCGGCTCCCAGACGGTAATGGCCGGAGCCGAGCAGAAAGACCAGCGTCGTCCAGAAAGCGCTGAAGGCACCGAAGGCCAGTCCGCCGAGCACCGCCGATTCGCGCAGGAGCGGTTGCGTGCGGGTGAGTGTCCAAAGAGAACGGAGCGCATCGCCATAAGGCAGAGGTGTGTGCGGAGGCAGCTTGGGTAGCCTGCGTACCATCAGGAACACAAAGGTAAAACTGGCGGCGGCAGCAAAAATGAAGACCGCTCGCCACCCCAAAAATGAAGCGATCCAGCCGGAAACAGTGCGTGCCAGCAATACACCCAGCAGCAGCCCGGTCATGACTGTGCCGACAGCCCGGCCGCGTTCTTCATCGCCGGCCAGTTCAGGTGCGATGGGTACGATGACGTGCGTGACCGCTGCGGTGAGCCCGATGGCGACACTGGCGGCGATGAGGACTGCTAATGTTGGCGCGAACGCACATAGCAAAGCAGAAAGCGCGACCCCGGCAAAGAGGCGGACCATGAGGCTGCGCCTTTCCACCACGTCTCCCAGTGGAACAAACGCGAGGATTCCGAGCGAGTAGCCGACCTGCGTGGCAACGGCCACAGAGCCCATGCTGCCGTGCGCCGCGCGCAGGCTGCGGGACATTTCCAATAACAAGGGCTGGTTGTAATAGATACTGGAAACACTTACGCCGCAGGCCACGCCAAGAAATGGCAAAAGGCTGCGGTGATGTGGATGCATCTCTACGGGCTGTTCGGGAGGAATGGTCTCTGTGTCTGCCAAGTTTTAGTTTATTCGATGAGAGAGATGGCCCCATTCCTCGCTCAATCCTTCGCTCAATCCTTTCAACTTAGCCGGCTTTCTTCAGTTTGCGTGGAGCAAACTGTTTGTACTCGAACTTGAGGTATGCCTCGTTGATTGGTTTTTCGTGCAGCAGAAGTTCTGTTGCCTGAAGTTCAGGGTTCGCGTGGAACCATTGCTTTGTTTTGTCGTCGTGCAGCAGATTCAGGAGCGCCAGAAGTGACATGCCCTGGTGGTGCGCCATCCATTCACGGGCCAGTTGCGGGTCCTTTTTCGAGCGCATAAAGTCTGCCGCTTCATAAAAGCCGAATGCGCCCACCCATCCATAGCTGGCCATGCGGCGCAGGTTGCGGATGGACTCCGTGGGGTCTACTCCGAGCGCAAGGAAGGTGGAGTAGGGGGAGACGACTGGACCCGCGCTCGCATCGTACTTGAGCGCCAGTTGCGGAATGCCAAATGCCTGGTAGTGGTAGTGCCCGTCTTCTGTCTTGTCGGCATAGCCTGATTCGGAAATGCCCCACGGTATGCGGTGTTCGCGTCCATAGGCCTGCTGTACCTCGACCGCGGCGTACAGGGTCCGCGAAACCAGCGTGTCCGGATAGCTGCGCATCCAGAGCGACGGCATGAGGTATTCAAACATGGTGCCGGTCCAGGAGAGCAGCAACATGCGTCCGTAGGCCATGGTGTGCATGCGCGCCATCTTGAACCATACCTGTTGCGGCACATCGCCCTTTGCAATGGCGATAAAGGAAGCGATGCGCGCTTCCGACGCAAGCAAGTCATAGCAGGCGGCATGCAGCTTGTCCGCCGAAACATCGTAGCCAATCGAAAGCAGGATGCGTCCCTTCTGCAGAAGGAAGGAGAAGTCCATTTCTTCAATCAAACGGGACGTGTCATCGGCGACGGCCTGAACACTTTGCACAAGATTGCGCAGCCGCTCTTCCGCGGCAGGCAGAAGCGAACGCAGCTTTTCTCCCAGGAAGAGGTTGCCATCTTCGTCTCCGGTTGCCCATGCGCGGGAGAGCCGTCCCCTGAGTTGTTCGGCGAAGGCGGCGGCTTCTTCCAGACGTGGAAAGATGGTCTCATCGCGCAGACCAAGCTGCGGAACAGAACGCAGCGGCAAAAACTCCGGCAGAAGCCAGGGCATGTAATCTTCCACCAGAGACTGCGCCGCTCGGATGCGCACCTGCATCTCGGCGGCCCACCACGGGTCTTCACTTTCAGGAACAGCAAGGCCGCCCCACTCTGCCGCGTCCGATTGCATGGTCCACGCAATCCATTCATCCGGCTTTGCCGTCCTGGGCGGCGGAGCGGGAATCTTCTTTACGAGTCCGGGGACTTCTGCCTGAAGCAGCGCATAAAAGACCTGGAGTCCATGAAAGAGCTTTTGCGAGATGAGCGGCTCTTTCAGCAGCGACTGTGCCCCGCTGCGAAGCGTGTAGAGCGATGCCACCAGGTTCCCGTTGTCCACCGAAGAGACGAATGCGGGCTGAAATGCCTTGAGCGTGCGCGTGTCATACCAGTTAAGGAGATGGCCGCGAAATTTCTCCAGCTTTGCAATAGTGGCGAAGCTCGCGTGCGTAAGTGTGGCAAATTCCGGAACGGTGAGAAAGCCGAACTCCACGGCTGCCTGGCGCGCGTTCAACAGCAGGCCGAGATTGGTAGGCGAAACCCGGGCAGCCTCAAATAGGCCGTCTTCTTCCACGTTGTCCGGAATCAGATAATTGTGGCTTTCTCCGCCGAACTGATAGAAGTAGCGCCAGATGCGCAGCGCATGTTCCAGCAGAAATGCTTCATCGTTCTTCGGCAGACGCCGCGCTTCATCGAGTGGAGGCTGGTTGAGCCAGTATGTAATGCCTCCGGAAAAGCCCCACAGCACAAGGATGGGAGCAGCCACCAGAAGCGCGCGTGGAGAGACAGCTAGAACAATGACCGCCAGAATGATCGAAAATAGCGGAATGAGAGCAAGGTAGCGGTCCACAGGCGTGGTACGCTGCGCTGTGCTCTCGGCCTCTGCTGCTGTTTCCCACTCCAGGAGCCGCTGTCCGGTGATAAACCGGCGCACCAGCGAGCGGACAATGGCGTCAATGGTCAGCATGGTCTGGTGCGGCAGGAAAATCAGGTTGAGCAGTGCAATGAACGCGCCTTGCAGGAACCCAGTGAATGCCTCTCGCATGGCGCCCTGCTGTTCGCTGAAGAGGGCCCGTCCGGCGCTGAAGAGCAGCTGCACAAAAGTAGGCAGGAAAAGCAGCAGCAGTGTGACCAGCGTCCAGTAAAGCGGACCACCCGGCAGCCCGAGCCAGCCTGCGACAAGGAGAATCATAGTGAGCGGCTCGACCAGAGAGCGGCGCAGATTGTCGAAGATCTTCCAGCGCGAAATAGTCGAAATCGGATTCCGCACATAATGGCCGGACTCATCCGGCACGCGGGAAAAAAGCCACTGCACAATCTGCCAGTCGCCGCGCACCCAGCGGTGTTTGCGGCGCGTGTAGGCGGAGTAGTGCGAAGGATAGTCATCTATGACTTCGATATCAGTGGCAAGACCAGCCCGGGCGTAGGCCCCTTCAATCAGGTCATGGCTAAGGAGAGAGTTGCGTGGGAAACGGCGGTCAAGCACCGCATGAAGCGTTGCGACTTCGTAGATGCCTTTTCCGGTAAAGATGCCCTCGCCGTAGAGGTCTTGGTAGACGTCAGAGATGGCGCGTGTGTAGATGTCGAACCCCGTCTGGCCGGAATACGTGGCCGCCAGGCGCGAACGCGAGGCCGAATGCACGCTGACACCCACACGAGGTTGCAGGATTCCGTATCCATCGGTGACGATGCGCCGTTGTGGATCAATGATGGCCCGGTTCAGCGGGTGCGCCATGGCGCCAATCATGGAGTGCGCTGCTCCGCGCGGGAGCTGCGTATCTGAATCGAGCGTGATGATGTAGTGAACGTGCTTCAGCACCTCGAGATTTCCCGCCTTGACCGGGAAAGCGTCAAATGCCCCGAGCAGGAATTTATTCAGGTCGAGCAACTTGCCGCGCTTTCGTTCCCAGCCCATCCATACACCCTGCTTCGCATTAAAAAGGCGGTGGCGGTGCAGCAGGAGAAATGATCCATGCTTTGGCGATTTGTAGCGCGCATTCAGCTCATGGATGAGTGAAACAGCAAGGTCCACCAGCGGGTCTGTATCGTTTTCGCGCGGGCGCGTGATGGAGTCAGGCAGATCCGTGAGCAGAGCGAAGTGCAGGTTGGGGTCCTGATTGGCCAGGAAGCGCACTTCAAGGTCCTGTACCAGCTCGCGCACCTGCTTTTCGTTCAACAACAATGTTGGAACAGCGACGAGCGTTGTGAACTCGGGTGGAATGCCGCTTGAAAAATCGAGCTTGGGAAGGGCGTGCGCCTTAAAGAGCGAGGTGACAGTGTTGTTGACCAGGTCCACTGCGCCCTGCGTGACCGGAAGCAGCATCAGTAGGAATGCAAACGCAAGGCTGCCAAAAATAGGATATGTCGGCACCAGTGGCAGCAGAATGGCGGCAATCAGAATGACTGTCAGGACTTCAATGGAGCCGATGTAGAAGTCGTCTGCATTGCGCTGGATGGCCATGCGCAGCTTATCAATCATGCGCGGGTTGTAGTGAATGCGCCTGGCAAGCTCGCGGAAGCCTTTGTCAATGAGGTAGTAGCCAACGTGCGCGCGGCGCAGATAAAGACGCGGATCGGAAATCTGCTGCTGTTGCGCCTCCTTCGCCATTTCCAGCGCGCATCGGGCCACCTCGAGTTCTGTAACTTCGGAGTAAAGCGCGATCTCGGCTACGCGCTTGCGGTATTGCTCGCGGCTCTCGAAGTCCATATGGCCATAGGCCTGCGCCGGGTCCTGCTGAAGCACGGGTTCAAAGACAATGGCCTGCTCAATCAATCCAGGCCATCCGGCAAAGCTGATTTCCCGCAGCGTCTGGATACGGGTGCGCAGCGTG
Source organism: Pseudacidobacterium sp. (assembly GCA_035653455.1). GTDB lineage: Bacteria > Acidobacteriota > Terriglobia > Terriglobales > Acidobacteriaceae > Pseudacidobacterium. The sequence goes on along the minus strand of DASRBV010000346.1, from coordinate 6,325 downwards.
TCAGCTGTACCTGCGGCAGAAGAGTTCGGGGAATGGAGGCGGGCGCTGGCCTGCGAAAGAATCCATTCGAGCAACAACAGCTTCAGCATCACAGGAAGCGCCCACAGTTCCTGCAGGTGCAGCGGATCAACCTTCTGCACTTCGTCAAGAAATGCAAGCAGCGCTTCGTCGGCCCAGGAAGAGTGCGCTGCATCAAGATAAGCGGCAGCCAGAGTGGCCACGCGCGGCTCTTCGCCTTCTTTCGTGACCACACGCGGCAGCCGCTCAATTTTGCGGCGAATCGAAAAGGCTTCGATCACGACAGAGCGAAACAGGCGCGGGTTCTCGCGGATTTCCAGCAGCGGCTCCGGCCCGGGATTGGGGCCCGGCTCATAGGTGTCCAGGTGCGCGAACAACTGCTCCAGCGAATCGCGCGCCGCTTCCATGCGCAGCGTAAAGCCGCCTTTCCCCTGCGGGCGATGTGTTACATGCCAGCTTTGGGCTGCCCGGTGCGCGGCCTCACGCAATCCGGGAGGCAATGGCGTTGTTTCAATGCTTGATGTGGTCTGCTCTGTCATTCGTCCTGCAATGTTTATCGGTAACTTGCGGCCTGCATTTCAAACATCTCTGCGTAGCGCCCGCCCAGCGCCATCAGTTGCTGATGATTGCCTTCTTCAACAAGCTTGCCGCCTTCTAAAACTACGATGCGGTCGGCCATGCGGACGGTCGAAAAGCGGTGCGAGATCAGCAGGGCCATCTTGCCTTCCGTCAGTTCCGCAAACCGCTCAAAAACTTCCAGTTCGCTGCGGGCGTCGAGCGCAGCGGTCGGCTCGTCCAGAATCAAAAGCTGCGCGTCGCGCAGATAGGCACGTGCCAGCGCAATTTTCTGCCATTCACCGCCGGAAAGATCAACACCCCCTTCAAAGCGGCGTCCAAGGATCTGGTCATACCCATTTTGCAATTTGGCAACCACGCCTGATGCAAGACTCTTCTGCGCAGCACTCTGAATCTCGTCTTCGGTATGCGGTATTTCCACCCGCCCAATGGAAATATTCTCCCGCACCGTCATTTCATAGCGCATGAAGTCCTGAAAGATCACGCCGATTTCTTTGTGCAGGTCTTCGAGCGAATATTCACGCAGGTCAATGCCGTCGAGCAGAATCTGTCCTTCCGTCGGATCGTAGAGGCGCGTGATCAGTTTGACGACTGTGGTCTTGCCCTGGCCATTTTCCCCAATTAGGGCAATGCGCTCACCCGGGCGCAGCGTGAAGTTAAAGTTTTTGAGGACCTTGCGCTCCGTTCCCGGATACGCGAACGATACGTTGCGGAATTCAAACCCTCTCTGGATGGGCCGCGGGGCAGGCAAGGCATTGGGCTTTGATTGCACGGTCGGCTTCATCTCAAAGAAGCCGATCAGGTCTGTTAAAAAGAGTGCCTGGTCGGCGATGCCGGACGCCGTTGAGAAAACCTGCTGAAGGTTGGAGCTGGCCTGCACAATGGCATTGGTAATGAAGTAGAAGATGCCGATGCTGTAGTATCCATGCACGGCGCGCCAGATGACGTAGGCGTAAGAGCCGTAATACCCAAGCGTGCTGAGTATGCCAAGCAGTCCGCCGCCGATGAGCTTCTTGCGCGAGAGGGCAATGTTTTCCTTGTAAATTTGCTCCGCGAGCCCGGCAAAGCGGTTCGTCAGATACTCATTCAGATTGAAGAGCTTCAGCTCTTTGGCCGCTTCTTTGCTGCCGCCTACCTGGCGCAGATAATCCATCAGGCGTTTGATGGGGGTCTGACGGAAATTCTTCGCATATCCAAGAAAGGCGTAGTGTGTTTCACCCAGAAACGACGGCAGCACACCGAGCGCCAGCAGCAGAAGCAGCCACGGCGAATAGTACAGAAGGGTCCCGGTAAAGATGAGCGTGGTGATGATCTGCTGGAAAAGACGGCCGAGCTGCTGGATGAGCACCAGTCTGTCGGTGGCCTGCACGCGTGCCCGCTCCAGGCGGTCATAGTAAACCGGGTCTTCGTAAGTAGTCAGGTCGAGCTGCGCGGCCTTGCGCATTACCTCGATGCTGACGTGGTGTGTGTAGCGGTCGGCAAGCAGGGCGTCAAAGAAATCAATGGTGCGGGTGAGAAGCCCGTTTAAAACAGCGAGCGAGACCTCAAGGCCGACAACCCACCAGAAATACTGCGGAACACCCTGGTGACGCAGCGCATGCTCGACGCCGTTCATGATCCAGGCGGCCACACGTGCAATGGCCCAGGGCATGAGCGCAACAAATACGCGCAGGACGAGTCCCCAGGCAACAACAGCCGGGCCTGATTCCCAAAGGATCTTCAGGACAGGGGGGACATTTTTAAGCGCGCGGATGCGGTCGCCCCAGGCGCTTTCCATTTTTTCGCTTTCTTTCTGCTCCATGGACAAAATTAGACCCTGTTCTTCTTCAATGGCGCGCGGCGAACGGTCACATCCTGAGTGGAATCATGTTTTTCGATGCAAACTGCTGCTGGAACGTTGTTTAACAGGACCTTCACAGGCACTCCCGCCATCCTCCAATGGACCTGCCTGACATTCGTTTTTGCAGTCTATTCACACTCTATTCTCTTTTCCTTAACGCTGACTTGGGAAGCTGGAAACGAACTCCAGCAATCCTTGTTTGCCAGAAGGCAGACGTACACGTGTGCGCTGGAGTGCCAAAAGTTGTGAAGAGAGGCCAAATGAACACACATTTGAAGGCGCTTGCAGGCTTTGCGCTTGCATCGGCGCTGGTTGCGGGTCATGCCCAGACTGCTTCTTCTGCGAAAAGCCACCGGGCCAGAAAAGCTGCTCCGGCAAAGCCCTCGGTGGAGTCGCAGATTGAATCGTTGCGGCAGGAGATGAATTCGCAAATTGAACAGTTGAAACAGCAGCTCGCCGACCGCGATGCTCAACTCAGGCAGGCGCAGGATGCGGCAGCGCAGGCACAGGCCGCCGCCACCCAGGCGCAACAGGCCGCCCAGGCCCAGCAGGCCGCCGTGACAGAGAACACACAGGCGGTCAATACTCTGCAAAGCTCTGTTTCTGACCTGAAAACCAACACCCAGTCCATTGTGACCACGGTGCAGGAGCAGCAGGCGCAGGTGAAGAAACAGATCGAGAACCCTGATGCGCTGCACTACAAGGGAATTACGCTTTCGCCGCAAGGCAGCTTTATTGAAGCCGCGACGGTCTACCGTAACCGCGCACTGGGTGCAGACATCAACACGCCCTTCAATTCCATTCCGTTTGCAGGTTCAGACAATGCCAAAATGAGCGAATTTTTTGGCACCGGCCGTCAGTCACGTCTGGCGCTCACGGCTGAAGGCAAGCTCGATGACTGGATCCTGCGCGGCTACTATGAGATGGACTGGCTGGGCACGGGCGTGACCTCCAACAACAATCAGAGCAACAGTTACGTATTGCGGCAGCGGCAGTTGTGGGCACAGGCCGAGTCTTCCAATGGCTGGCTCTTCACCGCAGGACAGCAGTGGTCGCTGGCCACGCAGGACAAGCAGGGCATTCTGAACAAGACCGAGCTGCTGCCCCAGACCATTGACCCGCAGTATAACGTCGGCTTCGTGTGGGCACGTCAGTATGGCGCTCGCGTGGTAAAGAGCTTCTTTGACAAGCAGTTCTGGGCCGGTATTTCGGCAGAAAATGCGCAGACGCTTACGCCAAGCTGCCAGGCAACAGGGACCGGCGTCTCCTGCCCGTCGAATTATCTGATCGGTCAGGCGGGGAATGGCGGAGGTCTTTATAACGGGGGCGGGGCGCCTGGTGCCTCATCCTCTGCACCTCTCACGACATATTCTTACAACCTTGCTCCAGATCTCCTGGCCAAAGTCGTCTTCGAACCAAAAGGGTTCGGACACTACGAGCTGTTCGGCATTTCGCGCTTCTTCCGCAACCGCGTCTATCCTTCCTCGACTTCCGCAGCCGGAGCTTACAACGATGCGACCGTCGGCGGTGGCATCGGCGGCAGCCTCTATGTCCCGGCAACGAAGTACTTTGATATTGGCCTCAGCGGATTGTGGGGCGATGGGGTGGGCCGTTACGGCTCCTCTACGCTGCCCGACCTGACGGTCCGTCCGGATGGGCAGCTTGCCCTGCTGCATGGCTTCTCAGCTCTGGGCACCGCGGTCTTCCATGCTTCGCCACGCCTCGATGTTTACTTCCACGGCGGTACGGATTATGCCTTCCGGCGCTACTTTGCTGTACCGGGTGGGACCGTGGGATATGGCTCCCCGTTCATCAGCGACGCGGGTTGTGGAGTGGAACTGCTTCCCGGGACTTCGCCACAGACCGGGTATCAGCCTACAGCATCCAAGTGCGGCAGCCCCACCAAGGACATACAGGAATATACCCTGGGCTACTGGTACGACTTCTACAAGGGACCGAAAGGACGCTTCCGCCAGGCCATCCAGTACAGCTACTTTGAACGCTATGGATGGAACGGTACAGGCGGTGTCCCGAAGGGCAACGACAACGTCATCGAGACTTCGTTCCGCTACTATATGCCGTAATTTGCCTCCCGCTTACAGGGCACCCGCTACGGGTGCCCTTTTTGTTTTTTGCTCTGCGTGATGGCCAGATGTTCGCCCAATAATTTTCCGCGGAGCCGTTCAACGGTCTTCATCGCCTGAACAAGCTGACGGTCGCGTTCATCGCTGATCAAGGCTATCAATTCGTGGCCGTGTTTACCTGGGGCGTCGTGGGCCTCTTCTGCCAGCAACAGCCAGTCATGCCAGTCGCCAATGTCGTCCTGCAATTTTTTGAGTGCCTTTGCGATGGCTTGGGCCTGGGCATCCCCCGCTGCTGATTCGGCGATATAGCGGGCCTTCTTTGCGCCTTTGCGGAAATCATGAAGATTGTCTGCACTGAGATGCGGCATCTCGTGTGTCAGGCGGGCGAATGCCTCCAACGCAACCTCTGCCGCGCCTCGGGTTTTGCGCCGTGTTTTTGCTGAGGTGCTGATGGCCTGCTCAAATGCGGCGGCCTCTTCATCGAATTTTGTCAGCCACTTTGCTGCTTTCTTTTTAAGCTCGGTGGCCCGGTGCTGCCGCGCATGATGCAGCCATGCGTCGAGGTGGTCTGCCTGCTGCTCGACTGCGCTGACCGGCAATGCAGTCGCGGGAGCTTCAACCACATCCGGAGACGGCCCGGTGACCACGCCGGTGCTGGTCTTGACCATCTGCCCGGCCCCGGTGTGGCCGCCGCCGTGCTTCACCAGCTTGCGCAGAAGCTTACGGTGCACGTCGAGATCGCGCACAGGTGCAGCCGCGCGGCGCAGCTTCTTGAGCATCGCGAGCCATCGGTCTGCCGCTTCCTGAAGCGCAGAATCGCTGCGCTCGCGCAGCAGTGCTTCCACCATCGCCTGTACGCGACGCGTTCCGGTGCGCAGGTCGTGCACTGGGTCTACGTCCGGGTCAGAAGCGCACTTTTCCAGGTTGCTGCGCAGCGTGGCAGTCAGTTGCCGCAGATGCTGGCCTGAAGCACTCTTTGTATTCGGTCGTGGTTTTGCAGGCACGATTCGCTTCTCTCCTGCGCCCTCTGCGGTAAATTACACCAACACCGCTGATATTCTAAAGATTCGGAAAAATCATGGCTGAATCAATCTTGCCTGGGCCCCATCCTCGCAAACCTGCGCTTCTTTCTTCTCCAGCCAGAAGCTGGACATTGCTGCTGCTGGTTTTTCTCGCAGTGCATTTCGCCGCGCTGTTTTCGCCCTCTCTTCTGGACGACGCCGACGCCACGCACGCCAATGCTGCTCAGCATATGGCCAGGAGCGGCGACTGGGTAACTCTGTACGTGAATGGTGTCCGCTATCTGGAAAAGCCTCCACTGCCTTATTGGATGGTCGCGGTGGACTACCACATCTTTGGCTACAACGTATTTGCCACCCATCTGCCGGAAACGCTGGGAGTGCTGGCCTGCGCCATTCTCGCATGGTTCTGGACGCGTCGCGCATACGGTGACCGCGCCGCTTTTTATGCCGCTCTCGGAGTACTGACCAGCCTCGGCGTCTTTCTCTGGACGCGCTTCTTTATTCCGGAATCCATTCTGACCTTTTTCATTGCTTTGGCACTGTACTGTTTTCTCACCGGACTCGAAGACCGCAGGCCTGCCCGTATCTACACAATGTATGCAGCGCTCGCCATCGCTGTGCTGGCAAAAGGGCTGATTGCGCCCGTGTTCTTTCTTGCAGCGGTCATCCCTTATCTTGCGATTACCGGCGAGTGGCGCAAGTGGCGGCAGCTTCGCCCGGTGACGGGTCTGCTGTTGTTCCTGGCGATCGCCGCGCCATGGCACATTCTGGCGGGGATCCGCAAT
>DASRBV010000345.1:0-13415 GCA_035653455.1 Pseudacidobacterium sp. | reverse complement strand
TTTTGCCTTGGTGGTGCCATAGGTTTTCTGACTGCCTGCATTCTGGCGAGCAGAAGAATTCAGGAAGCCCTGGCAGCACAAAGAACCCGGGAAGTTCCCGAAGCCGTGCTACTGGAACCAGCGGCCAGACAGACATCAGTTACCTGATTCTGCTCTCTGCAATTCTCTTCCCCCTTTAACAACGAAATGGATGCACCGCCACTTCCGTCTGGATAGCAGATGGAAGTGGTGAATATTTGCCAAAGGCTGACGATAAGAAAGCCAAGGGCTGGGCGATGAGAAGCATTGAGAGGATTGTTGCAAATGTTAAACAGAGGTCTTCAGGAACACCCGGCAAACAAAATCAGGCATTCGCGCACAAGCGAAAAGCTCCTTGAAAACAGCAGGCATTTCCTTAGTTCCCACCCGCGTGCGGGTTATTTACCTGTAACACCCTCATTTCTGTCCTCTGCCCAACCAGCACGGCCTCGCGACGTAAATACGCGTTTTGGCAGAAAACTTCGAGCACTGCGGCGCGAACATCATTGGACACAACTGCAAATGGCCGACATCCTCGGTATCAATCGCAGCTACATAAGCGAAATCGAGCGCGGCAGAAAATCTGTATCTCTGGGAATGCTGGAAGTCATTGCATTAGGGTTTGAAATGAGTCTGGCCGAATTGCTGCGGGACATTTAAAATCTTTGATGCCTCAAAATCATCCCAATCCAACCAGCGGCGCCGGGCCCTGACACTCATCATACAAAAGCTACGTCTGGTGTGTTTTTCATTCCTGCTGCGCCTTCTACTGAAGCCTTCTTTATGCTTCTATTAAAGAAGCAGTGCTTCAAGACGGCGTGCTTCCCAGGAGTTTCCATGCAAAACTCCACCGGTGGCAAATGGATGACATCAACAGGGAGGATTTTTGAACGACTACATTATTTCTGTCCTGCTCGGCATTGTGGAAGGTTTGACCGAGTTCCTTCCGGTCAGCTCGACGGCGCATTTACGCATCAGCGAAGCGTTTCTGCACATTGATCTTGGCGACCCATATTGGAAGATGTACACCATCGTGATCCAGTTGGGCGCGATTCTGGCATTGCTGCTGGTTTTTGCCGGACGCATCATTGAGTTCATTCGTACCTTTCCTGAAGGTGAGGAGCATGACCGCACAATATGGAACCATCCTCTGACGTTGACACTGGTTGCCTTTGTCTGCACGGCCATTCCCTCTTTTCTTTTGACCAAAACCATTGGCAAGCATCTGGAAAGTCTGAAAGTCATGGCTTGGTCGCTGCTGATTGGCGGCATTGTGATGTGGGTGGTGGACGAATGGAGCACCCGAAGCGAGCCGGTCACAAAGCACGTTGAACAAATGTCGTTATTTCAGGCCATCTGGATTGGCTTGTGTCAGGTGCTTTCGGCGGTGTTTCCCGGGACCTCTCGCTCCATGTCTACGATTGCGGCCGGGCAGATTGTGAGAATGGACCGGCCCTCGGCTTTGGAATTCAGCTTTCTGCTCTCAATTCCAACGATGATTGCCGCAACCGGCTACGACCTGCTGAAGACCCTCCATCCTAAGCATGCAGAAGGCGCAGAGGCCATCGCTCCTCTGGTAATGACCGGGCATGGCTGGATTGTACTGGCCATCGGGTTTGTTGTCTCCTTCTTTGTTGCGTTGGGTGTCGTCGAATGGTTCCTGCAATGGGTGCGCAGGCACGGATTTGTACCGTTTGCGGTGTACAGGATTCTTGTGGGGATTCTGCTGCTGTTTTTCGCGGCAAGGCTCGCCTGACAGGGTGCAAAGGGTGCAGAGAATGGGCAGCACATTTCAGCGAAGAAACTCAGAGGCGCCAGATTTTGAATCTGAGCGCTGCATCCCGCACCCTACCAAACTGGATTCCCCCATCAAACTTTTCCTGCCAGGCCGGCTTTCTGGTCTGGGATAATAAAACTGCTCTGGGGGATAGAACCGTCGGGAACCCGTGTCTTCAATGAAGCCCCTGAAAATCGTCCTTACGCCGACGCGCAACCGCCGCCTGAACGAGATGATCGGGCTGATGGTGCTGGTTGTTGCCGGCCTTCTGCTTCTTGCGCTTTTTTCCTATCAGCCAACCGATCCATCATTCAATACGGTCGTTGGCAATCCGGCTGCGCGCCCGCAGAACTGGACAGGGCTGGTGGGCGCCTATTTCAGCGACTTACTGCTGCAAATGGAGGGGGCGGCCGCCTTCTGCCTGCCTCTGCTGATGGCCGCTCTTGGCTGGACGTGGATGCGGTCGCTTCCGGCAGGGTCCCCGTGGGCAAAGTTTACAGGCGCGGCCCTCACAATGCTTTTTGTGCCGGCGCTCTTCGGACTGCTGCCCGGGCATCCGCGATTTCTACACGGGCTGCCGCTGGAGGGCCTGACTGGGCGTCTGCTCGCTGACACGCTCGTCCACTACCTGAATTACCCTGGCGCCTGCATCTTTGCCATTGCAATGGTAGCCGTCGCCATCTATCTTTCGACCACCTTCAGCTTTAACACGGCGCGCGAGTGGCTTTCCGTCCGCTTTGCCTTCCTGATGGCATGGCGTGACCGGTTTGCGAACTGGCGTCAGGCGCGTGCCCGCCGTCGCGAGGAAAAGAAGGCCGCTCGCGAAGCCATGCAGCGCGAAAAAGAGGCGGCAAAGGAGCTGCAGATGGCAGCGCGGACGGAAAAAGCCGTGCCTGCTCCGAAAAAACAACCTGCAAACCCCGAAGCCCCTGCACCTGCCCAGGCAGAGTTTGAACCCGCCCCGCCGCAGAAGAGCGTGTGGGAGCAGATGCCACGTGCCACCGTGCCTGATCCTGAACCGGAGATTGCCGTAAAAGAGCGCGCCGACGCTGAAGTACACAAGGTCACGGTAGCGCCCAAGTCGCATAACGGGTTCCGGCTGCCGCCGAGCACGCTCTTGCACCGCAGCGAGGACACGCAGATTGTCCGCGAAGACGAGTTGCGCGAAGAAGCGCGCGTTCTCATTGAAAAGTGCGCGGAATTCGATGTTCACGGTCAGATTACGCAAATCAATCCAGGCCCGGTGGTCACAACTTTTGAGTTCAAGCCGGAAGCGGGTGTGAAATACAGCCGTGTTACCGGCCTTGCCGATGATCTTTGCCTTGCGATGCGCGCCGAAAGCATTCTGATCGAGCGCATGGCAGGCAAGAGCACTGTTGGCATTCAGGTGCCGAACCGCGAACGGGAGACCATCTGGCTGCGCGACGTGATCGAGGCTGAAAACTTTGCACATTCCAAAAGCAAGCTGACGCTGGCGATGGGCAAAGACATCAATGGCCGCATCGTAGTCGCCGACCTTGCCACCATGCCGCACGTCCTGATTGCGGGTTCTACCGGAAGCGGGAAGTCAGTCGCCATCAACGCCATGATCATGTCGCTGCTCTACAAGGCCACGCCGGAGCAGGTGCGCATGATCCTCGTAGACCCCAAGCGCGTTGAACTCGGCATGTATGAGAGCATTCCGCATCTCTTCACGCCGATTATTACCGAGCCGAAGCTGGCCGCAAACGCGCTGCGCAATGCCGTCCGCGAAATGGAGCGCCGCCTGAAGCTGCTGGCCTCGCGCAGCGTGCGCAATATTGACCAGTACAACAAGCTCTTTGAAAACGGCACGCCGAGCCTCTTCGACAATGAAGAGCAGGAGCAGAAACCGCTTCCTTACATCGTCATCATCATTGACGAACTGGCCGACCTGATGATGCTGGACAAGGCCAATGTGGAAGAATCCATTACGCGCCTGGCGCAGATGGCGCGCGCTGTCGGCATCCACCTGGTACTGGCAACACAGCGTCCATCAGTGGATGTCATCACCGGACTCATCAAGGCCAATGTGCCCACGCGCATGTCCTTCCGTCTGGCCACAAAAGTAGACTCACGCACGATTCTCGATTCCAACGGCGCCGAATCTTTGCTGGGCCGCGGCGACATGCTCTTTCTGCCGCCGGGAACATCGCGCCTTCAGCGTGTCCACGCTCCGTTTGTCACCGAGAAGGAAATCTCCGCCGTCACCGAGTTCTGGAAAAAGCAGGGCGAAGCAGAATATGTGCAGGGCTTCCTCGAATCACCGAAGGACGAAAAAGGCCGCGAACTGGACATGGAAGATGGTGGCGAAGACGCCAATGATGAACTCTATGAAGATGCGGTCCGGCTTGTGCTGGAGTTTGGCAAGGCCTCCACTTCCCTGCTACAGCGCCGCCTTCGTATTGGGTATGGACGGGCCGCACACCTGATAGACATGATGGAGCGCGACGGCATTGTCGGCCCCGCAGAAGGTTCAAAGCCACGCGAAATCCTGAAGCCGCCAGACTGGCTGAGCGAAGTAGAGCAGGCCATGCGCTGAACCAGTATCGTTACTCCGAACGTGCTCCAGGCACGTTCAGCTTTGGCTGTTCGAGCGCTCAAGCTCAGGAAAAGCGGTGACCCGCAGCTTCGCGGCAGCGTATGGAACAAGCGTGATCTGTTTTTCGGGTTCAGCGCTTCTTACAGGACCCTGCGGCGCAGGATTGGCAACATTGTCCACTGCCATCCAGGACGGCAACTGGCGCGCTTTGACTTCAAGTTTCACCGGTGCTCCGTCTTTTGTGAATGAGGATTGTGAGGCGCGGGCTGCGATGGTGGTAATGGATCCTTCTGCATTTTCCGGATGAATGTCGAACGCGTAATTCCATTCCGTGGTGGGACACACCTGCCAATCGGCAGTCAGACCGCGCGTACGCAGCTTGAGCCAGTCTTCCTCGACAGGCGGCGTGGGAAATCACGGTTAATTCAGGTTATATGGCCCGCAAAAGGCGTCCCGGGAAAAATATGATCGCGGCCACCAGGTTGAGCGCACCCTGGACTGCAATGCCAATCAGCCTGAAGGGCAGGAGCAGCAGCCACACCAATGGGTAAGCAATCAATGCGAGCAGCGCCAATGGCCAGCATAGGAAAAACAGCAGACACCATAGAAGAAACTTGATCATAAACACGGCCTCTTTCAAAAAGATACGTATGGCCGGGCTGAAAGTTCCCGCAGGCCGTCTGCTGCATTTTACGGATTTGTAACACTGCTCTTGACAGCAATTTCCCGGAATCGCTATTGTGTTCGGTGCCGATGGAATCGTTACCATCTGCGGTCTGAGCTTGCTTTGCAGACTCCCCCAACTCTCATCTGTGCAAAGGAAGGCCCTATGTTATTTACTCGCAGGAAGTTTATCGCCCTCAGTGGCGCAGCGGCTGGTGCTGGCGCCTTGAACTGGTCCGCTCTTGCCCAAACTCCGAACGGCGGCAACCTGATCTGGCCGCGTGATCGCGCGCTTCCCGTTTTCCCTCCGGCACTCTCCTTTCAGGCCGCCGACCTCACTTCACTCTCTGGCGACCAGCAAGGTCTGCTGGTGACGCTTCAGGGGATTGTGAACAGGAAACTGCCCCGGCTTTATTTCTATTGGGGAACAGACCCCACCAATCAGGAATGGCTTGTAACCAGCAAAATACCATACAAGATGGTTTCCGATCCTATGGGTCTGGTAGACCAGTATCGCCAGGAAATTTCCGGCGCGGTGATCTACGACCCCAATCTTCCAGACACCGTAAACATTGCGACCAATCTTGCTGGATCCAAAGGCGGCGTCATCGCCACTGCTGATCTGGCAAAAAGCCTGAATCTTCCAATACTCGATGACCTGCGCGGGCGCTTCAATACAAAGCTGGACGCCTACACATGGGCATTGAACAATCTCTGGCCACGGTTAAGTAATCGTGTCGTCACAGCCATCAGTCCAACGAGCACGGTGACCGTACCCAATGTGCAGTGGACAACGCTCCTTCAGGAAACGCGCACGATCCATGACGGCTCTAACAAGGCCCTCTATACGGCAGACCTTACTCCATTTCTGGGCGGTGAAGCTGTTTATGTACGCTATCAGGATGCGAACCAGAATGACGGATGGGGACCATCTGTTTCGCTGGTCACAATCATTGCCGATGGTAATGTGATTGCTTCGTTCCAGCCAGCCAGCGCAGCAGAACAGCCCTATCTGTTTGACCCGGATGGCTCACAGACTACTTCCGGCTGGCGGTTTGCCGACCACACCTCATATTTCATTTACAAATTTGTTGCTCCTGCGGGCACAAAGCAACTCACATTACAAACGGAAATGTGGAACCAGTTCCTGGTTACAGCCACGAATACTGCTCCGAGCATTCAGGTGGCAAATCCAAACTTCCGCGACTACATCGTTGCCGTGAATGCTCCGGTTTTCTGGCTCGATCCGGAAGATACAGATGAATCTGCCCTGTTTACCGAGGCGCTGAAGCTGATGCAGCCTGATGCACCTTATCTGGGCTGGTTCCCGCAGGGCCATGAGATGACCGGTGTGACTCTCTGCGGGCAGAACAGTTCTCCCGTTGTCGCAGCAGACTTCTTCTACAATGGCTCTGCTTTGAGCGGAGTCTATGCCAACGTGTTTTCCAGGAAATCCTGCCCACCTGTTCCGAAGATCGCCAACAAAATCTATCTCACACTTACGATGGTGGAAGGCGACAACATCCAGTACAACCAGCACCGCATGCGCCAGATATGGGACGATCCAAACCGCGGACAAGCGCCCATTAACTGGAGCGTGAGCGTGCTGCTCGCAGACATAGCGCCCAGCATGTTGCACTATTTCCAGCAAACACAGACGGAGAACGACTTGCTGGTTGCAGGGCCGTCAGGCGCGGGTTACACCTATCCGGATGTGTGGCCGGCAGCTACGCTCCCGGGCTTCATCCAGCGGAGCGGCCAATATATGCAACGCACAGGCATGAACGTGCTGTTTGCATATAACCGCAACGGAAGCACAGACGTTCCCTTCAGCGCAAGCATCATTGACCTGTACAAACAATACGTGCCGGGACTGCTGGGCATTGTCTACAACTTCGAGTCGTCAAGCCAGATCAGCATGATGGATGGCGTTCCGGTAGCAACTTTGCTCGGCATGAATGACCTGTCGAGCAGTCAATCGGAACTCGCAAATATCGCCTCATCGTGGAACGGCACAAGTCCATTGTTTATTGCGGGTGGAGTTGAGTCGTGGAACATGACCCCAACAGACGTGAATACACTGGTAAGCTCGCTCGGGCCACAGTTCGTGGTGCTGCGCGGCGATGTCTTCTTCCAGTTGTATAAGGCCTCGCAAAGCTCATAAGTCCAACGTGCGCAGGGCGGCCCGGCAGGCAATCATGCTGGACCGCCCTGCCGCTCCGCTTACAAATCAAAACTTATACCCTGGCTTTAATCCACAGCGATACACCTGCGTCTTTTCCTGGCCGGCACTGGTTTCGACTGTGCAGGTGGCCCAGCTCAGATTCAAGTCAGGGCCTAACGGAAAAACCATCGGAGCGCTGTTGACTTCAGCTTCAAGACTTACTCCTTCGGCAGTAGGAGGTAGAGTGAAATTGAGCGTACCTCCGAAAATCACCGGATATAATTCACGGACATTTGACGTAATCTCGCTGTGATACACCTCGGCCTCAAGCAGAAAAGTAGCTGTATCGGACCAGTCCAGCGCGGAAACGGTAATCTTACGTCCGCCATGAATAAACCCTCCTGGATCTATCCGCGTAAATGGGCATGGCCCTGCAATGCACGAAGCCCTCACATTTTCAAACGAGTTGTCTACTCCTGCATCAAGCGTTAAAGATCCTGACGACGCTTTCCATCTGCCGTCGGGCGAACATGGCGCCTGATGATTGCAAGGCACATTTCCCTGATTGACCACCTGAAAGGTCCTGACGGCGCTGCCTACATTCGTTTCAGTTCTGGAATTGATCGTGTATCTTACTCGAAGATTGGAAATCACTGTTACCGCCGGAGTATTCGGTCCGGCAGGCATCTTCTTCGTTTGCACAGGGACCATTCGCACAATATATAGCTTATTCAGGCTTCCCGGTCTTTTGCTTTGCAAACTCAAATCAAAAGGCACATAAGACGGATGCCGAAAGCTGACTGCAACCGGCGCGTTGGAGAGCACACTTCTTTGCAAAACAACTTTGAAATATCCGGACGCTTCTGAACGCGTTGTTACGCTCTTTCCATCAACCGTGGCCGTCACTGCAACATTGGCTATGGGCAATTGTCTGTTTACATCAGGATCATTCTGGACCACAGCACCCTCAATCACTACCTGACGCAGAGAAAGTAATCTAAGCCGGTGCGCGCGCACCAGTAACAAGGTGGTTACCGCTGCAACAGCAGCAACGGCAACGGTTGTCCAGATGATCTTCCTGTTCTTCATTCACACACCGACCATAATTGGACGCGCATCTGAATCTATACGCTGCCAGTCAAAGTATTCATTGCTCCAGGTTGTGCATCTATTTATTTGAAAACCGCTTTTTTAGCGAGCGCAAATGGTTCGATTGAGCATAAAGAAAAATGGAAGCGCCGAAGTAGAAGCCCAAAAAGAAACCAACTCATGCACACCTCTCAATTCCCGGCGCCAGTTTCTGCGGCAAATCGCGGGCCTTTCTCTTGGCCCACCGCTCGTGCAATGGGGACCGCTTTTCGCACTTGGCGAAACCCGGAAGCCTGTTGTCCCTTCCACGCAAACACCTCTTTCGCAGGATGACGAGAAATTCCTGGACGAACTTGAGCACCAGACGTTTCTTTTTTTCTGGGAGCAGGCGAACCCGCAAACAGGGCTGATAAAAGACCGCTGTAATGTCCGTGTGTCCGATAAATATGAAGCGGCCAGCATTGCCTCTACCGGATTTGGACTGACAGCCATCTGTATTGCTGAAAAGCGCGGATTCATCTCCTACCAGGATGCGCGCCTGCGCGTGATTGCGACACTGGAATTCTTGTGGAAGAAACTGCCAACGCACCGCGGATTTTTCTTTCACTTTGCCAACATCAATACCGGCGACAGGATCTGGGACTCAGAAGTCTCTTCGATTGACACGGCCATCCTTCTCTGCGGTATTCTTACCTGCCGCCAATATTTTCGAGACCGCGACATCATCCAGCTCGCGCGCGCGATTTTCGACCGCGTGGATTGGTCGTGGCTGTCAGAAGATGTCTCTCTCCTGCCGATGGGATGGACGCCTGAATCCGGTTTTCTTCCCTACAAGTGGGACTACTACAGTGAGCTGATGATGCTCTATCTGCTTGGAATGGGTTCTTCCAGACATCCCTTGCCGCCGGATGCATGGAACGCATGGAAGCGGATCACCTTTGAGTATGATGGTCTTCGCTACATCGGCTCATTCGCCCCATTGTTTGTCCACCAATACTCACAAGCCTGGTTCGACTTCCGGCAGAAGCGCGACAAATATGCCGACTACTTCCAGAACTCAGCCATTGCAACGGAAGTACATCGCCGCTTTTGCATCGAATTGCACAAGTATTTCCCCGATTACGGGGACGATCTGTGGGGAATTACAGCTTCCGATTCCGAAAAGGGCTATGTAATCTGGGGCGGCCCACCTGCCATGGGACCCATTGATGGAACTGTCGTTCCGGCAGCCGCCGGAGGCTCGCTTCCATTTTTGCCGGATGCGACTATGCGCGTCCTGAAAAACATCAGGGAGCATTATCCCCAGGCATGGAGCCGCTATGGCTTCGTGGACGCCTTCAATCCGCTGAAGAACTGGTATGACACAGACATTGTGGGTATAGATGCCGGAATCATTCTCCTGATGGCAGAAAACCTGCGGACTGGTTTTGTTTGGGAAACTTTCATGAAAAATCCTGAAGCACAACAAGGAATGTCAAAGGCAGGGTTCAAGAGTTACAGTCCGGCCACATAACGTATAAAGTTATTACTACCGGATGCGTCATTTGGCCCAGATCAAAATCCATCGTGCAGCGGCTGATGAGATGGAAGCTGCCTGGGACATCGTGTGTGAATACTATGAGGCCGTCGGGGTGCTGGCACGTGAAGACCGGGCGGGTTTTGAGCGCGAGTATTTCGGCAACGGCGCGGGCATATGGCTGGCCCTTTCAGAAAGCGATGAGGCAATTGGCTGCATCGCTCTGCGCCGACTGCCCAGACTGAAGAAGGCCGGCGAGATCAAACGTATGTATGTTCGTCCGGAACATCGCGGACAAGGTGTTGCGGAAGCACTGTTGAACAGCCTGGAAGACTACGCAGCGCAATCCGGTTACGAAACGCTATACCTCGACTCAAAGAAAGACCTGATGCCTGCCATCCGTTTTTATCGCAGACATGGATACGAGTTCTGTGAGCGCTACAATGACAATCCGCAGGCCACAATATTCATGCGCAAACAAATCTCTGCAGATATACAGCAGCAAAAATGAGGCCCGCTGAAGCAGCGGGCCTTGTTTACATCAGTAATGTGGCCGGTTATGCTTTTGCCGCGTCTACCTTTTCGGTATCCAAGCCAAGCTCTTCAAAAGCCTTTTGGGCGCGTTTTGCGTCGAACTTGCCATCGCGGGCCAGCTTGGAGAGAGTGGCGGCAACAATGGATTCGGCGTTGATCTCAAAGTGGCGGCGCAGGTATTCGCGGTTGTCGCTGCGTCCAAAGCCGTCGGTGCCCAGCGTGACCAGGCGGTCTTTCAGCCACGGCGCAAGCTGATCAGGCACTGACTTCATATAGTCTGTTGCAGCAATAATGGGCCCCTTTGCGCCCTTGATTGCCTGCAGGACATATGGCGTCTTCTCCGGTTCAGCCGGATGCAGGCGGTTCCAGCGCTCTACAGACAGCGCTTCGCGGCGAAGTTCGTTGTAGCTGGTCACGCTCCAGACATCTGTCTGCACGCCGTATTTTTCAGCAAGAATCTGCTGCGCGCGCAGGGCTTCGTTCAGGATGGGGCCGCTGCCGAACAACTGTGCATCAGCCTTGCCCTTGATGGCGGACTTGTACTTGTAAATGCCGCGCACGATGCCCTCGCGGACGCCTTCTGTCTGTGGCATCTCAGGCATGGCATAGTCTTCGTTGTACATGGTGATGTAGTAGAAGACCTGCTCGTTTTCCTGATACATGCGGCGGAGTCCGTCCTGCAGAATGACGGCCAGCTCGTAAACAAAGGCAGGGTCATAGCTCAGGCAAGTCGGGACTGTGCTGGCGAGCACGTGGCTGTGGCCGTCCTGGTGCTGAAGACCTTCACCAAGCATGGTCGTGCGACCGGCGGTGCCGGCCATCAGAAAGCCCTTGCCGCGCGAATCGGCGAAGGCCCAGATCATATCGCCTACGCGCTGGAAGCCAAACATCGAGTAATACATGTAGAACGGAATCGTAGGCACGCGATAATTCGCATAGGCTGTACCTGCGGCTGTGAACGACGCCATCGAACCAGCTTCAGTAATGCCTTCTTCAAGGATCTGGCCGTCTTTCTCTTCGCGGTAGTAGAGCAGCATGTCCAGATCGTGCGGCTTGTACTTCTGCCCCTCAGGCGTGTAGATACCCACCTGCCGGATGGCCGATTCAAGGCCGAAAGTCCGGCCTTCATCCGGAACGATGGGCACGACCAGCTTGCCGAACTCCGGGTCCTTCATCAAATGGCGCAGAATGCTGACAAAGCCCATCGTTGTGGAGACGGCGCGGCCTTTGGAGCCTGCCGTCCACTCGCCGAAGTAGTCAAGCTCCGGGGCCTTGAAGTGGATAGCAGGCACCTCGCGCTTCGGCATGTATCCGCCGAGGGCCTTGCGGCGCTCGTGCATGTACTGGAGTTCCGGAGCATTGTCTGCCGGCTTGTATGGAGTGCCATGCTTGGCGGCTTCTTCCGGAACAGGAATGTCGAAACGCTTCACAAACGTGGTCAACGATTCATCTGTGAGCTTCTTTTCCTGGTGCGCGGCGTTGCGGGCTTCTGTTGTGCCCAGTCCGTAGCCTTTTACGGTTTTTGCAAGAATCACGGTCGGTCCGCCGCGATGTTCTACCGCGCGCTTATAGGCGTTGTAGATTTTCACCGGGTCGTGTCCGCCGCGATGCAGGCTGGCGAGCTGCTCGTCTGTCATGTCGCTGACGAGTTCGAGCAGTTCAGGATATTTACCGAAGAACTCCTGACGTACATACGCGCCGCCTTTGGCCTTGAATGCCTGGTATTCACCGTCTACGCACTCTTCCATGCGCTTGAGCAGCAGGCCCTTGTGGTCGCGCTCGAAGAGGGTGTCCCAGTCGGAACCCCAGATGACCTTAATGACGTTCCAACCGGCGCCACGGAAGACGCCTTCCAGCTCATCAATAATGCGTTTGTTTCCGCGTACCGGGCCATCGAGACGCTGGAGGTTGCAGTTGATCACAAAGATGAGGTTGTCCAGCTTTTCACGCGAGGCAACGGTGATGGCGCCAAGCGTGTCCACTTCGTCGGTTTCGCCGTCGCCAACAAAGGCCCAGACCTTGCGCGGGGTCTTTTCAATCAGACCGCGATTTTCAAGGTAGCGCATAAAGCGCGCCTGATAGATAGCGTTCAGCGGCCCGATACCCATCGAGACCGTAGGAAAGCGCCAGAACTCCGGCATGAGCCACGGGTGTGGATAAGAGGACAGACCAGGTTTGTCGCGCAGTTCATGACGGAAGTTCTTCAGATGGTCGTCGTTCAGACGGCCTTCCAGATATGCGCGGGCGTAAACGCCAGGGGAAGCGTGTCCCTGGAAATAAACAAAGTCGCCGGGCTGGTTGCCGTAGCTGGCATGGAAGAAGTGGTTGAATCCAACTTCGAGCAAAGTGGCCAGCGATGAATATGTGGAGATGTGCCCACCGATGCCGGCATCCTTCTTGTTCTGTGCATGGACCATGGCCATGGCGTTCCAACGGATCAGGGCCTCGACGCGGCGCTCCATCTGGCGGTCGCCCGGATATGGCACTTCATCATGTTTGGGAATGGTATTGAGGTAGGGGGTCCGAATTTCACCAGGAGGGTTAATGCCTGCTTCACGCGCTCGCTGCCGCAGTGCATTCAGCAGCTCTGTTGCCTGTTCCGGGCCTTCGTCCACCACTACCTGATCGAAAGCCTCAATCCACTCCGCAACTTCTTCCAAAATGTCCGCCTGCGCGGGACTTGCCAGTTTCGTAGCCATAGGATTCGTTTTCCGCACAGCAAAATTCGGCTTCTCCGGAGCCATCAAGGAAAGCTCCCGGCGATGACCGGCACGCTGTATACATCTTCAATTTTCGCAGAATATTCCAGAGGGTGCTAGTTTGGCGTCGAGCCGGCACATGCCATGCCTGTGAAGCGGCGAAACGTTTCCACGATTTTCAAGGGCAAGGCGTAACGATTGTGCCGGGTAAGCAATTCGTGTCCCGCGCTTTCCACCGGAAACAATTCAACCGCGGCCGGTATGAGCCTGAGAGCGTTTGCCAATTCAGCAATGGAGCCAAAGACGTCTCGCGTCCCATGGACAAAAAGCGCAGGTGTCCGGAGAGATGGAAAATGTCCTGTTCGCAACTCGTCCGGCTTTCGTGGCGGATGCAG
>DASRBV010000344.1:0-3205 GCA_035653455.1 Pseudacidobacterium sp. | reverse complement strand
CTTTGCCTTTGCTTCTTCTGTGGCAGACCCGGCTGTGCAGCAGGCCGCCGGGATCGTGGCCTCATGGTTCGGAGTGACGGCAAAATCGAGGCCGCTGAGTTTCCCGGTAAGCACGGGAGACATTCTGCCGAAGGGCAATGTAGTGCTGTTTGCCGACAGCTTTTCCGATCTGCCTCCGGGGCTGGGCGTAAGCGGGGAAGGCGCGGTGGTGGCGGTACGGACGAACCCGAACGATCCGTATGGCAAGGTGCTGGTGCTGGTAGGCAACAATGGCGAGCAACTGGTGGCGGCCGCGCGAGCGCTGGCGTTGGGCAACTCGCTGCTCCAGGGCAAGACGGCGAGGATTACTGCGTTTCAACTTCCAGCGCCTCGCGAGGCTGATGACGCGCCCTTGTGGCTGAAGACGGGAACGACTGCTTCTCTGTGGGACTATGCCGGAAACACCGATTTGCAAAGCGACGGTTCGGGGCCGCTGGCAGTCTATCTGCGTGTTCCTCCGGATCTTTATTACGGGGACAGACAGGACCTTCCGTTGCATGTGGACTACCGCTATAACGCTATTTCTCTGGCCAACGCTTCGACGCTGCGTATTACGGCCAATGGCGGGCTGGTGAACGAGCTTCCACTGCCGCATGAGAACAATCCGAAGAAGACGCTTTCCTATGATGCGGCTGTTCCGCTGGTCAACATGCGTCCCTTTGCGAATACATTTCTGTTTAACTTTTACTTCCAGATTGCCAAGATGGGTAATTGCCAGGACACCCCACCCATCAATCTGCAGGGCTCGATTCTGCGCAGTTCTTATCTGGACCTGAGAGGGTTGCAGCACTGGGCGGCGATGCCGAACCTCGAGCTTTTCGCCAATGCCGGATTTCCTTTCACCCGCTTTGCCGATCTGTCGCAGACCAGAATTATTCTGCCGTCGCAGCCAAGCCAGCAGGAGATGGAAGTGTACCTTACGCTGCTGGCGTATTTCGGTGAGCAGACCGGATATCCGGCGCTGCGCGTCCAGACTGGCGATGCCTCGAAACTGGGCGGCAACGAGGACTATCTTGTTTTGGGAACTGCCGCCGATGAGCCGGCTTTCGCGCGCCTGAATGGGCAGCTTCCGGTCCGCATTCAGGAGGATGGTCTGACGGTGCGCGACACGGGAGGTCTTTTTGCAGCCATCAAGCGCGCCTGGTGGCAGGTGGCGGAAATGCGTCCGGACTGGTGGTGGAAGCTGGGCCGTTTCGATCGCGATGGCCTGATTGAAAGCCTGGGCCAGCTTCCCGATGCTCTGCTGCAGGGGATTGAATCGCCGTGGCAGTCGCGCCGGTCAGTCATCACGATAACTTTCAGGGACAATGACGCGATTGCGCCTTTCATAGCAGCTTTCTGGAAGACCTCGATGTCGGGCGACATCGGCGAATCAGTGAGTGTGCTGCATGAAAAGCAGTTCAGTTCCTACCGGCTGGGCGAGCGTTACTACCACGTGGGTGATTTGCCATTGTGGGTCCGCATCCGGTACTGGCTGAGGACCTTTCCCTGGCTCATTGTTGTTCTGACATTCGTACTTGGCGTATTCATTGTGCCGTGGACCAAGCTATGGCTGGACCGCAGGGCACAGGCGCGGCTTGAGGCGAAGAACGTATGAGGCAGGGAATTCTTACAGCAGCGGTGGCCATGTTTTCCTGCTTCTCTTTCGTGGCCCATTCACAGAGCGCATGGCCGTTCTGGAACCAGTACGCGACCAGCTTCATCAGCCCGCAGGGACGGGTCATAGATCCGGACCGCAACGCCATTACGACTTCAGAAGGGCAGAGCTACGCTCTGTTCTTTGCGCTTGTAGCCAATGACGCTTCCACCTTTGACAGGCTGCTTTCCTGGACGGAAAAGAACCTGGCCAACGGTGATATTGGAAAGCAGCTTCCGGCATGGAACTGGGGCACAAAACAGGACGGAGCGATGGGCGTGCTGGATTCCAATTCAGCAGCCGATGCGGATTTGTGGATCGCCTATACGCTTTTTGAAGCCGGAAGGCTCTGGAAAAATCCTGCTTACACGCAAAAGGGAAGAGCACTGCTGGCACAGATTGCGCAACAGGAAGTGACCGTCGTACCAGGTGTTGGGACAGTCCTGCTTCCCGGGAGAGAAGGCTTCCATCCAGACAAGGACACATGGTTCCTGAATCCAAGTTATTTCCCGCTCCCGGTCCTTCTGGGGATGGCGCATGATGATCCGCAGGGGCCCTGGAAGCGCATGGCTGAAGCCCTGCCGATCTGGCTGAAGGAAGCCAGTCCTGCCGGATTTGCTATGGATTGGGTAAAATGCGATGCAAAAGGTGTTTCTCCGGCAGCCCAGCCAGGAAGCTCCTCAGAGGCTGCGCACGGCAGTTATGATGCCATCCGCGTTTACCTCTGGACAGGGCTGGCCGCCAGAGAAATGCCCGGGCAGGCGCAGTTGCTGACGGCCCTTGCTCCCATGGCAAAGTACGTCAAGACCAATGGAGCGCCACCGGAAAGCGTCGCGCCCGACGGCCATATTTTAAGCACAGCCGCCCCAACGGGTTTTCTGGCTGCTACGTTCCCCTTTCTGCTTGCTGCGGGAGATGTATCTACAGCGGAGGCACTGCTGCGCAATGTGAAGGCGCAAATATTGCAGTCCTCTGGTCTGCTGGGAACTCCTGCGCGATATTACGACCAGAACCTGGCGCTGTTTGCGCTTGGCTGGTATGAAAAACGCTTCCGGTTTGCACCGGACGGGACACTGAGGCCCGCATGGAAAAAATGACCTTCCGCACAGTCCGGATGATCGCACTGTTGGGCGCGGCCGCGCTGCCGCTGGGTTTTTCTGCAATCATGCTGGCGCAGTCTGCCGCTGAAAAGGCCCTGATCACGAAAGCGCAGAAACTGGAGGCCACCGGGCATCCGGAAATGGCTGCGCAGACGTGGGAACAGGTGCTTCTTGCCGACCCGAACAATCGCGAGGCGCTGCTCGGCATCGCAAAGACTGATATGCAGCTCGGCAAAACCGCCGAAGCGAAGCGGTATCTGGACCGGCTGCGCGCCAACGGGGAAAGCCAGGAGGAAGTCACAAAAATTTTGGAAACGCCTCGCATCCAGTCGCGCTCCGGGCGTCTGGATGAAGCAGGACGCTTCGCCCAGGAGGGAAATTACACCGAGGCCATGCGCGTTTACCGCGAGGTCTTTGGAGACAAACCTCC
>DASRBV010000343.1:0-3198 GCA_035653455.1 Pseudacidobacterium sp. | reverse complement strand
GTGTATCTGCGCAAGAAGGCCCCGCCGGAGGCCGCCCGTCTCCTGCCCGAATCCGATGGCATCGTCTATATCAATCTGCGCCCGCTGCGCGCAGCCACGCATTTTGACAGACACCCGGTGCAGCACGACCCCGACTACCAGAAATTTATTGACGAGACCGGCATCCAGTTCGAGCGCGATTTAGACGAGGTGGCCTTCGCGCTGCATCGGATGCCCAACCCGGCAGGTCCCAATGGCCCCGTCGCTTTCTCTGAGGTCTTCGTAGGCCATTTCGACGGGCGCAGGCTCACAAAATTTCTTGAAAGCGAATCCAATTCCCGGGAAAACTACGCTGGACACATCATCTACAGCATCCCCAACGATGGCCGCACCGTCCGCGTCGTGCTGCTCGGCTACGACATGGTCGCCGTCAGCAATACACCCACCGCCGAGCAGATTCATTCCATCCTCGACCGCTATCGCTCCGCGGCCCTTCCTTTCTCTGGCTCTACTTTATTAAGCGACCACTATCAGGACGTCCCCCTGCTCTCGCTCGCCTGGGGCATCGGCCAGATCGGCCTTCCCTTCGGCGACAGCGGCGACATCCACATCCTCGGTGTGCGCCTGCCCGTCACCTTTGATTCCACTTTCGTTGCATCACTGCGCTGGACCGGCGCGCTGCATCTGCGCATTGAAGAGATTGCGCCCACGGAAGAAGCAGCCGCCGCATCCGCCGAGTCCGTGCAGACGCTGGTCAGTCTCTTCCGCGCCGCACAGCCAAACTTCACCGCGCCAGATACCGCCGGCTGGAAGCCCCTGCTCGACAGCATCAGGATTGACCACCACAAAAACCGCGCCGTCCTGCGTGCTACCCTGCCCGATGCGCTGCTTGAAAAACTTTTAAATCCTGAGACGCTGCAAACGCCTCAAAAATGAAAATCGTTTAAAACTACAATGGAGTGGTACGACCACTGGAGGACCGAAATCATGGGAAGAGGTTTCTATCGCTGTGCAGTCTTTACGGCGGCAGGTGCGTTCCTGCTGTCTGCTTCTATCTCCCGCGCCGATGGCCCGCCGTCCGGTAAGGTCCTCACCGGCCAGACTGCATTTACTGATTACAGCAAGGAAAAACCAGGTGTCCGGCGCAAGCTCACAGTGGCCGACCTCCCGGCTCCTTACGCCACCAAAGGCGTAGACAACGGCGCAGACATGGTGCCGCGGCCCAATAACGCATGGCCACAGGCCCCCCAGGGTTTCAAGGTCGGGCTTTACGCCACCGGCCTCAATCAGCCACGTCTCATCCGCACCGCCCCGAACGGCGATTTGTTCGTCGCCATGAGCTACGAAAATAAAGTCCTCGTCTTTCGCGGAATCGGCCCCGACGGCAAGGCCAGACAGGTTGAGACCTTCGCCGACAACCTGAATATGCCCTTTGGTATCGCCTTCTACCCCGCCGGCCCCAATCCGAAATGGGTCTACATCGGCAATACCGATTCCGTCGTGCGCATTCCCTACCAGACAGGCGACCTGAAGGCGCGCGGCCCGGCACAGAAACTCGCTGATCTGCCCGGCGGCGGACGCCTGCGTGGCGGCGGTCACTGGACCCGCGACATCGCCTTCTCCAAAGACGGCACAAAGATGTTCGTCTCCGTCGGCTCACACTCCAATGTGGATGATCCCGACACCCACCCCGAAGAATTTCACCGTGCCGATGTGCTCGAATTTACTCCCGAAGGCAAATTCATCAAGGTCTACGCCTACGGCATCCGCAACTGCGTCGGCGAAGCCATCAACCCCATCACCGGAGAACTCTGGTGCTCCACAAACGAGCGCGATATGCTCGGCGATAACCTCGTCCCCGACTACATCACCCACATCCAGGAAGGCGGCTTCTATGGATGGCCATGGTGGTACATGGGCCCGCACCAGGATCCGCGCCATCAGGGCAAACATCCTGAATTAGAAAACAAGGTCATCACGCCGGATGTCCTCCTGCAGCCGCACTTTGCCTCGCTCGAAATGCTCTTCTACGAGGGCAATCAGTTCCCGGCTGAGTACAAGGGCGACGCCTTCGCCGCCGAACACGGCTCCTGGAACCGCGCCCACCGCGCCGGATACGAAGTCATCCGCGTCCCTATGAAAGATGGCCACGCCACCGGAGAATATGAGGACTTCCTCACCGGATTTACCACCCCCGACGGACACGTCTGGGGCCGTCCGGTAGGAGTCACAACAGGAAATGACGGCTCACTCTACGTCACCGACGACGGCTCAGGCTCCATCTGGCACATAACCTACACCGGAAAGTAATGTGCGATATCAGCCTTTTCCGTGTATGGAAAGTCCGTCATTCTGACGGCCAAAGGAAGGAAGAATCTTAGCGGTGTGAGGCTGGAACAAATCCCGGGAAATCTACTGCATACCGCCGGTCGTGGACTGCGTCCCCGTGCTGGCAAGCTGCTGCATGGTCTCACGCAGATATTTGTGGGGATTGACAGGAGTATTGCGGATGCGCACTTCGTAGTGAAGATGCGGCCCTGTGCTGCGGCCACTCGTTCCTACATAGCCGATAATCTGGCCTCGGGTCACTTCCTGGCCGTCCGTTACGGCAAAGCCGGAAAGGTGCCCGTAAACTGTCTTGACGCCGTAACCGTGGTCAATGACAATCTCGCGCCCGTAACCGGAAGCGCGGTCGGCCATCTCCACCGTCCCATCGGCCGTGGCCCGCACAGGTGTTCCAAATGTGGACGAAATATCAATACCTGCATGGAATGCGCCTTCACCATTGAACGGGTCCTGACGCTCACCAAAGGAGCTTGTCACAGGCCCAACCACCGGCCACAGGGAAGGAGCGTTCGCCAGGTTCAGAATGTCGTCTGAAACACTGAACGGACGCCGCATGTTGACGCTCGCCGGGTACACCTGCCCGGAGAGGGCCGTGCGGCGCAGCGCGTAAAGCTGGTCCAGAGATTGTGCGTATGCCTGTTCGCTGAAGTTGTCAGAAGCCTCCGTAAGAGGAGAAGGGCCTGCTTCTGCTGCTTTCGAGGTCAGCTTGTTCTGGCGGAGTCCGTAAAGTGCGCTGATTTCGCTTGCCAGCGAGCCGAGCGAGGCCGCCTGGACTTCCTTTTCGTGCGCTATCTGCTCCAGTTGAGCATAATCCCTGCGAAGCGCCTCGCGCTGCGAACGGACCTGATTGAAGCTTGCCGTCTTCAAAAGCAT
>DASRBV010000342.1:0-2075 GCA_035653455.1 Pseudacidobacterium sp. | reverse complement strand
CCTTTTTCCCGTATGAAAACCTACGGCGGGCATGGTTACACGGTGGCACCTACCTGGGCCCTGGCGTATCCCAAAGAGATTTTTCCGGAGATGCTGAAGGCCGTCCCGTCCATGACCCAGCGTTGTGTCAGCGTATTGCTGGACCGTGTGCGCGAAGTCACGCGCATGGAGCAGCAGACAGAGAAGCTGAATGCTCTGGGCAAGCTCGCCGGAAATCTCGCGCATGAACTGAACAATCCTGCGTCGGCTGCGCAGCGCGCCGCCTCCGGTCTGCTCGAAGAGCTGCACGTCTACGGATACGAGAAGTACCGCCTGGGCAATCTTTGTCTTTCTGAGGACCACATTACCCAGGTACGCGCCTGGCAGCAATCGGTGCGCGAGCACGCAAAGAACGATGGCCACAGCAATCCTGCCGAATATGCGGCCCGCGAAGACGCCCTGCTGGCATGGATGCGCGAGCACAATGTGGAGTCGCCGTGGAAGATTGCTCCGGAACTGGCCGAGGCGGGTGTGGAGCCATTGCAGATTGAGCCGCTCACGGATTTCCTGGATGCCCACGCACTGACCGTGGTTTTGTCGCAGTTCGCCTCGTCTCTGCGCGCGGAGAGCATGGCCAATGCCATGCTCGATTCCACCGGACGCATCTTCGACCTGATCCGCGCCATCAAGGACTACTCCTATATGGACCAGGCGCCAATCCAGGAGGTGGACATTCCACAGGGCCTGGAAAACACACTGACCATGTTGCAGTCGCGCCTGCAGCACGTGGAGGTGGAGCGCCGCTATGCTCCGGACCTGCCGCGCATCAGTGCTTATGCCAGCGAGCTGAACCAGGTCTGGATGGCGCTGCTCGAAAATGCGCTGGACGCAATCCAGGACAGCGGACGTATCACGCTCAGCGTCCAGCCCTCGGGAGACATGCTGCTCATCGAAGTATGGGACAACGGCCCGGGCATTCCACCCGAGTTGCAGGACCGCATCTTCGAGCCGTTCTTCACAACGAAGGCCCCGGGCAGTGGCCTCGGCCTCGGCCTCGATACGGTGCAGCGCATCGTGCGCAAGCACCGCGGATATGTTCGCGTTCAGTCTGAGCCAGGCGCAACCTGCTTCCAGGTGCGCCTGCCAGTTGAGCAGTTGCAGGCATATTGAAAGAGCACAGCGCTCAGGGCAGACCCGCTCCCGTTTCGGGTACAGGTCGCCCAGCTGCACTACGTTCACCACCGAATGAGTGAATCAGCAGCTTCACTCCACTCCTGGTTTTCTTGCTAAGATCGGCAGAAGCTGCACCCGGTACCCCCACGCCACAATCAACCACAGCACCAGCGCAATAACACCCATTCCGATACCGCTGCCATGCTGCAATGCAATATGGAACGCAAAGATGTTTGCCAGCATAGCGGCAAGCAGCACCTCCGCGAACGGCACATATTGGCCAATCAGCAGCAGAAAACCTGCCACAACCTGCGTGCCTGAAATTAAATAAATGTAATGCGACCTCATCAGAATGAGAGAAAAGGTCGTAGCATCGCTCGGAGGCATGGGCGGCATAGGAATGAAGTGCAGGAACCCGTTCAGGCCGAAGACGAAAAACATCAGCCCCAGAAGAATGCGCGCGATGATCACCACAACTTTCATTGGCTGTTACGCTCCATTCACGGCAGAATTGTTGTTACAACAGCAGATGCTGCACTGTTTTCACTGGTTCGCATATTTTACGGAACTGCTGTTCCTCCGGCAACAGCCCCCAGAATAATGAAGGGTTCTGTTCCGTTTGTCACTGCTTCGGGCAGGGGGGTGTCGGGCGGTTCGTGAGAAAGATCTTCTTCGCAGGCAAAGAAGCGTAGAAAGGCGCGCCGCTGCTTCGTGTCATGGTCGCGAATGGTCCCGCGCAGGACCGGATACTTCTCTTCGAGCATATCCAGAACAAGGCCCAGCGTTACCGCACCTTCGACCTCAAGCAAAACCTCGCCGTTCACATGCGCAAGGGTGCGCAGATGCTGTGGAAGAATGACACGGACCATGCTCAACCTATGCCGCCTGATACGCACTCTGCAGGTCGGCAATGATGATCTTGT
>DASRBV010000341.1:0-5730 GCA_035653455.1 Pseudacidobacterium sp. | reverse complement strand
TTTACCGGAATACCCAGTTCGGAGAAAAGCGTGAAGGTGTCCTTGAGCGAATAGGCCACGCCTTCCAGCACTGCGCGGGTAAGATGTCCGCGCGTATGTGTGGCCGTGATGCCGTAGAACATCGCCGTCGCATAGGAATCGAGATGCGGGGTGCGCTCACCGAAAAGATATGGCGCCCACAGCAGGCCATCGCTGCCTGCCGGGACTTGAGAGGCCTCAGCGGTCAGTGTGTCGTAGCTTGCGCCGGGGGCGATGGTATCACGCAGCCAGCGGAAGGAAAGCCCGGCGGCCTGGGTCACTCCCATCACATGCCAGCGGCCGGGGACAGCATGGCAGAATGTGTGCAGGCGTCCCTGCGGATCTTTCGTGGGAGCGTCGGTGGCTGCGAAGACCACGCCTGAAGTGCCAATCGTGGCCGAGACGGAACCGGGTTGCAGAATGCCCATGCCGACCGCGCCAGCGCCCTGGTCGCCCGCTCCGGCGACGACCGGAGTTCCGGCAAGAAGACCTGTCAGTTTCGCTGCTTCGGGTGAAATCTTTGCGCAGACCTCGGGCGACTCGAAGACCTGCGGCAGCCACGCTTCGTTTATGCCGGAAATGCGCGCGACTTCAGAAGACCAGCGGCGATGGGCCACATCGAGCAGCAGAGTGCCGGATGCCTCCTGCACGTCTATGGCAAATGTCCCAGTCAGACGGTAGCGGACATAGTCCTTCGGGCAGAGAACATGCGCAATTCGGGCGAAGACCTCCGGCTCGTGGTCGCGTACCCACAGCAGCTTGGTCAGCGTAAAGTTTGGCAGCGCGGGATTGCAGGTCAACTCAATGAGGCGTTCCCGGCCAATTTTTTCATGCAGCCAGTCGCATTGTGGTCCGGTGCGCTGGTCGCACCAGATGAGCGACGGGCGAAGCACGCGGCCTTCTTTGTCAAGCATGACGGCGCCGTGCATTTGTCCGGTAAGGCCGATGGCGGCGATATCAGAGGACTTCAGTCCGCTGGCGTTGAGAGCAGCATGTATGGCCTCCTGCGCTGCGCGCCACCAGTCTTCGGGGTCCTGCTCGGCCCAACCTGGCTGAGGGCTGCGAAAGGGAGCATGCTCACTGACGCCCGATGCGATCACATGCCCCTGTTCATCTACCAGCACCGCGCGGGTGCCACCCGTGCCCACATCCATCCCCAGAAATGCCACAGCTTCATCCTAAGTAAAGCGAATTAGTATCGGAATTAAATGTAACATTCCGGCAAGGATTGACAAAGATTTCCAGCCACCCCGAATCCTGAAGGCCAGGTCGGCCGCGCCCAACTGAGCACCCCACACCCGGTCTTTTACACATTTGCTTCGCTTTTGTATTCAGGCGCACACTAAAGGCATGAAGCGCGTCCGGTACACCAAATATGATGGCAGCCTGGCAGATGAGATGAGCATGGAGGACCTGCTGAATGCTCTTTCGGATTTTTTGCTGGACTCCGGCTTTCAGAACCCCTGGACGCAGTTTCAGGACCTGGACCAGACCATGGAAGCGCTGCGCGAGGCGCTCCGGCAGGCGCTCGAATCGGGCGAGCTGTTCAACGAGCAGATGCAGCAAAAGATTGATGAGCTGGCAGCACAGAACAAGCTGGATGAACTCATTGACCAGATTATCCAGCGCATGGAGCAGGAGAATTACATTTCGGTGGAGCAACCGCGCGAGTCCATGCAGACGCCGTCTTCTACCGGACAGATCGGCGAGAACGAATCTCAGGCCAGATTCGAGGTGACGGACAAGAGTCTCGATTTTTTAGGCTATAAGACGCTGCGCGACCTGCTTGGCTCCCTGGGCAAGTCGAGTTTTGGACGCCATGACACGCGCGACTGGGCGACAGGTATCGAAGCCAGCGGAGCATCGCGCCCTTACGAGTTTGGCGACACGCTGAATCTCGATGTGGTTACTACGCTCAGTTCTGCCATTGCCCGCGAGGGGCTGTCATTGCCGCTGAATCTTGAGTACAACGACCTGCACGTGCACCAGTGCGAGTACCAAAGCTCCTGCGCGACTGTGGTCATGCTGGACTGCTCGCATTCGATGATTCTGTACGGAGAAGACCGCTTCACCCCGGCCAAGCGCGTTGCGATGGCGCTTTCGCACCTCATCCGAACGCAATATCCGGGAGACTCGCTGTCGCTGGTGCTCTTTCACGATTCAGCGGAAGAGATGCCGGTTTCGCAACTGGCGCGAGTGAAGGTCGGCCCGTATTACACCAACACGCGTGAGGGGCTGCGCCTGGCGCACCGCATCCTTGACCGCCAGCGCAAGGACATGAAGCAGATTGTCATGATTACCGATGGAAAACCTTCTGCGCTTACGCTTCCCGACGGCCGCATTTACAAAAATGCGTTCGGGCTTGATCCGCTGGTGGTGAGCGAAACGCTGGAAGAGGTCTCACGCTGCAAACGCTCCGGCATTATGATCAACACCTTCATGCTTGCCTCAGATTTCGGACTGGTGCAGTTTGTGCAGCGTGTCACGGCCATGTGCAAGGGAAAGGCCTACTTCACCACGCCTCATACATTGGGCGAATACCTGCTGATGGACTACATGCAGCGCAAGATGAAGACGATCCATTAGCGAATCTCTGAAAATTTGTCTGTTCACTCGTGTATCTTTCTTTCAGGGAAAAGCACCCCTGAACTATGCAGACATTCGCCGCCATTGATATTGGTTCCAATTCCTGCCGCCTGAAGATTGCGCGTGTTGTTCAACACCGTCTGAAAGTCCTGCATGAAGACCGCGAAGTGACCCGCCTGGGCGGCAGCGTGTTTGAGACGGGACTGGTATCTCCCGAAGCTATGGCGGCAACACTTGGCGCACTCAAGCGCTTTCAGCGGGCCGTGCAGATGCATGGAGCCGACAAGGTCCGCGCCGTAGCGACGGCAGCGATGCGCGATGCCCGCAATGCCCGCGCTTTTCTTGCATGGGTACGCGATGAGACCGGATGGGAGGTCGAGATCATCTCCGGCCTGGAAGAAGGCCGTCTGATTCATCGCGGCATTATGAGTAACGAGCCAGGAACATCAGGCCGTTGCCTGCTGATAGACGTAGGCGGTGGGAGCTGCGAGATTTCACTCTCCGAGCACAAACGGATCAAAGAGACAATCAGTGTTCCGCTGGGGGCAGTGCGGCTTACGCAGGAGTTTCTGCATAGCGATCCGCCGACAAAGCAGGACATTGCCCGGCTCAAGCAATTTATTGCCCGTGAGCTTCGCCGGGCGGAGCGCCGCGTACAACCCACACGCGTGCAGACCGTGATTGCCACTTCCGGCACTGCCGCGGCGCTTTCGGAAGCCAGCCGTACGATCGGAAAGCAACGCGCGGGCACGAAAAGCGCGATCACATCTACGCAGAGCGTCCGCAAGCTGACAGAAAAGCTTACAAAGATGAACAATGCCGAGCGGATGAGCGTCCAGGGCATTGGGCCGCGCCGTTCAGAGATCATCGTTGCCGGTGCGCATGTTTTTGCAGAGCTGCTGGAGGCCTATGGGCTGCCGGGTTTTCGCTATTCACCGATGGGCCTGCGCGATGGCATTCTTGCGCAGATGCTGGCCGCACAGGACCCGCGTGCCTCTGTGCATCAGCAATTTGAGCGCGAGCGGTGGGAGGCGGTGCTGGAAACCTGCCGCAAGTATGGGGTAGACACCCGTCAGGCAGAGCCTGTTCGCCACCATGCCGCACAGTTGTTTCATGACCTGAAGCCGGTCCACAAGCTGCCAGATGAATACCTGATCTGGCTGGAAGCTGCCGCCATGCTTCGTGACATCGGCAAATTCATGAATTACCAGGGATATCACCGGCACGCGCAGTACATCATTGCCAATTCAGAAATGTTCGGCTTTACGCCTGCACAGCGCGTGATTACTTCCGCCATCGCGCGCTATCTTGGCAAGAGCCGTCCCGAGCCTACAGGGCGCACCATGCGACAGGTCCCTCCGGAAGAGCACGAGCATGTGCGCCGGGCCGTGGTCTTGCTGCGTCTGGCGGTCGCCTTGAACCAGGACCGCGCCAGCGATGTCTTGCGTGTCCGGGTGCGCGTTTATCCAAAACAGGTTTTGCTGGAGATCTTTCCCGGGCGCACAGGGGCTGAACTGGAGATGTGGTCGCTGCGAAAAGAGGCTGCTTATTTTAAAGAAGTCTTCCGCAAAGACCTCTTTGTGACTCTGGTATAAACGCCGCGAAGGATGCGCGGATCCACCAGCCAGTTGAGCGTACCCGGGCGGCGCGTGTAATCCACTCTTGCAATCGCGCCCTTGCGCAGACGAATGCTGGCGCGGCCGGGTGAGGCGATGAGCGAGCCAAGAAACTGAGGCAGGTTGGGGTTGTGTCCTACCAGCAGGACGTTTTCGTGCTTCTGCAGGCTGGCAACGAATTCCTGGAATTTTGCGACATTTGCTTCGGGAGAAAGCGCGTCGGTCACATTAATCTTCTGGTCATAGCCCAGTTCTGTTCCAACTAATGAAGCTGTCTGGAGCGCGCGCTTCAATGGGCTGGAGGCAATCAAGTCAAACTGCACATCGAGCGCATTCAGATAGGCGGCCACCAAAATGCATTGCTGCTTGCCTTCCTTGTCGAGCGGCCTTTTTACATCAATCAGAGGATTCTTGCGCCGTGTTCCAGCGCTGGCATGACGCAGAATGTAAAGGTTCATGAGAAAAATTCTTTCTGGACGGGCAAAAACTAAACCCCAGGAATTAACACCATTGTAACAATTCGCAGTCTATGAAGCTTATGCAGAGATAAAAGGTTTTGCTGGAGGTCAGATGGCAGGAAAGGTCCTCAGGTTCCACGTTGATAATCGCCACTTTTTCCGCCGGATTTTCGCTCCAGACGCACGTGTTCGATCACGATGCCTTTGTCCAGCGCTTTGCACATGTCATAGATCGTAAGCGCGGCCACAGAGGCGGCGGTGAGCGCCTCCATTTCGACCCCGGTGGACGCAGTGGTTGCAGCGGTGCTGCGGATAGCGATTCCGGTGGCCGTTGTTATTGCCTTTACATCCACAAAACTGAGCGGCAGAGGGTGGCACATCGGAATAAGATCCGACGTCTTTTTGGCCGCCTGGATTCCGGCGAAACGTGCAATTTCAAGAGGGTTGCCTTTGGGGTTGTGTGGTAGTGCCGTCAATACTTCAGGCGAAAGCGCGACGAATGCGGAGGCTTCAGCTTCGCGGCGCGTGGGGGATTTTCCGCTTACATCCACCATCCGGGCTTCGCCGGATTCATCAAAGTGCGAGAGTTTGGTCATAGAACATTTTAAGACCGTAATTTTCCCATCCTTTTGTGCACTGAAACGCAAAAGGATGGGCACCCGGGATGGCCAACTGATTACTGGCGCTCGAATGGGTCTTTCTTCTGGCGGTTGAAGGGAATGGGTTTGCCTTCTTCAGCGCCGGGGCTGGGGCGGGCCTCATCGTCTCTGGACGGCTGGAGTCCATTCACTCCGGCGGCGGTTGGAGAGCCGGGAACAGGCGGCTGCCCCGTAGCAGGCGCTGCGCTTGCCATCTGGGGTTTTCCGGTTGTGGTCTCGTCCGATACGGCCTGCCATGTGGCGTGAAGTTTATGGGTGCGTCCTGTTTCGCAACCGGTGACAAACAGAAGGGCTGCTGCGGCCAGCATCGTTGCATGGGCGAGAGAGAACTTCATTCAGATGTCCTTTCCTGCGGGCATTTTTTACGGCATTTTCACAGATTCAATACGCTGC
>DASRBV010000340.1:0-5353 GCA_035653455.1 Pseudacidobacterium sp. | reverse complement strand
ACCCGGTCGAACCGCATCTCGTAAATCAGCTTTTTGAAGACAAGCGGATCATTCGCGAAAAGATCAACGCCCCATTCCCAGTCATCAAATCCAATGGATCCGGTAATGATCTGGCGGACCTGTCCGGCGTAACGGCGTCCGATCATGCCATGTTCATGCATCATGCTCTGACGGTCGGCCATCGGTTCGGTGTACCAGTTCACCTGCTCGCCGCGCTTGCGGTCCATGGGATAAAAGCAGATGTATTTTGCATCCGGAATCGCAGGATATAGCCGCTGCGCCATCGCTTTCGATTGGCGCTCGACCACTTCGCCCACACCTGCATCCCATTCCGGAGTACCGGGTTCCAGACCTTGTTCGGCCAGCGCTGCATAGGTTTTGGCGGAAGACTCGTAAAGCCCCAGCTCTACGACCGAAAGATAAGAATGAGAGGCTTTCAGGAAATCGTGCAGCTTGGTTTGAGCAAGGCCAAGCTGGGCACGTCCGAGGTCCGCAAAGGATTTGCGGAAGTGTACCAGCAGCAGATCTCCTTTATGCCCCAGAAGAGAAAACGCAGCGGACTGGCCCGCACTGTCCTGTTCCCACCGCGCAAAAAGCCCCACAGCTTCGCTGATGACCGCCTGCTTCTCTTCAGATGGGAGTTTCTTCCAGGAACTCCAGTCAAAATGGAACATCTGGTGCAGAACGCTTGAGCCTTCCAGCGTAATAGGCACACTCGGCAATTCAGGCAATGCACTCCTCCATGCAGGCAGTTCGCTTAGAAGGGAATATCGTCGTCGCTGATTTCGGCGGCCTGGCTGAGATCATCCGGCGCAGGTGCGCTCTGGTTAAAAGACGCAGTATTGGATGAGCGGGAGTAACCGCCGGTTTCGCCCTCACCGCGTCCGCTCAGCAGAGAAAGATCATTGACAACGATTTCTGTCCGGTACTTCTTCTCTCCGCTGTTCTTGTCGTCCCATGAACGGGTCTGGATCTTGCCCTCGACGTAGAGCTTGGAGCCCTTCTTCACATAATCGCGAATAATCTCGGCCGTGCGCTGAAAAGCAACCAGATTATGCCACTCGGTTTTGTCCGTCCAGTTGCCGCTCTGGTCTTTCGTGCGGTCAGTTGTCGCCAATGAAAAACTGGCAACAATGGTGCCATTGGGCGTGGCGCGAATCTCAGGGTCCTTGCCTACATTTCCAAGAAGAATCACTTTGTTGACGCTCTTTGCCATAAATCCTTCACTTCTTTGCAGAATATATTAATCCTGAAGCATAACAGAACGGCATCAGGACGTATGGAGTCATTTCGTGCCTGAAGTTACAGCAGTCACCGGAGAGCTTTCGCATGTGTATCCGGAATATCTTTCCGGCAGAGATGAGCGGCGGCGCAAGGCTTAGTGAGAGAGGCGAGACAACAAGACAGGATGTATTTTGTTACAATGAAGGAGCGATTCATTCACAACTTTCGTATTTGCAATCGCATGGGAAAGACAAGATAAATTAGGGTCTTTTCTGCCATTTCAATGGGAAATCAGTTATATTCAGAAGAGACAGCCGGATTCCGGCAAGTCGCTGAAAAGCTGGGGACGTAGTTCAGTTGGTTAGAATGCTGCCCTGTCACGGCAGAGGTCGCGGGTTCGAGCCCCGTCGTCCCCGCCATAGATTCCAAAAGAATTTACGGGCTTAATAGTTTTCAATAAACAAGTTATAAAGGTGCAAAAGGATGTGAACTCTTCTGCACCTTTTCATTTTGTGGCACAAAAACGAGCGATCATGCCTCTTTCGATTCCTTCTTTTTATCCCATCCTGGACACTTCATTTTTGCCTTCTGGAAACCGGGAAGAAAGGCTCAGGCAGTTGGTTACAGAATTGGCTGATGCCGGCGTTTCTCTGCTGCAATATCGCAATAAGCAGAGCGAAGAAGCAGAGATTCTCAAGGATGCTGCTGTGATGTACCAGTCCGCTGGCGGGCGCGTAAGGCTGATGATGAATGACCGCCCTGGGCTGGCAGTGCGTGCTGGTTTTGATGGGGCACACGTGGGGCAGCAAGACATGAATCCAGAAGAAGCGCGAAAGATTTTAGGGCCAGACCGGATTCTCGGCGTTTCGACTCACAACCGCGCGCAGATTGAAATTGCCAACACACAGCCTGTGGACTACATCGCGATAGGGCCTGTTTTTGCTACTTCTACGAAGGCCAATCCTGATCCGGTGATCGGTCTGGAAGGAGTACGCGAGGCCCGAAAGCTGACAGCAAAGCCTCTGGTTGCGATTGGAGGCATCACACTGGAAAATGCGCGTCAGATCATAGATGCCGGAGCAGATTCGGTGGCTGTGATTTCTGCCCTGTTCGGACCCGATGAGAGGGTGGGAGAAGTGGCGCGAAAATTTCTTTCGGCCGTGAAACCATAATCCGGACATGATTATGACTGCTGATGATTTGAAAAGTCTGCTGCATCTGAAGCCCCATCCCTGTGAGGGCGGATGGTTTGCTGAAACATGGCGCGCGGAGGAAATAATCCCAAAGGTGTCCCTGCCAACGCGATATTCGTCGGAGCGCGCAGCAGGAACGGCCATCTACTATTTGCTTGAGCCGCATACTTTTTCTGAAGTGCACCGGCTGGCTTCTGACGAGATATTTCACTTCTATCTCGGTGACCCGGTGGAGATGTTGCAGCTATGGCCGGATGGTTCAACGCAGACGGTCATTCTAGGCCACGATCTTGCTGCCGGGATGCAGGTACAGGCGATGGTCCGGAAGGGTGTGTGGCAGGGTTCGCGGCTGCGTGCCGGAGGAAAATTTGCGCTTCTTGGATGCACGGTCAGCCCTGGGTTTGACTATGCCGATTACGAGGCCGGGAGGCGGAATGAATTGATTGCGCAGTTCCCAGGCGCTGCGGACATCATCCGCGCGCTTACTCATGAATAAATATAAAATTCTCTCTCCCCTAACGAACGCATTCTATTGAATTTGCATCTGTCTGATAGAAGAATTTCTGCGTCAAAACCGGAACGTGCATGGTAAAACCAAAGGACGGTAGAAAGCGTGTCGTTATAGAGCATGTCTCGCCTGAACTGGATGCAGGCCGATTCCCCATCAAACGCATTGTTGGCGATACTGTCCATGTAGAGGGCGATGTCTTTGGCGATGGTCATGATCACGTGGCTTGCCGGCTGCTTTTTCGTCATGAAGATGAGCGGAATTGGTCGAGCGCGAAGATGGAAGCGTTGGGCAACGACCGCTGGCGCGCTTCATTTACGGTGACAAAAATTGGCCGCTACGTCTATACCATTGCAGGTCGCATAGACCATTTCGATACATGGCGAAGCGATTTGATCAAACGTCTTGAGGCAGCGCAAGACGTAACACTGGAACTGCAAACCGGCGCCACCATGGTAGAGCAGGCAGCAACCCGTGCGCGCGGCAAGGACGCCGCGCAGTTAAAAGAGTGGGCACAGATACTGAAAACCAGGAGCGACAGCGAAGAGGCCCGTACAACGGCCCTCGATCCGGCGCTGGCCGCCGCGATGGAGCGGTATCCGGACACATCGCTGGAAACAAAGTATGAAAGAGAATTAAGCATCGTCGTAGACCGCGAAAAGGCGCGGTTTTCAAGCTGGTATGAGTTGTTTCCGCGTTCGTGCTCGCCTGTGCCCGGAAAGCACGGCACCTTTGCTGATGTTGAGGCCCGGCTTGATTATGTTTCGAGGTTGGGGTTTGATGTTTTGTACATGCCGCCGATTCATCCGATTGGACGCAGCTTCCGCAAAGGAAAAAACAATACAGTCCATGCAGAGCCCGGTGATGTCGGGAGTCCCTGGGCAATCGGCTCGGAAAAAGGCGGGCATACCGCGGTCCTTCCGGAACTCGGGACATTGGAAGATTTCCGGCAACTTGTAAAGAAAGCAAATGAGCATGGGCTGGAGATTGCTCTTGACATTGCCTTTCAGTGTTCGCCGGACCATCCCTGGGTGAAAGAACATCCGGAGTGGTTTCGCAAGCGCGCCGATGGTTCGATCCAGTACGCGGAGAATCCTCCCAAGAAGTATCAGGACATTTATCCGCTGAATTTTGAAAGCAAAGACTGGAGCGGTCTTTGGGATGAACTGAAGCACGTCTTTCTTTTCTGGATTGAGCAGGGGGTGCGCATCTTCCGTGTAGACAATCCACACACCAAGGCATTTGCTTTCTGGGAGTGGGTGATTGACGAAATCAAATCAGAATATCCGGATGTGCTGTTTCTGTCGGAAGCTTTTACGCGTCCGCGCGTAATGGAGCGGCTGGCCAAGCTGGGATTTTCGCAGTCATATACCTACTTCACATGGCGCAACACGAAAGAAGAATTGACGGAATATCTCCAGCAGCTTACGCATTCAGAATTGCGTGAGTATTTTCGTCCAAACCTGTGGCCGAACACGCCTGATATTCTGCCGGAACATCTGCAAACCGGCGGAAGGCCGGCATTTATTGCACGACTGGTGCTGGCGGCCACGCTGGGTACGAATTACGGCATCTATGGCCCTGCCTTTGAGTTGCTGGAAAACGCTCCTTTTCGGCAGGGCAGCGAAGAATATCTGAACTCAGAAAAATATCAATTGCGCGAATGGGACCTGGATGCTCCGCACAGCATTGCTCCCGTTCTCGAAAAAGTGAACCGGGCCAGGCGTGAAAATGCAGCCTTGCAAACCAGCCACATGCTTACATTTCATGAGACAGACAATCCGCATCTGATTTGCTATAGCAAACAGAGCATGGATGGCGCGAATACAGTGCTGATTGCTGTGAACCTCGATCCAAACTATGTCCAGTCGGGGTGGGTCAATCTGGATATGGAGAGACTTGGCCTGCATGCGCATGAACCTTTCCAGGTGGAGGATGAACTGACGGGAAACCGCTATCTATGGGAAGGCCAGCGGAACTATATTGAGCTATCACCGCATGCGGTACCGGCGCATGTTTTTCGGGTGCTGCAACGTGTGCGTTCAGAAAAAGACTTCGATTATTACTTATAGAAAAAGATGAGCACGTCTGCCATTCAGCCGGTCAGAGCAAAACGCACAGGAAGCGCCAGCGATCCGCTCTGGTATAAGGACGCGATTATTTATGAGCTTCATGTGCGCGCCTTTTATGACAGCAACAATGACGGTATCGGGGATTTTCCCGGGCTGATCCAGAAGCTCGATTATCTGCAGGACCTGGGCGTGACCTGCCTGTGGCTGCTGCCTTTTTTCCCGTCGCCACTGCGGGACGACGGTTACGATATTGCCGATTATCTGACCGTGCATCCGAACTACGGGACGCTGGATGACTTCAAGCGTTTTCTGCGGGAAGCGCACGACCGTGGAATGCAGGTGATGATCGAACTGGT
>DASRBV010000339.1:0-2082 GCA_035653455.1 Pseudacidobacterium sp. | reverse complement strand
TACTTGCTGGCGTTTGCTTCAGACGCACGAGGAAAGCATTCGTCTGGGTAATATCCCTGCTGCATCGCTCTGTAATGTAATTTTATACCATAAATCCCGAGCCCGACACCATCATATAGCGAATCCATCCGCAAAAGCTGGACTTCCGCCTCGCCGTCTTCGCTTTCCGCCGCTCCAGAAAACCCACCGCCCCAGTCCTGCCTCTGCAGAATACAGCATGGTGTCCGCTCGCGGAATGGTAAAATTATGCGTCTGGCCTCTCAACCCGTATGCGCCACTCTTTTGCACTTATCATCCCCGCATTGGATGAAGTCGAATCGATCGGCATTCTGGTCAGACGGCTGCCGCGTGAACTCTTCGGCCAGATCATTGTTGTCGATAACGGCAGCCGTGACGCGACGGCCTCGGTAGCTGCCGCTGCAGGCGCCGATGTAGTACGCGAACCCAGACGCGGGTATGGGCAAGCCTGCCTTGCCGGTATTCAGCACCTTCGTCCCCAGATCACTGCCGTAGCTTTCATGGATGGCGACCTTTCGGACGATCCTGATGACCTCGCGCGCATGGTGCAGTGCTTTGAACAGGACGAATGGGACATGGTTCTGGGATCGCGCGTCCTCGGGCGTCTTGAAGGCGGCTCTCTTACGCCCATGCAGCGGTTCGGAAACTGGCTTTCCACGCGCCTGATTGCTCTGGCGTGGAACGTCGATTTCACGGACCTCGGCCCGCTCCGCATCATTCGGCGCGATTCCCTGGCCCGCCTCAATCTGCGCGATCGCACCTTCGGATGGAACGTGGAAATGCAGGCGCGTGCGGCGCAGACCGGCCTGAGGATTTGTGAAGTCCCCGTGAATTACCGCCGTCGCGCGCACGGCCATTCGAAAATCTCGGGCACGATCACAGGCAGCCTCCGCGCGGGATTCAAAATCTTGTGGACCATTTTCCGTTGCGGACTGGTTCCGCTGCCCGCATCTTCGACAGGCCACCGACCGCAACCACGGATGGATCCATTCATCTAAGTAAGTCGGAGGCTGCGAACCGCGACTGGAAGCAAACATTTTCATTGATTTTCTAAGAGCAATACGGTAACAAAGCCTTCTGCGCTCTCTTGCGTTGAACAGACTGCGGAGAACCCTCAAAATGAAACGACTGCCCCTCGTAAGGCTTCTCGCCGCATTGGGAATTGTCTGGGTCGTCACAGCTGTTCCCTGCCATGCTCAGGGTACCAGCAATGACTCTTCGGCCCCTGCGGACGGCGTTAACAGATCGTACGCCAGCGAGCCCTTCTGGATGGAACACGGCCGGCTGACGTTCGGTTTCCAGATGAGCTTCGGTCTTGAAAACAATATTCCCCACGACATCTCCCACATCAACATGATCTTCGCCGAACCGCAGATCGGCATTATTGCCTGGGACTCACCTTACTCGCGGCTTCCCGTCAGGCGGTTTGAGCTTATCAGCGAGGGCATACTGGGCGCGTCCTCACATCCGGGGGGACGATTGTTCGGCACGGCCCTGCTCCTGCGTTTTGGGTTCAAGCCGATCGGGCGGGTCGTTCCCTATTTTGATGCGGGCTCGGGCCCTGTGCATACGACCATCGATGAGCACGCACCCGAACTCACGGGCCACACGCAGTTTCTTTCACAGGGTGGCGCCGGCCTTCAATATTTCTTGAAACCGCAGTGCGCCCTGGTTTTTGAATATCACTACTTTCACATGTCGAACGCGGGCTTGCAGGCGCCCAATCCGGGATTCAACGGCAATATGGTCACGATCGGGTTCCGCTGGCTGCGGACTCCCCGTCTGTTGGCGTTCAGGTCACTGCACCGTGGGCGTCGCCGTTCAACCAGCACTCCATAGGCACGGGCGACGCAACCAAAAGGGGAAGCACGGTTTTATGGCAGGCGGTGAGCTAGAAACGTATGCTACAGTAGGAGCCCTCCCGGATGAAGGAGAACAATAATTCAAGAAACAAGCGAACGATCACCCGAAGACGTCTTTGACTTTTTCGGAATGTTCGCGCTCAACAGGTTTGTTTTCAATCTCGACGGCTGGTGCCAATGATTCCAGCAGTCGCCGCTGCTC
>DASRBV010000338.1:0-2924 GCA_035653455.1 Pseudacidobacterium sp. | reverse complement strand
ACGCTGGTCAGGTTCACCTGAAGCACAGTGTTCCACGCTTCGTATTCATACTCTTCCGCGGCATTGCGGTAGATCATTCCGGCGTTGTTCACCAGAATGTCCGGCGCGCCCATTGCAGATGAAACCAGGGCAAAGAGCTTTTCCGGCCCATCCGGCAAACTCAGGTCCGCGGAAAAACTCTGCGATTCCCTGCCCAGCTCCCGGATGTGCTTTGCCGTTGTTTCGGCAGAACGCCGGTTTCCATGGCAGGCCACCGACGCTCCCGCTTCCGCCAGAGCCATGGCGATGGCGGCGCCTAACCCGCTGGCTGAGCCTGTAACTAAGGCAGTCTTGCCATCTAAACGAAAACGGTCCAGAATTCCCATTCTTTTTGGCTACTTGTTTTTGTTGTTCTTTTTGACGCTAAGCATTCTTTTTTATTAGAAAAACGATTGTCAATTCCTTAAAAACGACTGAATTCCATTTTTGTCGCAATCGTACCGCATTCCGGTACAGCGCAGACATTTGTAGCACTTGTGAACACTTACGAACTTCGCGCCTGCCGGATGATCTCCAGATACGCCCTCGCTGCATTCGTCACCACTTCCGGCTTCCCTTCTGCAATGGCCTTCGCATTCACCAGGTCTGCTCCTACTCCCAGCGCGCGCGCCCCGGCTTTCAGGAAATCTGCGGCCGTCTGCTGCGTCACTCCGCCTGTAGGAATCAACTGCAACTGCGGAAACGGCGCCAGCAGCGCCTTCAGGTAACTCGCGCCTCCAACTGCCGAGCATGGAAAGACCTTCACGTAGTCTGCGCCGGCATTCCAGGCCGTAATCACCTCAGTTGGCGTCAGTGCTCCGGGAATGGAGACCTTGCCCAGCTCCTTCGTTTTTGCAATCACTTCCGGATGCAGGCTGGGACTGACTACAAACTCCGCTCCGGCTTCAATCGTCGCAGCCGCCTGCACAGCCGCAGTCACCGTGCCGGAACCAAGCAGCAATTTGCCCGCATACGTCTTCTTCAATTCACGCAACA
The DNA here is from genome assembly GCA_035653455.1 of Pseudacidobacterium sp. GTDB lineage: Bacteria > Acidobacteriota > Terriglobia > Terriglobales > Acidobacteriaceae > Pseudacidobacterium. The sequence goes on along the minus strand of DASRBV010000338.1, from coordinate 1,910 downwards.
GCTCTACCGCTCCCGGGACCGTCATCGTCACTTCCACTACCGTGACTCCACCCGCCAGCATCGCTTCCACCAGCGCATGGCCTTCAGCAGCGGACTTTGCGCGCAACACAGGGACCAATCCAACACGTTCGATTTCTGCCTTGATCTCAGATGACATAATCCTCCGTAATCAAATTCCGCTTTCCCAATTGCGGGCGCCTCACATCTCGCAGAGATGTGAGGGATGACACAAGAATGCCGGACTCTATCGCGCAATCCGCGCCGAACCACCCTTCATCACCCGTTCCACTTCTGCAAGCGTGGCCATACTTGTATCTCCAGGCGTCGTCATCGCCAGCGCGCCATGCGCTACTCCGCACTGTACGGCCCATTCAACAGGCTTGCCTGCAAGAATGCCGTAAATCAACCCAGATGCAAACGAATCGCCCCCGCCCACCCTGTCCAGAATGTCCACATCGCTCTGTGGCACGTGCACAATTTCATCCTGATACAGCGCCATGGCCCCCCACGCATTGCGGCTGGCCGTGTGCGCCGTGCGCAGGGTGGTCGCAACCATCTTCAGGTTGGGATAGGCCGCCGCCACATCGCGCAGCATCTTTTCATAGCTGGCAATGGGAAGTTCGTTGAAGTCCTCCGTCACGCCCTCAAGCTGGACACCGAGCATGGCCGAAAAATCTTCCTCGTTGCCAAGCAGCAGGTCTACCTTGCGAACAAGTTCGCGGTTTACCTCCTGTGCTTTGGCTTTTCCGCCAATGGCCTTCCATAGCGATTCGCGATAGTTCAGGTCGTAGGAAACAATCGTCCCATGTTTTCTTGCCGCATCCATCGCTTCTGCTGCCACCTGCGGGGTCGTCTCAGAAAGCGCGGCAAAGATGCCGCCGGTATGGAACCACCGCGAACCATTCTGCAAGCCAAAAATGCTGTCCCAGTCGAAATCGCCCTTCTTTGTCTGTGAAATCGCCGTATTGCCGCGGTCCGAGCAGCCAACAGCCGCGCGCACCCCGTATCCACGCTCCGTAAAGTTGAGACCGTTGCGGACGGTACGCCCCACGCCGTCATACTTCACCCAGCGAATCAGCGAGGTGTCCACACCGCCCTGCAGAATAAAGTCTTCGACCAGCCGGCCCACGGGATTATCGGCAAATGCCGTCACCACAGCGGTCTTCAGGCCAAAACAACGTCGCAGTCCGCGGGCCACGTTATATTCGCCGCCGCCTTCCCACGCAGTGAATTGCCGTGTCGTATGGATCCTTCCCTCTCCCGGATCGAGCCGCAGCATCACTTCACCAAGACTGATGCTGTCCCACTGGCAGGGGTCTTTCTTCAGAACAATCGGTCCCATTCTCTCCTTCCCTGCGTACCTCTATCCGGTACGCCGTACCATTCTTGATTTGGAAGGATTGGTAATTGTCTTTGTGGACAGATGTCAACTCTCTTCATTCTTTTCCGGACTGATTCAGCTGCGCGCCTCGTCTACTTTTGGAGGCTTCGCGCCGGCAATGCGCAGGTTTACAAATTTGTTCAGCGTATCGAACCAGAAAGGGGCGCCCAGCGAAACCGCAATTCCCGTCAGCAGCCATCCGAACAGATGAATCAACCAGTACGCCAGCAGCTTGAGTGTGTGGTGCGCGCGCGTTTCGTTGTGTGCTGTGTCCAGTTGATTGAAAGTGCGCCAGTAATTTTTTGTGTAGCTCAGATCATAGCCCAGCGGGAGCGCCCTTAAGTCTTCTTCGATGGTCCGCCGTGCCCGGTCATAATCTTTTCTCAGTGCCTCGCACTCCGGACCTCCGTTGCAGCTATACATCTGAGCAACAGCATTCACTTGGTCCCGCGCCGCCTGCGAATCCCAGAGCTTTGTTGTAATATGCAGCAGGTTCGCATTGCACAGAATCGCTAGCAGCAGCCCCAGT
>DASRBV010000337.1:0-44506 GCA_035653455.1 Pseudacidobacterium sp. | reverse complement strand
CACTAGACGGTTATGGCTACAGCCGAAATCTCTACTGTCATCCTTCCGCGCTCGCCACAGGGCGAGTTTCGCAACGAGCCGTTTACCGACTTCTCGAAGCATGAAAATGCCCAGGCGATGAAAGAGGCGCTGGTCTATGTTGGTGACAGGCTTGGGCATGAGTATGAGCTGATCATCGGCGGGGAGCGGATCAAGACCCCGGGCAAGATTGAATCGCGCAACCCGGCGCGGCCCAGCCAGATTGTTGGTATCCATCAGAAGGCAGGGGCGGAACACGCCGAACTGGCCATGCAGGCCGCCCTGAAGGCATTTGAGACCTGGCGCTTTGTTTCTGCCGAAGAGCGCGCCTCGCTGCTGTTGAATGCTGCCGCGATTATTCGCAAGCGTAAGTTCGAGTTCTGCGCGTGGCTCACGTATGAGGTCGGCAAAAACTGGGCCGAGGCCGATGCCGACGTGGGCGAGACGATTGATTTCCTCGAATTCTATGCGCGCGAGGCGCTGCGGCTCTCGAAGGCGACGACGCCGATTCAGTATCCGGGCGAGCGCAATGAGCTGCTGTATATTCCGCTGGGCGTGGGCGCGGTGATTCCGCCGTGGAACTTCCCCTTTGCGATTATGGCGGGCATGACGTCGGCGGCCATTGTCACCGGAAACACCGTCGTCCTTAAGCCATCGAGCGATTCGCCAACCATCGCAGAGCGTTTCGTGGATGTTCTGGAAGAAGCCGGAATGCCTGCCGGAGTAGTGAACTTCTGCCCCGGCTCGGGCGCCACCTTTGGCAACGCCATTGTCGAGCACCCGAAAACGCGCTTCATCGCCTTTACCGGATCGAAGGAAGTTGGGCTGGATATTCACGAGCGCGCGGCGAAGACGAAGCCCGGGCAGATATGGATCAAGCGCACCATTCTTGAAATGGGAGGCAAAGACTCGATTATCGTCAGCGCAGATGCAGACCTGGATTCCGCCGTCGAGGGCGTGGTGGCTTCAGCGTTTGGATTCAGCGGGCAGAAGTGCTCTGCCTGCTCGCGGGCGATTGTGGAGGAGCCGATTTACGACGTTTTTGTAGACCGCGTGCGCGAGCGGGTGGCAAAGCTGACGGTGGGCGATCCGGCGCTGAATCCGAACATGGGGCCGGTGATCAATGCGGGGGCGATGCAGTCCATCCTGGAATACATTGAAATTGGCAAGAAAGAAGGGCGGCTGATTGCGGGCGGCAATGCCATTGAGACGCCGGAGAAGGGCCACTTTATTGAACCGACGGTCTTTGCCGATATTGCTCCGAATGCGCGCATTTCGCAGGAAGAGATTTTTGGCCCGGTGATGGCGATCATCAAGGCGAGGGATTATGACCATGCCCTTGAGATTGCCAACAATACGGAATACGGCCTGACGGGCGCGGTCTACACCCCTGACCGTGAAAAACTGAACAAGGCGCGACGGCTCTTCCATGTAGGCAACCTGTACTTCAATCGCAAGTGCACAGGCGCCATGGTGGGAGCGCATCCGTTTGGCGGATTCAACATGTCCGGCACCGATTCCAAGGCCGGCGGTCCGGACTACCTCTACCTGTTCACGCAGGCCAAGTCGGTTGCAGAAAAGCTACAACGGTAATACCGCCATATTTTTTCCGTGCTTTCGCTTGCTCCGACTGAAGCTAAGGCATTTTCACAGATTCTGTAGACTCCATTTGCACCGTGCAATGTCGCTGGCTCCCTGTTGCCCGCTGCGAATATAGTTTGGGGGCATGGTCCAGACTATCTGTGAAAATGCTGTAGCGGAGCTCTCTTGCTGGGCGTTGGTTTGCTAAGATCTCCGCATAACGCCTAAATGCAAGATTGCTGGCGTGTGGGGTACCTTTCAGAAGCCGGATTCGACCACTCATGCTCGTACTGATCGTGCTGTTGATATCGTGGCTCGTCTTTCGCGCCATGGGGGCGGCTGGCGTTCACGCTTTTGCCTCGTGGCAGGAGTCCGCCCGTTATGCCTTGATTGTGATGTTTATCTTCACCGCAACGGCTCATTTCAACAAGATGAAGCACGACCTGGCACGGATGATCCCATCATACTTTCCTCATCCCCTGCTGATCGTCTACATCACGGGCGTGCTAGAGCTTCTGGGAGCCGTCGGGCTTGGGCTCCCTTCATTTCGCAGACTTGCGGCCATTTGTCTTATCGCGCTCCTTGCCGGGATGTTTGTCGCCAACGTCAATGCGGCTAAACAGGGCATTACTCTCCGCGGGAAGCCGCCAACGCCGCTCTGGTTGCGGATCCCAATGCAGCTTTTATTCATCGCGCTTCTCTGGTGGTCCACACACGCCTGAGCCAGCCAGGGCTTATGTGGCTGTTTCTATAGCATTTTCACGGAGAGTCTAACCGTGCCACGCAACTACAGTCACCGCGACCAACAGGGAGCCGGCGACACTGTACATGGCACACCAGTTCCGTGATTTCATCACTGTGCATTCCAGTCCGGAGGCTCCTGGTTCAGCAGGTTATGCACGAAGAAATCTTCGAGGACACGTTGCCCGTATTCTCCGCCAGCGCCATGGCCGCCTCCGGGAACATCGAGCAGGCTGAAGGTCTTCTTCGCTTTGATGAGCGCGTTGACCACCTGGAACGTAGACGAGGGATCCACGTTTTTGTCCATTTCGCCGACAATCAGCAGCAGCTTGCCTTTGAGCCGCCAGGCATTGTCCACGTCAGATGATGCGGCGTACTGGGGGCCGACCGGCCAGCCCATCCATTGCTCATTCCACCAGATTTTGTCCATGCGGTTGTCGTAGCATCCGCTGTTGGCGACGGCCACTTTGTAGAACTCAGGATGGAAGAGCAGCGCGCCCATTGCACTTTGTCCTCCTGCCGATGTGCCGAAGATGCCGACGCGCGAAATGTCATACCAGGGATACTTCGCCGCCACCGCCTTGTGCCACAGAATGCGGTCTGGAAAGCCTGCGTCCTTCAGATTTTGCCATGCAACATCGTGAAATGCCTTCGAGCGGTTGTTTGTGCCCATGCCATCTATCTGGACGACGACAAAGCCAAGCTCAGTCAGTGGCTGCGCCCACGGGCCGAACGACTTTGGCACAAAGGACCCTTGCGGCCCGGCGTAAATCGCCTCGACGACCGGGTACTTCTTCTGCGGATCTAAATTTGCAGGCTTGTAGATGACGCCCCAGATGTCTGTTTTGCCGTCGCGCCCCTTTGCTGTGAAAACTTCGGGCGGACGCCAGCCTGCATCGAGCAGTTTGTGAATGTCACCCTGTTCGACGGTCATGAGCGTCTTGTTGTCATCGGCACGGCGAAGTTCCATAACCGGAGCAAGGTCAATCCGTGACCACGTAACTGCGTAATACTTCCCGTCGGGCGAAAAGACCACGCGATGGTCTGCATCCTGGTTTGAGAGAGGCGTCAGGCCAGTTCCATCAAAGTTGATGCGATACGGATGCATGTAATACGGATCTTTGCCAGGCTCCATACCACTCGCTTCAAACCAGATGACGCGCTTTTCGGGATCCACATGATCAATGGCGCGCACGACCCAATCGCCTTTGGTGATCTGGTTCTTTACTTTGCCTGTAGCGCCATCATACAGATAGAGGTGTTCCCATCCGTCGCGCTCTGAGGCCCAGATAATCTCCTTGCCGTCATGCACATCTATGCGCACCCTTTTTCCAGTGTCGTACTGATCGGGAACCAGCGGGCGGTAATCAATAAAGGTCTTGCTGGTCTCGTCAATCAGCACCCGGGCTGCGCCTGTCGCTGCATTCACCTCAATCACGCGATAGACCTGATGTCCGCGCTGGTTGTATTCGAAGGTGAAGCCACGACTGTCCTTCCACCATTCTGCGCGGGACAAATCATAAGGATTGGGAAAGAGTGCGTTGTCTATGTGGATGGCGCGCTTCTCCTGCACATCAAAGAGAACAGGCTGAGGAAGGGCAAGCACGTCTCCGGCCTTGGGATAGACCATGGAAGAATATTTCGGCTGAAGCTGGTCTGAGGGAGAAGATTCAATGTAATGCACTTCGCGTTTGTATCCTGGCCGGATGCGATACGCCACAAGATGCCGTGAATCCGGCGACCAGACGATTGTGCTCAACGCGTAATAATTGTCCTCGGAACCGTCCCAGCTCAGCGCGGTCTTTTCCGGCTTGCCCTTCGCGCGTACATAGACGTTGTAGTTCTCGATGAAGGCCTCGAACTTGCCATCCGGCGATGCGATTGTGCTGGTCTCGCTGTTTACAGCTTTGGGAGTGTCATCATAACCGCCATCGTCGTCTTCCGGTTCGGGCGCGCCGGCCTTCTCGCACACATATTTTGCAAGATCACAGCGCCAGCGCTGGCGGTCTATTCTGAACTGGATGGCCGTCTGCTTGTCAACAAATTCAAATCGCTGGAATGGCAGCGTGACCGCCGTGTATTTCTCCCCACTGGCGGAAGAGAGGGCCGAAGCGAGCTTTTCATGATCGAACGCGGGACGCTTTGCCAGAGCATTCGCATCCACCAGAACAAAGGCGTGGCCGCCTTCGACCGTCTTGCGATACCAGAAGCTGTCGGTGTCTTCGATCCAGTGCGGTTCTTCGGGGATGTTCAGGGCCAGGCCCTTGTATTTGTCGCGCAGATGGTCAGCGCGCTCGTAGTCGGCAACGGTGACCTGTCCATAAAGGCATGTAGCGAAACATAGGCCGGCAAAAAGAATGCGCAATCTCATGGCGATCAAAAATCCCCTCAGGTCTTTGCCGCTAAGTATACATATTTGTATACAAATTCAACAGAGACAAATTCTTCCACCTTGCTGTATTGTTTCTACGAGGTCAGACCACCAGGAGAACGTACCAGATGCAGAAACAACGCCGCGACTTTCTGAAATATGCAACGGTTGGAGCAGCCGGGGCCTTTGCGCCACCTGGGATCGGAGCTCAGCCTGCCGCCTCCGCTCCGCCAGCGCATGGAAGCATCTATGATGTGCGCGCATTCGGTGCCACTGGGGATGGCAAGACCATTGACTCGCCCGCCATCAACAAGGCCATTGAAGCTGCCGCAAGTGCCGGAGGCGGCACTGTTCTCTTTCCTGCCGGAACGTACAATTCTTTTTCCATTCGCCTGAAGAGCAATGTCGCGCTATACATCTCACAGGGTGCAACGATTCTGGCGGCGGAAACTCCATCGTCCGGAAACGAAGGCTATGATCCTGCCGAATCCAATGCCCCGTGGGAGAACTACCAGGATTACGGCCACAATCACTGGCATAACAGCCTTATCTGGGGCGAAGGTCTGCACGATGTCACCATCTGCGGACCAGGCCTGATTTATGGCAAAGGACTCAGCCGCGGATTGTCGCACGAGGAGCCGCGCGCGGAAGAACCGCGTGTCGGCAACAAGGCCATTGCGCTCAAGAACTGCCGCAATGTTATTCTGCGCGACTTCTCGATCCTCAAAGGGGGACACTTTGGCATTCTCGCGACGGGCGTAGACAACTTCACTATTGACAATCTGAAGATTGACACAAACCGCGACGGCATGGACATTGATTGTTGCAAGAATGTCCGCGTCTCAAATTGCAGCGTCAATTCGCCGTGGGACGACGGCATCTGCCCGAAAAGCTCGTATGCTCTGGGATACGCGCGCGCCACGGAGAATGTAACCATTACGAACTGCTACGTGACTGGCACGTATGAGCTGGGCACATTGCTCGATGGGACCTTCAAAAAATTTCCGCCGGGGCAGCGCATCCCGCACACCGGACGCATCAAGTGCGGCACCGAATCCAATGGCGGGTTCAAAAACATCACGATTTCCAACTGCGTATTTGAGGGCTGTGGCGGCTTTGCGCTGGAAAGCGTAGATGGGGCATTGCTCGAAGACATTGCCATTACCAACATCACCATGCGCGACATCATGAACACACCCATCTTCGTGCGTCTGGGCAGCCGCATGAGAGGGCCGCAGGGTGTTCCTGTGGGCGATGCGCGGCGCATCCTTTTCAGTAACATTGTCAGTTACAATTCAGCGTCACACCAGGCCGTGCTTGTCAGCGGAATCCCAGGTCATGCGGTAGAAGACCTCAAATTCAGCAACATCTATCTGCATCACCAGGGCGGGGGAACCGCGGAAATGGCGGCGATCCAGGTACCGGAGAAAGAAGACGCCTATCCTGATCCGCATATGTTCGGGCCGCTGCCTGCGCACGGATTCTATCTGCGGCACGTGAACAACGTTGAGCTGACAAACGTTGAGATTGCCTATACCGCGCCCGATGCCCGTCCGGCCTTCGTGCTTGAAGATGTCCACGAAGCGGACTTCTTCCGCATCCGGCTCCCAAAGGACAGCCACGCGCCCATCTTCCGCCTGAAGGATGTCTCGGACTTTCGCATCTTTGGTTGCGCGAAGATAAGAGACAAGAGCGTGGAGTCCACGCAGTCGGAGAGTTTCTGAGAGACTACGGCATTTTCACAGATTCAATACACTCCATTTGCACTGTGCAGTGTCGCCTGACTCGCTGTTGGTCGCGGCGACTGTAGTTTCGGGGCATGGTCCAGGCTATCGGTGAAAATGCTATACCCCGCAGCAGAACTGCGGGGCCTGCATCTGTTCAGGCGATGGAAGGCATCGCGGTTTGAGGTTGATAGAATGGGCGCGGGGTGGCCTTCCTGGGGCCGCGTTTGCGCGCGATCATGATGCGGATCCGCTCCAGCATTTCGAGCGGCGTACAGGCCCCCTTGGGCAGAAAGGCGTCGGCATGGCTGGCGCGGTCAAAGGCCTTGACCGTACCGCTGAGCAGAATCATGGGCACGTCCGGCGCGATGTCTTTCATGCGGCGCACCATCTCATTGCCGTCCATCTGCGGCATGATGAGATCGCTCAAGACCAGATCTACTCCACCTGAGCGGAAAACCTCCAGCGCTTCTTCAGCACTGAGAGCAGTGACTACGCGATAGCCGCGTGTTTCCAGCATAAATTTGCGAACGGAAAGGGCCTGTTCATTGTCATCAACGCAAAGAATTACTTTTCGGGGCCTCATAACATCCTGACTGCTTCGCGAACATGGCGAAAGCGGTTGTGCGGGCGCGCATATCTGGCCCGCAATGTTCCACATCATCCACACGCGAAAAAAGACAAAGAGAGGGCATCCGCGCGGCGTGGAGGTTTTTGGGGAAGCAAATTTCCTCCACGCGTGTGCGCGGTGCCGCATCCCCCGCCTCAGTTCGGGGTGCGGTTGGCCGGAGGCGGACATGGTTGCCAGCGCAGCAACAGAAGCAGCTTTCTGCACGCCTGCGCGGTTCCCTTTTACTGCTGCGGGAAGATAGCAGGCACGTATGCACAAGCCGCTTGAAAGCGCGCATATGCCACGCGCTCCGGCCCTTATTCAGTTGTGTGATATAGGCGAAAGTTTACGTTTCAGAACCACTTCTGATTTCTGAACGCTTTCCGAGAGTACGAAGCCCGGAGCGCTGTGTAAATAGGGAAGATGAAGCGAAAGAGGTGTGAATTTTTTACTGAAGATTCACCGTATTTTGATTTCTCCGCTCTGGGCTTGAAGATGCGCGTCCTCAGGCCTGTTGAAAGCATGTGAATCATTCAAGGAAAAAGCGTCCGTTTGCCACAAAAATTGTGCTGCCGGAAACGCGAACTTCGCTTACGGAGACACCATCGAATTTTGCACGAACGCCGATCTCACCCGCGCGGCCTATTTCGATGCCCTGGCGAATGTGCAATTGCTCGCCGGATGCGGCGAAGCCGTGGCGCACCAGATAGGCAATCGCGCAGCCCGCAGCCGACCCGGTAGCTGGATCTTCGCCGTTGTAAAACTGCATCCGCGCGCGCCACACACCTTGCAATTCCTGAGTGATGCAGTAGAAGAATTTCGCATCGGTGTTTTTTAAATAGGCTTCTGCCAGGGCGCCGGGAATTCGCAGGTGTGAGAGCGCGTCCACTGAACGAAACGGCACAATGCAGAAAGGCATACCGGTTGAAACAGTCTGCACAGGCATGTCTGAAGCGATATCGTCTGTGGAAACACCGATGGCCTGGGCAACAGCTTCCCGTTCGTGCATCTGTCCAAAGACGGGATTGGGCTGCGTCATCTCGCCGTGCCGAGGCGAAGTAAAACGCACCTGCACGGCGCCCACGTTCAGTTCGAGAGTGATGAGTTCGCGCTCTGAAAATTCAGGAAGAAAGCGGCGGATGAAACTGGCCGTGCCGAGCGTTGGATGACCGGCGAAGGGAAGCTCTTCCTGCGTGGTGAAGATGCGCACGCGCACGCCGCGGTTTGCTTCCATTTCCGCAGAGCGGCGCATGATGAATGTGGTCTCAGAGAGATTGGTTTCGTTGGCCAGCTTCTGCATTTCTGCCGTCGTCAGACCTCCGGCATTCTCAAATACAGCGAGCTGGTTGCCCTGGAAGGGAGTGCCGGTAAAGACATCGCAAAGGTGATACACAAATTCGCGCATGTCCTTAGCCTAGAGGTTCTCAATACGATGAGGCAGGATTTTTAGTTTTGTACCTCAACCTGCTGCTCATACCGGGCCAGGGAATTGCGCAGGCGTTGGTTCTTGTCCAGTAACTCGACTACGAGCGTCTGTAGCTGTAGATTTTTGGCTTCCAGCTCATACAGACGCTCAAGTAGTGTGTCCTCCTCAGATGGACTCAATCTGCTTTGCGGCTGCATCAATAATCTCCGCGATTTTGTTGATCTGTTCTTTTGAGAGGTCGCCCTGGGCAAAGCGCAGCTTCAGTGCCAGTCTGAAGTTGTGCATGGCGCGCATGATCTGCGGTGAGCGGCCGCGTCCAAATGCGGCACCGACCTTGTCCATGCGGTAAAAGATGGCGTCCACCAGTGCCTTGTTCGCCTTTAGTTCTTTCTTGCCGGCTTCAGTAATGGCGTAGAGTTTTTTTCCGCCTTCAGTCGAGGTGACGGTGGCGAGGCCCTCTTCTTCGAGCAGCGTCAGGGTTGGATACACCACGCCTGCACTTGGAGCATAAATGCCCGCAAGCCGCTCCCCGATGACCTTCATGATCTCGTAGCCATAGCCTGGTTTTTCGGCAATCATCTGCAGGATGACATAGCGCAGTTCGCCGTGGTCAAAGAGCCGTCCGCCGAAGTCGCCGCCGAAGCGGTGTCCGCGACGGCCCCAGAATTCGCCGGCTTCACCGAACCAGCCCCGTCCACCACGGAAATGTTTCCAGTGTCCGCAGCGGCCGCCTTCATGGGTAAAGTTTCCAAACATATCAAATACTCCTTTGATATGTCTTAAGATATATCTAAATACAGTCTGGATTCAAGATATTTTCGATATATCGGATCCGGTGATACAAGAACGGGACGCGGAAAAATCACACGCGTTATCAGCTATGACCGTCAGCCGGCAAAGAAACAATGACGGATGCCGGGTGAGGGTGAAAATGCGCGTAGATTTGTTCAGCTGTTCGGCGTGGAACTACTGCGGTAAGGGCTTCAATGCCAGCATTCTGCACGCTGCGCAGGCTGCCGAAGTGTTCGAGCAGGCGGGTACGGGTGCGGGCGCCGACTCCGGGGATGGTGAGCAGCTCGGAGTCGCGGTCGCGCATCTCGCGGCGCTTGCGGTGGTATGCGATGGCGAAGCGGTGGGATTCATCGCGAATGCGCTGCACCAGATGCAATACGGGCGAGCGGCGGTCGAGCACAATGGGATCGTCCTCCTGCCCGTAGAGGTAAATGATTTCTTCGCGCTTGGCGATGGATGCGAGCGGCTGGCTGGTGAGGCCCAGTTCTTCGAGCGCGGAGGCCGCAGCATGGAGCTGGCCCAGTCCGCCATCAATGAGAATGAGACTGGGCATCGGTTTGTTTTCTTCAGCCACGCGTTTATAGCGCCGTGTGACGACTTCGCGCATGGCCGCAAAATCATCTACGCCGGAGACAGTCTTTATCTGGAATTTGCGGTAATCGGACTTTTTCATTGCGCCGTCTTCCCAGACGACCATGGAAGCGACCGTCTCCGCGCCCTGAATATGCGAAATGTCGAAGCACTCGATGCGGCGCGGCAGTTCCGGAAGAACAAGCACGTCCTGTAATGCTTCCTGGATGGCCTTCTGGCTGGGCTGCATGACGCGGAAGCGCTGGTCATAGCCTTGTTTCGCGTTTTGTCCGGCAAGATCAACGAGCGAGCGCTTTTCTCCGCGCTGCGGGACGGCAATTTCAATCTTGTGCCCGGTTTGCTGGCTCAAGAGCGCAGACAGCGTTTCGCGGTCGGTGAAGTCCACGGGCACGAAGATGCTGCGCGGAACATATTGCTGGTCAATGTAAAGCTGCTTCAGCAGGGCAGAGAAGAATGTTCCTGCTTGAAAGTTTGCAGACTGCTTTGCGATTTGCTCTTCGTCTCCATCCTGGGCGAGAAGCTCCGGCAAATCTTCCCAGAAGAATTCGCGGCGGTCCACGATTTTGCCTACGCGCATGTGGAAGAGATTGACGGCGAGCATTCCATTTTCAAAGTGATAGCCGAAGACGTCGGCATCGTCATTCTCTGCCGATGCGATGCGCTGCTTTTCCTGTAATTCAGAGACGGTGCGCAGCAGGTCGCGGTATTTCGCGGCGAGTTCGTACTGCTCATTTGCGGCAGCGGTGTGCATGCGGTCTTCGATGGACTTGCCGAGTTCGGCTGCGCGGCCTTCGAGGAACAACTGGGTGTCACGCACGGCTTCGCGATAGGCTTCGGGCGTGGTGAGTCCTTCGACGCACGGGCCGAGGCAGCGCTTGATGTAGTACTGCAGGCACGGGCGTGGATGATAGCGCGAGAGGTCTACTTTACAGCTTGGAATGAGGAAACTGCGGTGGATGAGGTCTACGATGCGGTGGGCGAGGTTTCCTGGAAAATACGGGCCGTAATAGGCACTGCCATCTTTGCGCAGACGACGGGTGACAAAGACCTTCGGGTAACGGTCGGCGAGCGTTAGTTTCACGTAGGGATAGGTCTTGTCGTCGCGCAGCAGAATATTGAAGCGCGGCTTACGCTGCTTGATGAGATTGTTTTCAAGCGCCAGTGCTTCATGCTCGTTATCTACCAGAATGTAGTCGAGGTCTACGGCCTCGCGCATCAGAGAGCCGGTCTTGGCGTTGGCCTGTGAGGCTTCCAGCAGGTAGGAGCGGACACGCGAGCGAAGGTCCTTTGCCTTGCCTACATAGATGATTTCGCCATCTGCATTTTTGTACAGGTACACGCCGGGACGCGCCGGCAATGTGCGAATTTTCTCCTGTAAATCCACCTGAATTTCAGTTTACCGTTTCTTCGCTTTTGCCTTCCCTGAATTGCACGGAGCCGGGTAAAAGCTACCCGGTTTTCAAGCCCGGATGAATGTTTTTAAAAGAATGCAAACAGATATTAAACAATTGAAAAAAAAGTACTTCCATGGCGTTTATGGATTTGGCACAGGGCTTGCAGACCTGATGGACAGAGGTAAAGGGAGAGGCGTGCGCTTGCTCTCTGGGAATGGAGTGAGAACGAAAATGACACACACAGGAAAAATGACACTTCAGGCTGTTTCGGCGCTCGGAGCCTTGTCGCTGCTCTTGGCCACAGGCTGCACCACCAAGAACTATGTTCGCAGCCAGACCACACCAGTGATTCAGAAGACCAACGAACTCGATGACGCGGTGGCCACAAACAACCGCAATCTGCACGATGTAGACCAGCGTGCGCAGGCCGGGATCACACAGGCGCAGAACAGCGCCAACCAGGCGCAACAGTCTGCGCAGAGTGCAGGAACGGCGGCATCGCAGGCGCAGCAATCGGCGCAGGAAGCGGTGAACCGCGTGGATTCGCTATCGGGAGTTGTAGCCAACCTTGACAACTACAAGCAGGTGGCAGACGTGCAGGTGAACTTCGGCTTTGACAAGGCCGATCTGACCCGCTCTGACAAACAGAAGCTGGATGAGTTTGCTGCTCAACTGAACGGACAGAAGAGCTACATTCTTGCTCTGACCGGCGGCACGGACTCAACGGGTCCAGCCGACTACAACTATGCTCTCAGCCAGCGCAGGGCAGAGGCTGTGGTGCAGTATCTGGCGTCAAAGTACAACGTTCCGCCGCACCGCTTCTATCTGGTTGGAATTGGGAAAGACAAGGCGGTGGCCTCGAACAGTACTCCCTCCGGACGCGCGAAGAACCGTCGCGTCGAAATTCAGTTGCTTTCCAATATGAGCGGCAGTGATAACCAGACCGCCCAATCTACAGGCACAGTGAAATTGCCGCAGGAAGGACAGGTCACCTCCCCCCAGCAGTAAGCAGGACCTGCTTCCAGATGAAGACGGGCTGATGATATCTCAGCCCGTCTTTTTTATGCGATGGATACTGAGTGCTTTTCCTGCGAGCACAACGCAGGGGGCGGGCAATTTTGCCGTCTGCGCCAGGTCGCCGACCGATGTATGGAGTATTTGCTCCTGTGGCGTGCTGGCGCCAGAGACAATCATGCAGGGCGTCTCCGGAGCAACGCGAGCATCGCCAAGCTGACGTGCGAGGCGGGCGTAATCTGAACCGGGCATATAGATGACGAGTGTAGCGTCTTCCGGGAGCGGGCCGAAGCTCGCTTCCTCGCCGCTTTGCGCGCGGTGTGCTGTAAGAAAAATGACCTTCGATGCGAGCCGGCGGTCGGTGAGGGAAGCCTCCAAAGCCGCGGCTGCCGCAAATCCGGCGGTAATTCCCGGGACAATTTCAAACGGCACCGAGTCTTTGTGAAGCGCCTCAATTTCTTCGCCGCCCCGTCCAAAGAGCAGAGGGTCGCCTGTCTTCAGGCGCACAACGCTGTTCCCGGCCTTCGCTTTTTCTACCAGCAGATGATTGATCTGTTCCTGGGTAATGGTTTTATTGCCGCAGCGTTTGCCGACGTTTTCCACCAGCGCGCTGGCGCCTGCGAGCGTCAGAATTTCAGGGGCAACCAAGTCATCGTGAAAGATGCAATCGGCTGTTTGCATGAGAGAAGCAGCACGCAGAGTCAGCAGCTCCGGATCGCCCGGGCCTGCGCCCACAAGATACACTTTGCCTTTTTCCGCGTGCTTCATGATTTAAGTTAACGCATTCCGGGGCCCGATGTAAGACGGCCACCGGTAAAGCCAGAGATGGCCGGAAGCTGGTCTGCTCTGGTTTCATCGCATGCGCGACGAAAATTTATCCTGCTCTGTTTCGCCGCGTGCTCAGGTATTCCTGGGCGCCATTCTTCTATACGACAGGTTGTGCGCAGTGCGCGCAGCGTTTTGCGGCAACAGGAATATCGCTGAGGCATTCCGGGCAGGACTTTGTTTTAGGAGGTTCTGCCTTGGCGGGGAAGAACTTTGACATGAGCTTGTTTACCGGGAGCACAAAGAGAAAGTAGACGGCGGCAGAGATGAGCAGGAAGGAGATGACGTCATTGAAGAAGCTGCCATAGGTGATCTTTCCACCATGTACATCCAGCACAAAAGCTGAGAAGTCCGGCTTTCCTGCCACTGCCGCGATGACAGGGTTGATAATGTTTTTTACAAGCGAATTCACTACCTGTGTAAATGCCGCGCCTATAACCACCGCAACTGCCAGGTCTACTACATTTCCGCGAAGAATAAAGTCCCGGAATCCTTTCAGCATCAGGTCCTCCTGTGATGTCAATCCGCACACATCGTACCGCAAGATACGCATTTTGCGAACTATGAACGATTTCCGAATCATCCTTAAATAAGATTTGGATTCAGTGTGTGGCTATGCAGTCACCTCATGAGTGAAGTATTCTGCTCAGTGCTTTTACGCGCAACAGGAGAGCAAAAGTGAACAAGGTAGTGTCCAGCGCTGATGAAGCGGTACGCGACATTCCTGATGGCTCAACCCTCATGATCGGGGGATTTGGGCTGTGCGGAATTCCGGAAAACCTGATTAGTGCTCTCGTACGCCGCGGCGTGAAAGGGCTGCACACCATCAGTAACAACATGGGCGTAGACGGCTTCGGCATGGGCCTGATGCTGGAGGCCGGAATGATTGCATCGCACACGGGCAGCTATGTGGGCGAGAACAAACTGCTCGAAGAAAAAGTCCTCAAAGGAGAATTGGACCTGAAACTTGTTCCGCAGGGGACGCTGGCGGAAAGAATTCGCGCGGGCGGTGCCGGAATCCCGGCATTTTATACGCCTGCCGGAGTGGGTACTCTGGTTGCGGAAGGAAAAGAGACGCGCGAATTCGACGGCAGACCTTACCTGCTGGAACGCTGGCTGCGGGCGGACTTTGCGCTCATCAAAGCATGGAAGGGCGACACTGCCGGAAATCTTATTTACCGAAAAACGGCGCGCAATTTCAATCCCATGATGGCGACGGCGGCGAAATTCACCATCGCTGAAGTGGAAGAGCTGGTCAAACCAG
Organism: Pseudacidobacterium sp.; assembly: GCA_035653455.1. Taxonomy (GTDB): domain Bacteria; phylum Acidobacteriota; class Terriglobia; order Terriglobales; family Acidobacteriaceae; genus Pseudacidobacterium. Next base: position 30,155 of record DASRBV010000337.1, on the reverse strand, counting down.
GAGAGCTTGACCCTGACCACATTGTGACGCCGGGAATCTATGTAAAGCGCATCCTCAAAGGTGAGAAGTACGAAAAGAGGATTGAGCGGAGGACGGTGCGAAAGGCGTAGACCGATGCCTTTGTCCAAAGGCCAAAAAAGCGGGTACCGGAAATGTCTTTTATTGTGATGGGTTTCTCATCTGGCGGATCTGCTGCTGTAGCTGTCCGCAGATGCCGCGGTATTTCAGCACGAAGCGGGTGTCCGCGAAGAGGGTCCCGGCAGCGATGATGAGGGCCATCGCAAGCTGGGCCTTTTTAGCGCGGGTGTCAGCACGCGCAAACAGGCGAAAACATAACGCGATGACGAAAGCCGCCAGCGTGGCCATGATGGTCATGGAAGGCAGGCGGTCGCAGTAAATCCCGTTTGCGCCGATGCCCATCCATGCGGACGCGACGGCGATGATCAGGGAAAGCGCAATCGCGCCGGTGCTTCCTGATTTAAATTGCGGCATCGAAGACAGAGTAGCAGAGAGAGCCGGCCGGTCATTCATCAAGGCCCCTGAAAGGCACCGGGTTGGCCCTTCTTGAAATCCTGATTTGATGTAAAACTGAGAAAAGAATTCTGCCTTGAAGAAGCGGCGCGAACACTGGCCGTTTCGATTCAAACATCTTCTGAATTTTAATTTGGTCCCTGACTATGCTGCGACGCTGGAGAACCCGGATACTGCTGTTCCTTGCCGTGCTTGGGCCGGGCTTCATTACAGCCAATGTGGACAATGACCCCAACGGCATCCTGACGTATTCGCAGGCGGGGGCGCAGTTTGGATATTCGCTGCTGTGGACGATCATTCCCATTACTCTGGCGCTCATTATCGTGCAGGAGATGTGCGCCCGCATGGGTGTGGTGACGGGCAAGGGGCTGAGCGACCTCATCCGCGAAGAATTTGGCCTGCGCATGACGTTCATCATCATGGTGCTGCTGGTGATTGTAAACTTCGGCAATATTATCGGCGAGTTTGCCGGGATTGCGGGCAGCCTTCAGCTTTTTCATCTTTCGAAATATATTTCCGTGCCCATTTGTGCAGCTCTTGTATGGCTGCTTGCCGTGCGCGGCGATTACAAGAGCGTCGAAAAGATATTTCTTACCGCGTCAGTGTTTTACATCGCCTACATCATTACGGGAGTGCTTTCCGGGCCGAGCTGGCGTGAGGCCATGGTTGCCACCGTAAAGCTGCCTTCACGCGCGGCCTGGGCGCAGCACGATTACATCTACATGGTGGTGGGCGTGATCGGGACCACCATCGCGCCGTGGATGCAGTTTTACCTGCAGTCCTCCATTGTTGAGAAAGGCGTGAGCGTAAAGAATTATGCAGCCACGCGGCTGGATGTGATTGTCGGCTCCATTTTTACTGACGTGGTGGCGTGGTTCATTATTGTGGCCTGCGCAGCCACGCTGTGGGCGCACGGCATGGGAAGCATCGCCATGCCCGCCGATGCCGCCGAGGCCATGAAGCCTCTGGCCGGACCCTACGCCTTTCTGTTGTTTGCCTTTGGGCTGTTCAATGCGTCGTTTTTTGCCGCCTCAGTGCTGCCCCTTTCAACGGCCTATACGGTGTGCGAGGGGCTGGGATTTGAGTCTGGAGTAGATAAAGGATTCCGGCAGGCGCCGTTTTTTTACTGGCTCTACACACTGCTGATTGCCGGCGGTACGGCTGTGGTCCTGATTCCGAATTTCCCGCTGGTGCAGTTTTCCATCTTCTCGCAGACGCTGAACGGCGTCCTGCTGCCGATTGTGATTGTGTTCATGCTGTTGCTCATCAATCGCAAAGACCTGATGGGAACACACGTTAACGCGCGCTGGTTCAATGTGGCGGCGTGGCTGACGGCCATCACTGTTTCGGTCCTGTCCCTGATTTATATGGTCCAGCTTGTGCGGCACGCATAACAAAAAGAAAGCCCCGGTTTCTGCGGAAAACCGGGGTCAGGAGGTTATGTATTTATCAAGAGACATTCTCAGGATAGGAAACCGTTCACATTTCGTCTTGGTCCCAGGGACGGGTTTTTAAGTCCACCTTTGGGTGGATTCTTCCTGAGCGTGTTTCATAGATTCTGATCAATATCTGATGTATGAAATACGCTGTCACATCAGCAGCACGGATATCAAAGAGCCTGCTGGGAGCCTTTTGTCTTCCGCAGGGAGGACGGCAAATCCATTCGCGTTGGCGGTACTGGCCAGGTCTCCCGATCCTTGCCACGGGATGACGGTGGCCGTTGCTCCGTGGATGCTGTAATCCAGGCGGGCAGGGAGAAAGCGCGTCAAGCCGGACTTGCAGTGGGCCTCATGCGTAAGGCCAGCGAGCGCGAAACGTGACCCGCCAGAGGCTTCCCCTGAAAGCGCAGCGATGAGCGGATGGGCAAAGAGTGCAAAGGTGACCATTGTCGAGACCGGATTGCCGGGAAGTCCGAAGAAATACTGATGCGGAAGGCGTCCGAAAACAACAGGACGTCCGGGTTGGATTTTTGCTCCGGTAAAGAAAAACTCTGCGCCGCGGTGATGCAAGACCTGCTCGACGAAGTCATACTTGCCCATTGAGACGCCGCCGGAGAGCAGAAGCAGGTCGCAGTCCTGGGCGCCGCATATGGCGGCCTCGATCGCTGGCTGGCTGTCATGCGCGACGGGTAGTATGACCGGCTCTGCGCCTGCCAGTTGGATCTGTGCCGCGAGGGAATAGCTGTTCGAGTTGCGTATCTGGTGCAGAAGCGGTGTGCTTTCGAGCGAAACCAGCTCGTCTCCGGTAGCAAGAATTGCGATGCGTGGTTTTCGAAAAACGGAGAGTTGCGCGTATCCACAGGCCGCCGCTGCTGCAATGTGAGATGGGACCAAGCGTGTTCCTGCGGGGACAAGGACTGTTCCGGATTTTGCCTCTGCTCCTGCTGGAACGATGTTTTCACCAGGCGCAATGCTATGGCCGGCTTTCAGGCGAAGCTGATTCTCTTCAGCCTGAACGTGTTCGACCATGACAACGCAGTTGGCCCCATCAGGGACTGGTGCTCCAGTCATGATTTCGATGGCTTCTCCTGGCTGAAGTGGGCCGCCTTGCCATGCTTCCCCGGCGCGTACCTGGCCGATGATTCTGAGCATTCTGCCGGATTGGACATCTGCCGCGATGCAGGCGAAGCCGTCGCGCGTGGAGCGTGGAAATGGAGGCTGGTCGCGGTCGGCGCGGACTGCTTCAGCGAGGACCCTTCCTGTTGCATCCAATAAAGGGACTTGTTCTGCGGCAGGACGTACTTCGCGTATTTTTTCGGCTTCCTGCCGGACGGTGCGGACGGCCTCCGCGAAGCTGACGACGTGATCTGGCGTGGCTTGTTTTGAAGCCGGATTCATCCTTTCCATAGTAGACTTTTTGCAAAGCGGCAGAAATTGCCAGCAAAAACAACCGTTCAGACAGCAGTTCGCGTCTTCCTATAGCGTTACCAGGATTCAACCCAAACATTTCGTATCTGAAAGGGATTCTATGAAGACAGGCCGTCCTCAGGGCTATATGACGTTTACGCTGCACGCGCATCTGCCTTACGTCGTCCATCACGGAACATGGCCGCATGGTCTGGAATGGCTGCTGGAAGCGGCTGCAGAAACATATTTGCCGCTGCTGCGCGTCTTTCGCAGGCTGGAGGCGGACGGTCTTGCGCTCAAGTGCAACATCAATATCACGCCGATCCTGCTGGAGCAGTTGGCGCACCCGACCTTCAAAAAAGAATTTCCTCAATATCTGAAGCGGAAGATTCTGGCTGCGTGCGAGGACGAGAGCTACTTCCGGCAGAATGGCGAGAAGCACTTTGCGCAGACCGCCCGCTACTGGCTCGATTTTTTTGAGCAGGACCTGAAGGACTTTGAAGAACTGGGCGGAGATATCATCAAGGGGTTCCGGCACTTTAATGATTCCGGCCAGATTGAGGTGATTACCTGCGCCGCAACGCATGGATACTTCCCGTTGCTGGGCACAGATGAAAGTATTACCGCGCAGGTGAAGACGGCGGCGGCCACGCATGAGCGGTATCTGGGGAAGAAGCCGCGCGGCATCTGGGCACCCGAGTGCGGTTACCGTCCGGCAGGACGCTGGCAGGCCCCGGTGGCCCCGGCAGGCGGGGCGTTGTGGCCCCCATTTGAGCGCATTGGTGTGGAAGAGGCATTGGCGGAAGGCGGCATTGAATATTTCTTTGTAGATTCGCACCTGGTCGAAGGCCCGGTGAAGTTTACGCCGTATGAGCTGAAGGCCGGAGGCCCGGTGGGCGTAGCGGCCGCGACTGAGATTGTCGAAAATAATGGCCATGGCTTCTATCAGCCCTATTTGGTGGATGGCCCGCGGGCGCACCAGCACCCTGTGGCGATCTTCCCGCGCGATCCGAAGACCGGAGTCCAGGTGTGGAGCGGCGAGATGGGCTATCCGGGTGACAGCAATTATCTGGACTTCCATAAAAAGCGCTGGCCGGGCGGGCACCGGTATTGGCAGGTGACCCATCCTAAAGTGGACCTGGGCGCAAAAACGCCGTACTATCCCGAACGTGCCGCAGAACGCACAGCAGACCACGCCCGCCACTTTGTGAGCGTAGTGTATGACGCGCTGAAGGACAGCTTTGGCAACGGCCGTACGCCCATTCTTACGTCACCATTTGATGCTGAGCTTTTCGGGCACTGGTGGTATGAAGGGCCTCTGTGGCTGGAGCATGTGGCGCGCATCATGGCGAAAGAAGAGATTCCTATTGCGCTGACGACGTGCGGAGATTATCTGGAAAAAGAGCCGCCCTCGGGCTATCTGGCACTGGCGGAAGGTTCATGGGGCAAGAACGGGACGAATGAGGTCTGGCTGAATCCAGACACGGCGTGGACCTGGACGCACATCTATCCGGCAGAAACGCGTGTGCGCGAACTTGCGACCGAAGGCCGCTGGCGCGATGGTGGAACCGGCGAGCGCATCATGAAACAGCTTTGCCGTGAACTTCTGCTGCTGGAATCTTCAGACTGGCAGTTTTTGATTACGACAGCCGCCGCGCGGGACTACGCTGAGATGCGCTTCCAGACGCACGTGAACCAGTTCAAAACAGTGGAAAAAGCCTGGGACGAGTATGCAGCAACAGGCGGGTTGAAACCGGAGACAGAAAAACATCTGAAGGAAATTGAAGACCGGGACAATGTATTTCACGATGTGGACCCGGGACTGTGGAAGAAGCGCTGAAGAAAGAAGCAGGTCCTGGTCCTTCACGTAGCGAAGAGCGAGGACCGACAACAAACTCATGCAAGGAGCGCTTCGACTTCAAAAGTCCTCTCATTGCCTGCCTGAATGAGAATGGTGTCTTTTTGCTTTCCGGCCAGATTTGCAGGCTGGCCGTTCACTCTGGCTGAGAGCAGGTGTGCTCCTTCCGGAAGGCGCATACGAAGATAAATTTCATGCGCTCCTTGTTTTTCGAGTGTTACGCTGGCATGCGCTGTTTTCGCAGTCATGTTCGTTTTCAGGCTGAAACTTACGCGTCCCCATCGCGTGGGCGCGTGCTCGATGGAAATCTCCTTTTCTGACCCTACCCAGGAACGTGGCAGCGCTCTGCCAAGATAGAGACGGTCTTCATCGGCATCTTCAAAGACCAGCATCCAGCGCACCAGTAATGGAATCGTGAGCTGCGCGGGTATACAAAAGAGCGCTGAGTCTCCGGTAATGCCTGCGACTTCACCCGCGACCCAGCTTCCTGGCGTGTGGTCGTGATAGCGGTGCGAATACAGAAAAAGCAGGTATTCTTCGATGCGGTCGAGAGCGAGCAGGGCACGTGCGTATCCATATGAGATAAAGCCGAGAATGTCCCGTCCCGTTTCACGCGGACGGCTTACGTTGGCAACCACGCCGAGGGTGGTTGCGCCATAGGCCCTCATGCAGTCTATGACTGCGTTTGCGAGCTGCTGCGGCAGCACTTCCGCCTGCAAAAGCTCGGAGTAGGCGCGATGTGGCCAGCCTTGCGGGCTGGGGTGCTCCTGTTCCATGGATTCGCGAAAGGTCAGCTTTGTTCCGGGCAGAGGGCTGACGTAGGGTGGGGCCATGTCGCGCCGGACGCTTTGTTCGACACTTTCGATCACGCGCCGGCGTAGCGTATCGCTGCGCTGCCGCCATCCGGAAGCCAGGGCCTTCATGCCGGGAGCGTCCAGACTGTTCCATACGCTGCTGATTTCCGAAAGACCGCGCGCCGCAAAGGCGCTGTTGGAAAAATAGGGCTGCCACCATACATCGGGTTTTGGAAACAGGCAGGAGTCGGACTCGCTCCAGCCGTGAATGAGTCCATGGCCGGGGTCACTGGGAGACAGACGCAGACTCTCATCGTGCAGTTCCAGCAGAAGGGACGCAGTGGCTTCGATCTTTTTTCGGTGTTTAAGCAGAAGCGCCGCATCGCCTGTGTACTGGTAATAGCGGGCGAGCAGAAACAAGGTCAGACCAAACTGAGCAGTTTCCGGTCCGCGCATATTGATCATGCCGCTGTCGTCAGTGAATCTGGTCAGGTAGTTGTCTATGACCTGACGGGCCATTTCAAAGCGGCCCCAATCAAGATTGGCAAAGACAGAGCTGGTGAAGATGTCCTGAAAGCCATCGTATTCGGAGCCATAGTAATCGCGGTCTACTGCCCCGTACTTTGGGTAGACACCGCCGGGACGCACCATGAGTTCCCTGGCAAAGGCGTGCCGGGTCATGTCAGAGTAAGTTGCATCCGGCAAATGCGCGGAGGCAATGTCCCGCAGCAGGTCTTCCCAATACGCGGCGAAGAGGAGCAGGCCACGGTAAAACTCCTCAGGCTGCGGTGCGTGTCGCCGCGGAGGGAACGGAGGATAACTGTATCCATACTCTACTTTCGTGATTTTTCCGTTTTCGATGAGCGCCGTGCGGTGCCATGTCTGGACAATGAAGCGGTCACGCGCAAGCACGTCTCCGAAGATGATGAGTTCGTAATACGCAGAACCTGAGAGTGGCATGACTTTGCGGACGGCAGGCATCCATCCGCCAATAAGTCCTTCAAAACGTCTCTGAGCAAGGCCGGGCTTCAAATCGGGGAAGAATTGATTGGGGTGATAGGTCCGGGTGTTTCCTGAGGGGAAGACTGGCATGGTATCAGAGCATTCCCGCGTACCCACGAAAGTGTTCCACGGCAGCCTGTAGCCGCCGCGTTCCGGAGGTGCAGACTCCAGCGGAGGCGCGGCCCGTCTGACCTGATCGGGGTCAGGGTCGCCATGCTCCAGCAGGCGGTCGGCCAGCAGGTCGCGCGCGGAAAGGCCGATATCTTTGAGCGGTATTCCCAGATACGGCGGCCCGTTTTCGGCGAAGGTGGCCTCGGCAGTTTTGCGTAGTTGTTTTCCTTGCCCATCAGAGCGGACGAAAGTGAACGCACCATCTCGAACGCGGAGGTCTTCGTAAACTTTCCAGCTTTGGCCTTCGTGTTCAAAAGAGCAAAGCAAGGTCTGGTCACCCAAATCAATGGGGGAAACCAGGGTTGTTGCAACTACAGGAGAATGCTCGTTCTGCGTATCTCCCCATGCAGACATGCCGGCAGCGCCGATGGCCAGTCCCTGAAGAAATCTGCGCCGGTTCATATTTTTCGCCCTCCGGGAATTTAAAACACTTTAACGTATTCGTAAATGTATACAATAATTTGACGAGCTGCCAATGAAAAAAAGCCCCGCTTTTGTGCGGGGCCGTTTTCCATAAGTGCTATCTTTTACTGCTGCGGACGGTTCTGCAATTGCGGGTTGCTGTTGTCGTCAAAGGAGCGGACTTCTCCAGCTTTTTGCGACGTTGTTACAGTGATGGGCGATTGCAGCTTGAAGTTGATGAGCGTTTCCGGCTGGATCTGCACTTGCTGGCCGCGGGTAATGGCGTTGACTCCGGCCCCGGTGGCCCCCCCTGCTGCTGCTCCGATGGCGGCGCCTCTGCCGCCACCGGCGAGTGCGCCGATGATGGCCCCGAGGGCGGCGCCGCCTCCAGCTTTCATGGCGGTGTTCTTGCCGCGTCCCTGGCCCTGGCGGGAGTAGGCATCGGTTACAACAGGAATCTGACGTCCGTGGGCGCTGATCTGCGTAAGCTCAATGGAGAGCAGTGAATTGCCGGAAAAATGCGTAGCATCTTTGGCATCTACTACGCGGCCTACCACTGAAGCTCCGTGCGGAATGGCGACCATGCCGTCAGCAATCAGGTCTCCGGCAAGCGAGCCGTGGAAGACCTGGTTCGGCTGCGCGGTCTGGCTGCTGAGTCCTTCCGTAATGCGCACAGGGACAATTATTCCTGCGGGAATCGTGATCGTTTTCACTACAGGCTGCGGAGGTGGTGGCGGAGGAGCAGGCTGCGCCTGGGACTGCGGAGCCGGCGCTGGTGCTGGCGCAGGAGCGGGAGCGGGAGCGGTTTCAGCCACTTCCTGTCCAGAGCGCTTCTTTTTGCGCTCTGCGGATGTTTTGCGTTCCGGAGCAGGCGCGGGAGCTGCTGCCTGTTGTGTCGGCTGTGGCAGAGGGACGACAGTCAGATTGTTGATGACGGTCTTCACTCCATTGACACTGCCCGCATCATTTGCGGCCAGCGCGCGCGAAGCCTCATCATTTGCGCTGCCAGAGAGCGTGGCGACTCCGTTCGAGACGCTGACCTGAATCTGCTGGCCGTTCAATGCGCTTTCAGCGGCAATTTTTGCCTGAATGTCGCTTGCGACCTGCTGGTCGGTCCGTGCCTGTGGCTGCTCCTGTTGCTGGCGGTTGCATCCGGCTCCCAGTACAAGGGCAGTGGCGAGCAGGGCGGCCTGGATGCCCCTTGTTTTTATGGTGTATGCGTGTTTCATGCCAGAGAGTGTCTCCTTCTGCGTGCGTGGCACAGGTTTCAGGTAAATATCTTAGTCCTTTCAAACGCGAAATGGGTAAAACAGTTGTTATGCATTGACCCCGTGAGAGATGGCAGCGGAAAGGGCCGTGTCGGCATCTACTATGTCATTGACGTTGGTATACGCTGAAAGGTTCTGATACCATCCGTTTTCCGGGTAAAGGAGAGAGTATATGTCAGACGAAAAATCCAATGGCTTTAGCTGGTTTTTGGCAGGACTGGGTTTGGGCGCGCTGCTTGGCGTTTTGTACGCCCCGAAATCGGGCCGAGAGACCCGCGAAGATCTTGTGAACAGCGCCCGCGAGGGTGGTGAGTATATCCGGCAGCGTTCACGGGAAGCCGCTGACCAGGTGAATGCCTACGTCGAGCGCGGCAAGGCGCAGGTAGGTGAATACGTGGACCGCAGCAAGGAGTATTTTGAGAAGGGCCGCGCACAGTGGAACGACCTGATAAGTCAGGGTCGCCAGTTTGTCAGTGAGCAGGGTGAACGTGTTTCTGCCGCGGTCGAGGCCGGACGCCAGGCATACCGTTCCACAACTGAAGCGGGCCAGGAAGCCGCGAACCAGTAATTGTTCTTAAGAGAATCAGGCGCCAACTTCTGATCGTTTGCAGGAAAGAGAGATGCAATTACCTCAGGTATTCTTCGTAATTTTTGCAATCGCTGTCGCGGTTGGCGTCCTTTTGCAGGCTGGTGTCCTGCTGGGCATGTTCTTTGCTATCAAAAAATCGGTACGGCAGGCCAAAGAGGTTTCTGACAAGATCAACCAGCATCTGGTGCCCGCCCTGGCGACGGCCCGAAATCTGCTGGAAGATGTTTCCCCGAAAATCAAAGTCGCCACAGCCAATCTGGTAGAAACCTCACATATTGTGCGCGAGCAGGCGCACCGCGTGGAGCGCACCGTCAATGAAGTCACGACGGCTGCGAACGCCCAGGTGCAGCGGGTAGATGAAATGGCCACGGCCGTCCTGGATGGTGTCACGCAGGCGACGGCTGCGGTCCAGCATGGAATTACCACGCCTCTGCGGCATGTGGCCGGGGTGCTGAATGGGCTGCGCGCGGGATTCGATGTCCTCAGAAAGAAAGAAACGCCGCTGCATGTGGAAGAAGACGGCGGGAATTTTGTCTGAATCCGGTAAGTCACGCTTGTATTTACACGAAAATCGCCGTGCGCGCTCTCTCTAGAGATATAAGTTTTTATACAAATCTTTCATTTTCTATATCCGTGAAGTTACTGTACAAGCAACAGTTATTTACAGGATATTATTAGAAATAAAATACACGGCGCGAACTAAATGTTAAAGATTTCTTTATTTTTTATTTAGATCAAAACTATGTGCTGGTTCTGAGCGTTGCGGGTACAAGGATTGCCTCATGTATGAGGCATGAAGAACCTCCGGTATTTGCAAGCTAAGTATCTCCTCCTGCCTCTATTTCTGCTGGCATGCGCGGTTGTTCTTGTGGCCCAGACAACCATCAGCACAGGCAGCATTGCAGGCACAGTGACCGACCCTTCGGGAGCGGTCGTCAGCGATGCAAAAGTCGTCATCACCAACACTGGTACTGGACAGGCACTGAGTTTAACTACAAATTCATCCGGGGCCTATAACTCGGGCGCGATTGCTCCTGGTAACTACAAGGTAGAAATTTCTGCTCCCGGATTCAGCACGATGGCCCAGGCGGTCACAGTCCAGGTGGGAAATACATCTACTGTTAATGCCAAACTTGCTGTTGGGCAGGGGACGACGACAGTTGAGGTACAGGGGTCTGCGGTCACCGTGAATACCGAGCAGGCGCAGGTGCAGGGCGTGCTGAATGCCCAGCAGATTGACAATCTACCAGTGAATGGACGGAACTTCCTGGATCTGGCGCAGCTTGAGCCCGGTGTGCAGATACAGGACGGACAGAACTTCGACCCAACTAAGGCCGGGTACTCGTCCATTTCCTTCGGTGGGCGCTTTGGGCGAACGGCGCGCATCAATGTAGACGGCGTGGACGTGAGCGATGAGACTGTAGGAACAACGACGGAAGACATTCCCTCAAGCGCCATTCAGGAATTTCAACTGGCACAGTCCTCGCTGGATATGTCCACGGATTTGACCTCCTCCGGAGCGGTCAACGTGACTACGAAGTCCGGTACCAACCGCCTTCACGGACAGGCCTTCGGTCTTTTCCGCGACGCTTCGGTCGGGGGAGCATCATCCCCGGGCGGGACAAACCTTCCCTTCCAGCGTTCGCAGTTCGGCGGAAACCTCGGCGGTCCGGTCCTCAAAGACAAACTCTTTTTCTTTGGAGATGCGGAGCGCATCAAACAGGACTCCTTTGCTCCGGTCCAGTTTGCCTCTCCCTTTAATTCTTATAACGGAGGGTTCAGTGTTCCTTTCCGCGAAACGGAAGTCCTGGGCCGGATGGACTACAATGTTGGGAACTCGGGTAAGCTCTTCTACCGTTTCTCATACTTTGCAAACTCTCTGAATTCTGATTTTGGCCTGGGATATGCAGTCTATGACAACAAGGACTATACCCGTCAGCACGTTGTTGGCTACGACTTTGTAGCTGGAAACTACAGCCACAGCATTCGCTTCTCGTATCTGAAATTTCAGAACCAAATTGTAGACCGGGTCAAAGGCAGCAGTCTGCCTTTTGCGAACACGGGTGTAACCCTGGCTTCCGTTACTGGCGGCTTTTACAGCGGCCCTAGCCCGCTGGCCCCTCAAAGCACTCCGCAGGCAAATACCGAGGTCAAATATGACGGCAGCAGATTACTGGGGGCACATCTGCTCCGCTATGGCGTGATGTGGAACCACATCCAGGGAGGAGGGTTTGCGAATTTTTACGGTACCGCTCCTCGAATCAGATGGCAGGTAAATAGCGCGACAGAAGCATTTGCCGCTGCCCACGGAGGGGCAAATAATCCATTGAATTATCCGGTCTATGACGTGAGAGTCGGCAATGGGTTGGGTTTCAGCACACTGGAGCCGGCATTGGGCTTTCCGGCAGGCGGTCTTGGACCAGATAACCGTATCGGTATTTATTTCGGAGATGTCTGGAAGTTTTCTCCAAACAGCACAATCACTCTGGCATTGCGTTATGACCGGGACACGGGGCGCACGGACAGCGATCTGGGCCCAATTCCAGAAGTCAACGCAGCCTTTCCCGGGTTTGGGAACCGAGTTAATTTGCCGAATACTAATTTCTCACCGCAAATGGGTTTTGCATGGGACCCGTTCAGGAATGGCAAGACCTCAGTACGCGGAGGCATTGGCCTTTACTATGAAAACGTTATTTATAACAATGTTCTCTTTGATCGGCCTTTGCGGTTAAGGACCGGAGCATTTAATCAGGTTAGCCCGGCTTGTAATGCCGGAACAGCGTTGCCGGTACCTACCAACGCCGGCTTGATCACTATCGATCCGAGCGTCTGCACGAGCACAGTAGGACAGGCAATTCCCGGCGTGCTGGCCTTTTGGCAACAGGTGCTTGCCGGCAATCCTCTTGATCTGAATGCCCCCAATCCAAACTTTATAGGTGGCAGCAGTTGGCTTGGGGCCGGAGCGGGTATTCCGCTGGGCTTTTTTGCCCCCAAATATAAAACGCCTCGTTCTATACAAATCAATATTGGAGTGCAGCGCGAATTACGGCAGGGCATGGTATTGAGTGTGGATTACCTGCGCAACGTGGAAGAGCATACTCTGCTGGGTATTGATGAAAACCACGTCGGTGATATCGGTAACTTTAACTTAGCAAATGCTCAGGCTGCTATTGCAGCTACGCTGGCTGCCTGTGGTGTAACAAGTATTGACCAAGCCATCGCGGCATGTCCCGGACTTTATGACCAGAGCAACGGCGCGGTTGGGGCCAGCATGTCCGATTTTGCCAGCCATGGTTTGACTGCGGACACAGATTTTGGTCAGGCCTGTATTCAGGCAATCGGCGTGCCGTGTGCATTTGGAGGAAGAAATCCAGGTCAGGCTGCGGCCATCTTCCTGGAACCTCGTGGCCGTTCCATCTATAACGCAATGCAGGTCAAGCTGGTCCAGAACATGAAGCGTATGAATTTCCAGTTTTCTTACAGCCTGTCGCGCCTGGAGAACTCTGGAGGCGCACAGGCGTCAGGAACAGCCGGAGACAGCGACCAGGACTTCGTGATTGGAGCGGCTGATTACAATGACCCGAACCGGTATTTTGGCCCCAACCTGCTCGATCGCACCCATCAGATATCCCTGGGTGGATTCGGAGACCTACCCTGGAAGTTCAATTTGGGTCTGATTGCGCATTTTTATAGTCCGCTTTCCAGCGCGCTGGTTATACCGAACTTCGGGCTGGGACCCGGTGAAATTTTTCGCAGCGATTTTACAGGTGATGGGACGACCCAGGACTTGATGCCAGGTACACACATGGGCAACTTTGACCGCGGGATTGACGCTAAAAAGCTGACCCAGGTCATCAACAATTACAACGCAAAGTATGGAGGTCAGCCCACGCCTGCCGGACAGGTCCTTGTGCAGAATGGCTTGATGACCGTGGCCCAGCTTCAGAGGCTAGGGACAAACAGTTCGTCTGCAACTCCGGATGGCGTCGCGCCAGTCCTCAGTACTCCTCCTTCAGATCAGGCGAACTTTACCTGGCTGCGCGCCCTTGATCTGAACGTAGGCTGGAAGCTGACCATCAAAGAGCGTTTTACCATCCAGCCGAGCGTCGCCTTCTTCAATCTTCTCAATTTCGGAAACTTCAATCTACCACCCAATACCATGAGCGGCCTCCTTTCCGGTTCTCCGGGAGCCATCAATGGAACGGGAAAGCTGGACAATGAAACCTTCCGCGTGGGCAATGGCACGGGAGTGTATGCGCTGGGTGCCGCGCGACAGACGGAATGGGGATTGAAGTTTACCTTCTGAACGAGCAGCGATGATTCAACCCGGCTTGCGGAGCAACGCGGGCCGGGGAATCGTACCATCCATTTTTCCTGAAGCAAGGTGCTCTCTGTTCCAGCTACGTCCTCGGGCAGGACTTTTTCTGCTTTCCATTCGCCATCATGCAAGAGTACCGCCAAGTCTGATATTCTCAATCGTTTAATCAAAGGAAATTGGAGATGCCGGAACAACGGGCGCGCAAATACCATCAGGACCGCGTGGCAGAGGCGCTGCGCGAGGAGATCGGGGCCATGATCGAGGGAGAGTTGTCCGATCCCCGCATCAGTTTTGCCTATGTCAGCCAGGTTGTGCTGAATCCTGGTGGAAAGTCGGCGCTGATTTATGTCGCCGTAGACGGCGGCCCCAAAGAAGAAGAGGACACGCTGGAAGGGCTTATGGCGGCGCGCGGGTATATCCGGCATGAATTGCTGGAACGCATGGGCGTGCGGCATGTGCCTGATCTTGTGTTTCACATTGACCGGTCAGAAAAGATGAAGGCCCGGATTGATGAGTTGCTTGGAAGGGTGAAGAAGAGGAGCAGGACCCCAGGCTAGCTTCACGGACCCGGGGTATCCAGATATTTATACAGAATCCTTTGCCTTCGGGCAGAGTGACAAAGACTATGGCGGAACGGCACAACATTCACGCAGTACTCGACGCGATTGAACGCGGCCAGAAATTTCTGGTGTCGGCCCATGCGCGGCCAGATGGCGATGCCATCGGTTCGATGCTGGCCTGCGCTACGATTCTGGAGCAGCTCGGGAAGCGTGTTGAGATGGTTTCGTGTGATCGTGTGCCTCTTATTTACCGCTTTCTGCCCTGCTCTTCGGCCATCCGGCAGGTTTCGCGCGTGGACAGCGACTACGATGCTGTGATTCTGCTGGAATGCGATGGCATTGAGCGCTCGCGCCTGCATGGTCTGGAAGGCCGCTTCCTCATCAATATTGATCATCACGTGAGCGGAAAGGCCTTTGCCAATATCAACTGGATTGATACGGAAGCCTGCGCCGTTGCCGAAATGATCTACGAGCTGGCCATCGTTGCCGGAGCACACATTACTCCGGAGATGGCCACTTGTCTTTATACTGCGGTCCTTACTGATACGGGCCAGTTCTGCTATGACGGCACGGACGCCCACACCTTCGAGCTGGCGGCGCAGTTGGTGCGGCATGGGGCCAACTCGGCCGCGATTGCCAGGGACGTGTATTTCTCGCGGCCAACCTCAAAGATGCTGCTGCTTGGGGCAGCCCTCTCGAACCTGCGGCGCGAAGGCCGCATTGCCTGGATGTGGGTGACGCATGAGGACATGCTTCGCACGAACGCGGCGGAAGAAGACTGCGAAGGGCTGGTAAATTACGCGATTGCCATTGCCGGGGTGGATGTCGCCATTTTTCTGCGCGAGTTGCCGAACCATCGCGTCCGGCTTTCCCTGCGCAGCAAAGGCAAAGTGAATGTGGCCCATATTGCCGAGGCCTTTGGCGGCGGAGGTCATCCGCACGCCAGTGGATGCACGCTCGATGGGCCGCTGCCTGACGCTGCGGGAATGATCCTGGCCGTTGCAAAGAAGATGCTCGGACGTGTAGTTCATGAAGTTGCATGAGCGAATCTGATAGCCTAGCTCTCGAAAGCAATTCGCCGGAAATCCATAAAAACGAACGTGCCTATTCCGAAAAGCATTAAGACGCTGCGAACTGCGCCAACGACACTTCTGGGCCGTTTCCCGTTTCTGGGGACGGCGCTGGAGACATTGACCCTTTTTCTGTTTACCGCGTTCTTTCTTTTTTACGGCCTGGTCCCCATCTTCGGAGGCGACGGTATTGGCCTGGTGGGCGCCGACGAGCCACGTTACGCGCAGATTGCGCGGGAGATGCTGGCCCGTCACGATTACATTACGCCCATTCTGTACGGCAAGCCGTGGCTGGAAAAACCTGCGCTCTACTACTGGCGGGCGATGTTTGCCTTCCGCGAATTTGGCGTGCATGACTGGTCGGCGCGCTTGCCTTCGGCCAGCTTTGCCTTTGTCCTGGTTGTCCTGATTTATCTGCACATGCGGCGCTTCCGTCCGGGAGGACAGCTTGACGCCGCCTTGCTGACGGCCTCCTGCGCAGGAATTCTGAGCTTTGCCCGCGGCGCTTCGACAGACATGCAACTGGCCGCGCCTTTCTGCATCGGGATGCTTGGCTGGTACGCATGGTATGAGACGGACAGCAAATTCTGGCTCTTTGATCTGTACTTCTTTGTGGGAGCGGCAACGCTGGCCAAAGGACCGGTAGCCCCGTTTCTCGCCATCGTCATCATTACGGTCTTTGCTGCTTTACGAAAAGAGTGGTCCATTATCAGGCGAAGCATCTGGTGGCCGGGTATCGGGCTGTATTTTGCGATGGTGCTGCCGTGGTTCATCGCCGTGCAGAAGCGCAACCCCAACTTTCTGCGCGTCTTTTTTCTGGAACACAATATCGAACGCTTTGCCACGAACCGCTTTGAGCACGAGCAGCATTTCTGGTATTACATTCCCGTCATACTTCTCAGCGTGATGCCGTGGACGGTCATCGCCATTGCTGCGCTGACGGACGCCATCAAGGACTCAGTTGCCGAGTGGAAAGCGCGACGCGCGAAGATGCACTACATGGGACATCCGCGCGCGGGCGACGCTTTCCCTGAATTTCTTGTGCTTTGGGCCCTGATTCCGATTGTTTTCTTCACGTTTTCCGAGTCGAAGTTGCCGGGCTATATTCTTCCTTCCGTTCCGCCGCTCACCATTCTCTGCGGTGATTACCTGAACCGGATGCGGACCAAAGGTCTTAAGCCCTGGCTTCTGGTACTGCATGGAGTCATTGTTGGCTGTCTGACCATGCTGGTGCTTTTGTTGCCGCGGCTCATTCAGCATACCGACCAGCTCCCGCCTGGCAATGCCCTGTTTGCTGCCGGAACCACCGGTTTTGCGGCCACCATCTTCATCCTGATTACAACTGCTCGCTTTGGGCTGAAGCGGCTGCGCATTGCCACGATGGTGCCGATTGTCATTCTCGTGCTGTTCCTTTATGGGATTGGGCCATTCCTGGGATTTGGCGAGGTCAAGTCTACAAAAGGCACAGTACAGCTGATTGATTACACCTATTCCGCGCGCCCGCTGGCGAAGATGCTGGAACAGATTGTTTCATCCGATGGGACCGTTGCTGTTTATAAGGTCCGGCGCGATATGGAATACGGCCTTGCGTTCTATCGCAATAAGAAAACAGTAAATTACGATACAGATGGCATCCCGCCGGAACAACATATTCTTGTCGTCCGTGCGTCCTATGTGAACGATCTGCGTCAAAAACTTGAGGGGAGGCGATACGAGCCTGTCTTCGTGTATCCTGCTCAGAATCTGGTGGTCTACATGGTAGCTGCGCAGTAGCAGCTTCCAGGACAGTGACTCAAGGCCAGGAATGAGACGTGGCGAAACTCTCAGTGTTTTTGACCAAGCCATTATCGCTGAGATTCAGAATGACAGACCTTATTGAAACCAGGGACTGTCTTTTCAGGTATAGACAGCGTGAGTTCTGCACTACAGCTTGAGATTCTCGATCTCCGGCATTTTTCGGCCAGCAGCCTGCGGCCTGTGCTTGAAGAGGAAAGCCGCGTCTGGAGTGAGCGTCTGCACTGGGACTACCGCTCCTCGGCCGATCTGCTGCTGCAATATCTTGATTCGCGCATTCTGCCCGGCTATGTCGCGGTAGAAAATGGGCGCATCGCAGGGTACGCCTTTTGTGTTTACGAAGAACGGAAAGCCATTATCGGCGACGTATTCACGCTTCCCCATGTTTCTGTCAGCGTGGAAGAGGAGCTGTTGCGCCATCTGATTGAGTTATTACAGCACTCGCCAGGAATCGAACGCATCGAATGCCAGCTACTGCTGCACACGCATGGTTTGCACGAGGAAATATTTCAGCGGGCGGGCTTCAAGCTCTTTCGACGCCTCTTTATGGAGCTGGATCTGTCCCATTACACGCCACCTGCCGTCTCTGCGTTGCCGGAGGGCATCGCTGTATATCCATGGCGGGAGAGCGATTATCACCCCTCGGGTTATCTGATCGCGGAGGCGTACGAAGGGCATCTCGACAGCTATATTAATGACCAGTACCGCACCGTCAGTGGATCGTTGCGCTTTCTGCATAACATTGTCCGTTTTCCTGGATGCGGCCTGTTTGATCCGCTGTCGTCGCGCACGGTCGTCCGCACCAAAGACGGCGCTCTCGCCGGTGTTCTGCTGTGTTCGCGCGTGCGCGAAGATGTAGGACACATCACGCAGATATGCGTCTCAAGAAGCCTGCGCGGAAAGGGCCTGGGGCAGCGCCTGATTGAGGCCTGCGCGGAGAATCTGCGCGCGCGCAATTTCACGGGACTGACCCTGACCGTGACGGAAGAGAACGCAAACGCAGTGGAACTGTACAGAAAAATTGGCTTTCAGGAGAGGCATTCCTTCGACGCAATGGTTTGGGACCGTCGCCACTCCTGACCGGAAAGTGCATTTTCACAGATGGTCTGGACCATGCCATGAAACTACAGTCGCCGCGCGGCGACACCGCACAGTCCGAAATAGAGTGTGCAGAATCTGTAAAAATGCCGTAGCCTATTTCTCCGGGACGGCGTTCACAAGCTGCCGCAGCGGATCCAAAAAGACAAACCGCACCATGCCTGATGGCTTCTGCGTTGCATCCATTGCGGCGAGGCTGCTTTGCTTCCATCCTGCCGGGGCGGTTTCACCAGTGAGATACCTGACGGCATCCTGAGCAATCTGCGCGAGTTCGGGCAACTGCTGCGCCCGCAAGGTCGCATCTTCTGCAAGCAGCGGAGATGTCGCGACCTGCTCCTGTATCTTCGGAGCGAGTACTTGCAGGCCTCTGAAGAAAAGCGTGATCTCGCGCTTTTCATCCTGATGCCCGGCGGGGTCTTTAAGGAACGCCTGCACGATAAAAGCTATGCGGTGCTTCGCTGGCGGATCAGGGCGCACGGCGTCAATCAGCCGGTCCAGCGGAGTAAGTTGCGAGGTGTGCTGGGCCTGGTAGCGCTCTCCAAAGCTTACCGGCTCGATCACAGATGCGAAGAAGCGCAGAGCATGGATGTCCGTTGTGCCGGCAAGAGCGCGCAAGCCCACATCTTCCTGCGTGAGATGTGTGAGGCCAAATGCCTCCAGCCGGACGGACATCACATCCAGACGGCGATACATATCTTCCACATCGCGCACATTCTCAGGAGACCAGAGGCGTTCGGCAATCGCCGCCGTGCGTGGCCAGATGCGCGAATCAATGGTGCGCTCATTCACGTGCTCACCCCACATGCAGACTTCTCCGCCTAGAACCAGCTTCCGCTGTTCTGGAGTAAGGTCAGACGAAGACGGCAGCGGATCAGCCAGATAATGTTCGCCTGCAGGCTTCATGGCATCGAGGTAATAAGGAGCGGAAAGAATTCCCTGATATCCCTGTTTCGCGCCTGCGCTTAACGATTCGACACCACGCCATGACTGCACGACAACATCTTTCGGCAGAGCAGGATTGAGAATCTCGTCCCAGCCGACCATGTGCTTGTGGTGCTTTTGCAGAATCTTAAGCAGGCGCTGATTGAAGTACGCCTGCAATGCGGCGGTGTCCTTCATGTTGTGCTGCTGCATGAAGGCGACGATCTTCGGATTGCTCTTCCACTGCACGCCGTTGGTTTCATCTCCGCCAATGTGCATGTAAGGGTCAGGGAAGAGCTTAGCCATCTCTCCGATGAACTTGTCCAGAAACTTGTACGTGCTGTCGCGCGTGGGATCCATGGCGTAGTCGGAAATACCGAATTCGCGGCGAATCTGATATGGGCCGGGGCCGCTGGAGATTTCCGGATAGCCAACAAACCAGCTTGTGCTGTGTCCTGGCATATCAAACTCAGGTACTACGCGGATGCCGCGCTCGCGCGCATACTCGATGATTTCCTTTGCCTGCTCCTGCGTGTAATAGAGGCCGTCAGAACCCATTTCGGTCAGCCTGGGATAGACCTTGCTCTCAATCCGGAATCCCTGGTCTTCAGTCAGGTGCCAGTGGAAGACATTCAGCTTGACCGCAGCCATGCCATCCAGAGTGCGCTTGATGACATCTACAGGCTCGAAGTGGCGTCCGCAGTCAATCAGCAGCCCACGCCACTGAAAACGCGGCGAGTCCTGAATGCTTACGGCTGGGAGCACATATTTCCCCTGCTGCGCCTGCACCAGTTGAAGTAGCGTTTCCATGCCGCGCAGCGCACCAACCACGGTGTTGGCCTTCAGAGTGGCACCGCTGGGGGTGACGTCGAGCGAATACGACTCGTCTTCATCTACAGACTGGATTGTCTCGCCCGGCCCCCGGACGTCTATCACAAAGGAAGCGCCGCTTGCGTCTTTATGAATGTCCTTTGCAACAGGGACTCCGGTTGCGTATTCGAGGCGGTGCAGCATGCGGCCGATGGCTCCATCGAGGCGGGCGTCGCGGAAATGAGGCGCTGCTACGCTGAATGACGGTGTAATGGCCAGAGTGCCCTGTTCCGCTGTAAGCTTTGCCGGTTCGGGCATCAACGTGTTCACGAAGGATTGTGCATGCAACTGGCTGGAAGACAGTATCATGACCGCAGATACAAGGACAGAACAAATCGTATGCCGCAAACGTTCACTCCCCGAGGTGGAAATTCTTTCCGCCGCACCAGAATAACAACCAAAATGCGAAATGTGTTGTTTTCTTCCGTTTTCTTACTGTTTTCAATGGCCGCCCTGGCCCAGGCGCCGACGCCTCCGCCGATCCCCCCACTGCAATACGCTGACCTGGGGAACCTGAAGCTGGAAAATGGGTCAGTCATTCACGACTGCAAGATTGGCTACCGCACCCTGGGCACTCTGAATGCCGCAAAGTCGAATGCAGTGCTCTTTCCCAGCTGGTTTACCGGACGCAGCAGCGACATCGCCATCCAGGTGCTCTCCGGGCACTACATTGACAGCACAAAATACTTCGTCATTGCCGTAGACGCGCTGGGAGATGGTGTCTCCTGCTCGCCCTCCAACAGCACGACCCAGCACGGCACGGATTTTCCGCAGTTTTCCATTATTGACATGGTGAATGCCGAGTACCGCCTGGTCACCGAAACGCTGCATCTTCAGCATCTGCGCGCAGTTCTTGGCGTTTCGATGGGTGGGATGCAGGCATTTCAATGGATGGTCAGCTATTCCGACTTCATGGATGCGGTCATTCCGGTGGTAGGGACACCGCAGCAGACCTCGTACGATCTTCTGCTATGGAACACAGAATTAAAGGCACTCGAAGCTGATCCCGGCTATAACGGAGGGAAATACACGCAGCCACAGCCTCTGCCTATCGTCGCGCTGATTCACAATATGAACCTGGCCACGCCCATCTTTCGCGCCAACCACACCACACGCGAGGATTTCCCGCAGTACTTCGAGCAGTTCACCAAAGAGGGTGACCGTTTTTTCGATGCAAATGATTATCTGCGCCAGCTACAGGCCATGATCGGGCAGGACATCGCACACGGTGGTTCGCTCTATGACGCGGCAAAAAAGGTGCGGGCAAAGGTCCTCATCATCTCCTCCATGCAGGACCACATGGTAAACCCGCTGCCTGCTCTTGGATTCGCAAAGCTCATCCATGCGCAGACGCTGGTGCTGCAATCTGACTGCGGCCACATGGCCCCAGGGTGCGAAATTGGCTCCGTTACGGCTGAGATTGCGAAGTTTCTGGAGCAGCTTTAAGGACAGCGCGCTCTTTTGCGCAAAGGAGGCCTCTTTGATTTTGATCTGGCGGTCTAGTTTTCCAGGAATTCCCACCAGGCATCCGTCACTTGAGCGCCAAGGTCGTTTGTGATGCGCACAACGGCATCTTCCACTTGCTGCATCAGCCCGGAAAGATAGTCCCGCGAACTGGAAACCGCAGCTACAGAAATCGTGGCGGACTGCCATGTGACCGCTTTATCTGTTTCTGCGACCGAGACGTTAAACCCATTCCTCAGCTTTTCCTTGAGACTCCGGACTACCTGCCTGCGGTCTTTGAGCGATTGCGCATGTTCAATCCGGATTTCGATGGTCATGGCGGCAACAGGCATAAGGTCATTTTCAGCGGTAGAGCTTAGAAGCGGGAAGTTTCTGCTTCTGCATGGCATGAAGCAATTTTTCGAGACTGGGTGAATTCTGTGCAGCAACTTCAGGCCTCCATCCTGAAGCGTTGTCATGGACGAATTCTATAACTCGAGAAGCGTAAGCGGGGCCTGTTTTGAGGCCTGATCCCGCTTCGGGCACCATGTCATCACGGATGGCCTTTAACGGGGGAGGGTAGACCGTTCTGATGCCATATAGTCGTGAGCAGTGTATCCGGGCAGTCCGATCATAAGGCGAGCGGGTAAAGCAGCTTTCCCCCGCGCGGGATGATATGTTGCAATCAGCAGTGAGTGTAATGAGCGAAACCCCGCGTAGGCCCAAAACAAAGCTCCGGATATTTCTTGCCGCAGTGGTACTGCTGGCGCTTGCGGTTGTTCTGCCTCCGCTCATTAACCTGAACCGTTATCAGGGCGAGATTGCTGCTGCCATCAGCCGCGCCATCGGACGGCCGGTGCATCTCTCATCGGTGACGTTGCGGCTGCTGCCGCGTCCGGGGCTGGAGCTGGGCGATTTCGTCGTCGAAGAAGACCCTGCCTTCGGCGCAGAGCCTGCCCTGCGGGCGCCCAGCGTAGATGCTTCCATCCGCCTCAGTTCGCTCTGGAGGGGGCGGCTTGAGATCGGACGCATCAGCCTCGATCAGGCCAGTGTGAACATCGTGCGCGATGCTTCGGGGCACTGGAATCTGGGGACCATCCTCGTGCAGGCGGCGCACATCCCCAATGCGCCAACCGCCCAACGGCACGCAGGCCAGTCGCCTCGTTTTCCTTATATTGAGGCCAGCAATACACGGGTGAATTTCAAGATTGGCGCAGAAAAAAAGCCGTTCTCATTCTTCAATGCCGATTTCGCCATGTGGCTTGAAAATCCCGATGAATGGCGCATTCGGCTCGAGGCCCAACCCGCGCGCACTGATATTGATCTCGATCTGGCAGACACCGGTACTCTGCGCGTAGAAGGCTCGATGAAGCGAGCATCCGAGCTTGGCGACATGCCAGTCAGTCTCCATGCTGAGTGGACCAATGCGGCGCTGGGGCAGATCAGCCGCCTACTTTTAGGAGCGGAATCGGGCTGGCGCGGCAATCTTGAAATTACAGGGGACATCACCGGCAGTGTGTATGGGCCCCAGTTCAAGACGCGGATCCGCATCACAGACATGCACCGCCAGGAGTTCTCACCAGTCGAGCCATTCAATGTGGATGCGACCTGCCAGGGCGGATACCGGCAGACAGAGCGCTCCCTGCGTGCTCTTACCTGTTTCTGGCCTATCAGTGACGGCCACTTGTTGTTGACCGGCAATGTTCCGGACATCGAGCATCCCGTGCCTGCATTGCACCTTCACGTGCAGAATGTTCCGGCGGCATTTGGACTTTCGGCGCTCCGGCTCTTCCGCAATAAATTCGCTGATTCCGTGCAGATTTCAGGCACAGCGCAGGGCGACCTGGATTACGCGCACCAGCTTACAGGCGATGTAGCAGTCGAGCACCTGTCCCTCCGGCTTCCGGACATGGACAGCCCGCTTGCAGTTCCTACCCTGCACATCGTTGCCCGCCAGACTGCCCCTGCACCTCGCAAAGGTAAAAAATCTCAGCCAAAGCCAGCCTCTCCGGCGGCTTTACAGCTTGAGAACGCCGACATTCCCCTTGGCGGGGCCTCGCCCCTGGAACTTTCCGGCAACTTTACGCGAAGGGGTTTCAGCCTGAACTTCCAGGGTGACGCATCAATGGAACGCCTGCGTCCTATTGCATCGGGACTGCATCTGGCATCCGGTATTGTTTCGGCGCTTGCTCCAAAAGGAGAAGCGGAGCTGGACCTGAAGGTCCACGGTCCCTGGATATCCCCTGTCAGCACTTCTGACTATCCCGTTCCGGCCACGACGACCGAGGGCGTTCTACATCTGAAAAACGCAGAGTACCAGGCCGGGTTTCTTTCCGGTCCAGTTGAGATTGTTTCCGCGCAGGTCTCTCTTTCTCCCACCCAGGTCGTGGTTTCTCCTCTGGCAGCGGTCTTTCAGAAGATTCCTGTGAGTCTTTCCGTGACTATCCCAACCCGCTGCTCCGGAGAAAACTGCGCGCCGGAGTTTTCTCTTACCGCGCAAAATCTGGATGCGGCCTCGTTACAGTCTGCTCTGTTAGGCGCAGGAGAACACAACGAACTGTTGCAGCAGATACTCTCGCGTCTGGAAAGAAACAAACCGCAATGGCCTGCGCTTAACGGAACAATCCACATAAGCACGTTTATGCTTGGACCTCTGGCCGTGCATGACGCCAGCGGACGGCTTCACATTGAAGGCAGGGCAGTGCAGTTTCTTACACTGGATGGTCATGCGTGGAACGGCGTTCTCCATGCGACGGGCAGGATGGACGCCTCCGGCACGCCAAAATACAGTTTCGATACACAACTGACGCACGCCAACGCTGCGGAGATCGCGAGTATGTGGCACGGCGAAAGGGCATCCGGCGCAATCGGGTTGCGCGCGCACATTGAGGCGGCAGGCTATTCCGCCGATGATTTACAGCATTCTGCTCAGGGGACCTTCCAATGGGACTGGACGCAAGGCTCTCTGGCTGCTGCTCCTGCTGCGCTGGAGCATTTTGATCACTGGAGCGCCAGCGGAGTCATCAGGAATGCGCAGCTTGTTCTGGAAAAATCGCAAGTAAGCAGGGGCGCATCCAGGAGCGATGTCTCGGGCGAGATTACTTTCGACCGGAAGCTGAATTTATCTGTTAGCGAAAAAACGGAACAGGCGCACGCAGCGCATGCGCCTTAAAAACTGGGGTTCATTCTCTCCCCACTCAAGCCCAAGAGAAAGGATTGAAAAGGGCAGTCCCTCAGCAGCCCTTATCTCTTTGCCACTTCGACCTGCTTTTTGTTGTTTGCAAAGTTCTCAGCGGCACGCAGGACGCGGTCGCGTGCGTAGGAAGCATCGTGCCAACCACGAATCTCGACGCGCTTGCCTTCCAGGTCTTTATAGATGGAGAAGAAGTGCGTAATCTCTTTGAGCATGTGCGGATAAATCTCCGAATAGTTCCACACGTCCTTGTAGCGCGGATTGTTCTTACCCACAGCGAGGACTTTCTCGTCCAGAACGCCCTGGTCCATCATTTCGAGCAGGCCAATCGGACGCACCTGCATGACGCATCCGGGAAAGCTGGGCGCGTCCACCAGTACGAGCACATCCAGTGGGTCGCCGTCATCGCTCAGTGTCGAAGGAATAAAGCCGTAGTCGCCGGGATAATGCACGGGCGAATACAGGTTCCGGTCAAGACGAAAGACGTGCAACTGCTTGTCGTACTCATACTTGTTAATGCCCTCGAAAGGGATCTCGATGACGCTGTTGATGACCTCGGGGACTTTGTCCCCAATCGGAAGTTCCAGATAATTAACCATTCTTCTCCAGTGTACGCAATTCGGCTTTAAGGTTTTGTGAGAATCGGCGCAAATCGCAGTCCTTTATAATCGGAATCAATGAAGGCCCATGTCTATGTGACGCTCAAGCGGACGGTACTCGACCCCCAGGGACAGACCATCCAGAACGCACTCAAAAAGATGCAATATAAGGGGATAAAGGACGTCCGCCAGGGAAAATATTTTGTCCTTGACCTTGACGGCTCGCTCGATGCGGCCGCCGCAAAGACGGAAGTAGAGCGCATCGCCAAAGATGTGCTTACCAACCCTGTGATTGAAGAATTTACCTACCGGCTGGAAGAATAGAAACATCAAAGCAGCGTCATTCGCCCGCCCAACCGAAATATCAAGGAAGAAAACAATAGACAGCAGTGGTGTATTCTTCCCCTGCGTTCAGAATGGCGCGTAACACACAAGTGAATTGAGGGAATTTCACCGTGGCTTGTGCCCCACCGCAGCCAGCATGGGTCGCGATCTTCCCGTCGCAATTTCCAGAAAGGCCTGGGCGGCACGAGTCAGCGTCTTGTCTTTTCTGAAGACGAGCGCAAGCTCCCGGTTGAGTCGAACACCTTCTACTTTCAAGGTCTTCAGCAGCCCGGCGCGTTCGTCATCGCGCACGTTTGAACGTGGCAGAAAGCCCATTCCCAGCCCCGCCCCAATCAGGCGTTTCAGCAATTCGCTCGAATCCACTTCCATGCCGACGCGCGGATTCACATCATGCGTACGGAAGAGGTCTTCGATCTGATCGCGCTGCCGTCCATGCTTGGGCAGCAGCAACGGATACTGAAGCATCTCGGCAAACTTGATCTGTTCGCGGGTGGCCAGCGGATGAGTTTTGGGTACTACCAGCGCCAGCTCATCTTTATGGACAACTTCGACCAGAAGACGGGGGTCTTTCACCGGAAGCGAGATCACACCGAAATCTACTTCGCGATTCAGGACGGCTTCCAGTGATTTAGAGCGGTCCGCGCGCACAATGGAGAGGTTCACCCGTGTGTACTGCTTCTTGAACTGCGCAAAAACGGCGGGAAGAACATAAAGGCTGGTGGCCTCGTTGGCACTGATGGAAATCTCTCCGCGAGGCGAGCGGTGCAGCTCGCCGATGGCCACCATGATGTGGTTTGAGGCCTGAAGGCAGTGTTCGGCAAACGGCTCAAAGAGACGTCCGGCGGCCGTGAAGGTCACTTTTCCGCCATCGCGGTCAAAGAGGCGCGCCCCGACTTCGTTCTCCAGCGAGCGAATCTGCGCCGAGATGGCCGGCTGAGTCACGCCCAGTTTGTCTGCCGCGCGGGAGAAACTCTTCAGCCGGCTGACTTCCAGGAAAGTTTTTAACTGCTCAAAATCCATGTCGCTGGAACGTCCTTTTTTTTGTAGTGAGAACGGGTCCTATTTATACAGCTTATAACTCGAATGAGGCCGCCGGGGCCAGCATAAAGAACGTTAATCAATGAAATAACGGTGAACGGCCCCTGAAAGCAGGTGCTGCGTGGCGCAGGATGCGCTATCAGGATTCTTCCTCCGCTTGCCACCATCAAGCGAAAACTGCACGTGATGGTGGTCCACTTCGGTCGTCAGAATCACCAGGGCTTTACAGTCTGTGTCTTACATGGCGGATCACCGCCTGTGCAGCGTGATATCCACACATGCCATGTACTCCGCCGAGTGGAGGGGTCGAGGCCGAGCAAAGAAAAATGTTCGGGTCGGACGTAGCATAATGGCGCGGTGTAGGCCGGAAGACCAACTGGCGCAGGGAAATGGCCCCTCCATTGATGTCCCCGCCAATGAGGTTGGCGTCCAGCGTTTCAAGAAAAGAGGGCGAAGAGACATGGCGCGCCAGGATGCAGTCGCGGAAACCGGGCGCGAAGCGCTCGATCTGTGCTTCGATACGCTCTGACATATCAAACGTGGACCCGTTGGGAACGTGACAGTAGGCCCACGCGATGTGCTTTCCCTCAGGTGCGCGCGAGGGATCGAACAGCGTAGGCTGCGTGAGCAGGACAAATGGCCGGTCCGGATGCCTGTTCTGCCAGACTGCAAGTTCGGCTTCGGCGATTTCTTCCATTGTTCCGCCCAGATGGACCGTTCCGGCGCGGGCGCACTCAGCGGCCTTCCACGGAATGGGAGCGGAAAGGGCGTAGTCCAACTTGAAGGCCCCAGGGCCATACCGGAAACGTCGCAGATCCTTCTGGAATTGACCCGTGAGCCGGTGGCTGGCAAGGTCCAGCAACTGGCGCGGGCTGATGTCGCAAACCAGGACCGTATGTGGCGAAAAGTCTTCAAGCGAGGTGATCGGCGAATGGGTGTAAATGCTTCCGCCGAGCGAGGAGAAGTATCCTGCCAAAGCATTCGCAGTGGATTGCGCCCCCCCGCGCGGCATCGGCCAGCCGACGGCATGGGCGGCGGCGGCCAGCATGACTCCGCCAGAGGCGCTGAGCGGCGCATCCAGCGGCATGATGGAGTGCGCGGCAATTCCGGCAAAGAGAGCGCGGACGCGCGATGATTGTAAGAAACGGTCAGCGAAGAACTGCGCGGACATCAGAGAAAACGTGCCGAACCGCGCCATGAGAAACGGATGCGCCGGAAAGTGGACCAGCGGACGGAGCGCACCTTTTGCAATCTGGTTCCAGTGCTCTGCAAGCGGGCCGAAGATGCTTCGCCAGCGCTTGCCATCGCTCCCGAATACACGTTCGGCATCGTCCAGATCGCGTTCAAGTGTGATGGCTGTTCCGTCGTCGAAAGGATGCGCAAGCGGTGCAGGCGCGTGGACCCATTCGAGCCCATGCTTGGCAAGCGGCAGAGTAGAGAAGAACGGCGAACCAGCGGCCATAGCGTGGATAGCCGAACCGAAATCGTGCTGAAAGCCGGGAAGAGTCAATGGCAGGGTGCGCGAAGCGCCGCCAATGGTGGGCTGTGCCTCATAGACATCTACCTGCCAGCCTGCCTGAGCAAGCACGATGGCCGCGGAAAGGCCGTTGGGGCCAGACCCGATGACGACAGCATGAAGCGGATGCTTGTGCTTCGATCCGATGAGGAGGCTGGTGTCGTCATTCATGAGGAGGAAGTGGCTCCGGCCACTGGACGGCCTCAAATTTTCCGTCCGGATTGATTGTAAGCACAGGCGCGTAAAGACCCAGAAGCTGCCGCTTCCACCAAAGCCCGGTCGCGCGTCTTTCCGCCATCGAAGTAAACCAATATTGCCACAATACGGCGCGGACATACTTCGGGGGCGACTGCGAAAATGGATTTCCGGCAAAGAGCGAGAGCGTGTCCCGGCTGTTCTGGAGCAGACGTTCTTCGGTCAGCGGGACCATTGAGTTCTGCTGCCAGCTACCGAGTGAAGCGAACCAGAGGTTCCAGTCAAAGCGCGGCTGGTAAGGCGCATAGATGCGCGGAGGATCATCGAGCTTCTGCGGTTTGTAGCGGAAGGGATAGGCAGTCCAGTTCTGCCCGTCGTTCGAGCCTTGAAACTCTATTTCGTAGCGGCCTCTGGTCATCACGGCAAAAAGCCCATATTGATTTGCGATGCGGAACGGCTCCAGCGCAGCTACGGGAAAGAAGGGGATGGGTGCCTCGCGCCAGAGCATGTGGATGAGTTCGGCAGTCGTGGCGTAGAAAACCCAGAAAAGCAGGACGGCGCTGACTGCACGGCGGATGGAAGTGAGATAAGAGTGGTGTTTCCCACCTGCGGGTCCTTCGTTTCCTTCGAGACTTGTGTTGTCCGGGGCGACGCGATGCGTGTCCTCCGCGCTTTGACCCCGCTGCTCTTCGTCCAGGGTGACGGGATGAGTATCAGCATGAAGAATAGAAGTGAGCTGGGCTGAACGGAAACGCTGTGGCACAACTCGCAGCAGGTATGCATCATCGAGCAGCAGGAAGCCGAGTGAGAGCACCAGATAATTCAGGAAAGTGTAGTTGGCCGTGAGGATGACGATGATCTCCCACGGGGTCACGATGCAGAAGCAGATGAGGCGGAAGCGGCGCGGGAAAAACAGCAGGAAGACAATTACCAGTTCCATGACGAGCGTCGCTCCTGTTGCCGCTGCCTGAAACCAGTGCGGAAGGTGCTGCATGTACCATCCGACCCATGTAGGCAGCGGGCCGTTCTGGTAGTACTCGTCCATGGCAGTGAAGTTCCTCCATTCGGGGTCACCGCTCAGCAGCTTCACTAAGCCGGATTCAAAGTAGATGCGGAACCACTCCCATTGCAGCAGAAACATGCTGGCCAAGGAAGGCGCGCTGGATGCTCCCAGTCCGGGCCAGAGACCGCGCGGGGCGAAGAAGAGTGAGATGAATCCGGCTTCCAGAAGCATTCCGTCTGATTGATAGTTTGAGAAATCGCCGGCGGCCGTTACAAAAGACAAAAAGCACAAAAAGCAGATGAGCAGCGTAAGCCGCGGCCACAGATTGATGACTACAAGCAGCGATGCGATGAGTCCAGTTATGGTAATGGCCATCAGCATATGGTTGTTGCTTGAAAGCCAAAAAAGCGAAGGCGCAAACCAGATGTGCTCCCATCCAGGGAAAGAACGCGTAATCGCAGCAAGATATTTTTGCGCGGGCAGAACGCCATCCGGGCCGATAAGGCCGCGAATCTGGAAGGCCAGCGAATAAAATGCTGAGAAATAGATCAGGCCCAGAGCGCGGAGAAAAATCCAGCGCGGCAGCAGGTGGCTGGAGCTGGCGGAAGAAGGCTGCTCCGGCCACAAAATTTTGTTCAGAATTGCCTGGGCTGCATTCAACATGAATGTAGGACATAATAGCTGCTTTGGCAGGTTGCTGCGCAATAGAAGAAAAGCATGGGAACCCCATC
>DASRBV010000336.1:0-8932 GCA_035653455.1 Pseudacidobacterium sp. | reverse complement strand
GAACGGTGGAGGTCATGAATGATGGAGCTGGCATAGAGCCGCCAGTAACGCTCCGTCTGCGGTTCAATCGCTTTGTGAAGCGCAAGTAGCCGCGGACCAGCTCCGGCTTCAACAATGGCGCGATGAAAATTGTGGTCGAGATCGAAGATGCCGCCGGTCTTTGCAGGACGCGCTTTCACGATTTCTTCCAACTGATGGTTGTAATGGGTCAACTGCTGGGCGATTTCCGTTCGCTTTGCCTGAGGTAACGAAGCGGTGCGGCGTCCCGCAAGGCCCTCGATCCGTCCGATAATAGAGTACAGTTCGTTTGCGTCCTCTTTGGTGAGCGGAGCGACAATCATGCGCGACTTGCTTACGTTCTTGTGCTCCAGAACATACCCCTCGCGCTGCAGCCAGTGCAGTGCGCCGCGCACCGGAGTGCGGCTCATGCCGAGACGTGCTGCCAGGTCTCCCTCGACAATCCAGGTACCTGGAGAAAGCCTTCCATGCACGATAAGCTCTCGAATTTCGTGAAAGGCGGTCCGCAGACTGGAACCATGTTCGGCTTTGGACGATCTGGAAACGGTTTTCTTTAGAGGAGTCATAGCAGCCAAGCTCAGGTTACTGGATATGCCGAATTTAATGAATACCTCATTGAAAAGAATATGCTTTCATTGGGAAAAGATTCAGATATACTCAGTGATGTATCCAATTTTGTAGACATTTTTAGATGCTAACCAGCGACACATCCCACCGCGTTCAGGTCATTGACTCCCATACTGCCGGCGAGCCTACACGGCTTGTGCTTTCCGGAGGACCGGATCTGGGTTCAGGCCCTCTGTCTGGGCGTTTGGAGCGCTTTCGCGCGCAGCATGACACGTTTCGCTCAGCTGTGGTGAACGAGCCACGCGGTTCCGATGTTCTGGTAGGCGCTCTGCTCTGTGAACCCTATGATCCTTCATGCGACATTGGCGTCATCTTCTTTAACAATGTCGGCTATCTGGGCATGTGCGGACATGGCTCGATTGGCGTGATTGTAAGCCTGGCATGGCTCGGCAGGATTGGGCCGGGCACCCACCGCATCGAGACGCCGGTGGGCGTTGTGAATGCGACCCTGCATTCATCCGGTAGGGTGACCATCGCCAACGTGCCCAGTTATCGAAGCGAATCCGGCGTGACCGTGGACGTTCCCGGCTTCGGCAAAGTCACAGGAGACATTGCATGGGGCGGAAACTGGTTTTATCTGGTAGAAGACCACAGGATGCCGCTTGGCTTGCAGCATGTCGGCGAGCTGACGGACTTCACCTGGGCCATCCGGCAATCGCTGAACAAAAACGGCATCACCGGAAATGATGGCGCGGAGATTGACCATATTGAACTCTTCGGGCCGCCATCCAACGGACACGCACATAGCCGCAATTTCGTCCTCTGCCCGGGCAAGGCTTACGACCGTTCTCCCTGCGGCACGGGAACAAGCGCAAAGATGGCTTGCCTCTATGCTGATGGCAAACTTGCGCCGGGAGACATCTGGCGACAGGAAGGCATTCTGGACACAGTCTTTGAAGGCTCGATTGAAGTACGCGATGGATTGGTACTACCCAGTATTACCGGAGAAGCGTACGTCACAGCAGAGTCCTCGCTGGTTCTGGATGCAAATGATCCTTTCCGCATGGGCATTGTTCCATGATCTCGACCTATGATGCCGTGGTGATTGGCGCTGGAATTGTAGGCGCAGCGTGCGCCTGCGAACTTGCCCGCGCCGGAATGCGCACGGCCATTGTAGAAGCATCCATTGTCGGCGGCGGAGCGACAGCCGCAGGCATGGGGCACATCGTTGTCATGGATGACTCACCTGCCCAGCTTGCTCTGACACAGTATTCGCAATCACTCTGGAACGAGATCGCTCCTCAACTGCCCGCAAATGTGGAATATGATCGCTGCGGCACACTCTGGATTGCCGCAGATGATGAAGAGATGCAGGAGGTCCGGCGCAAGCAGGCGGTATATGCATCTGTAAATGTCCGGACTGAGGTCCTCGATTCACGGGCGCTCTCTGAAGCTGAGCCGAACCTGCGCCGTCCGCTTGCAGGCGCGCTGCTTGTGCCTTCGGATGCTGTGCTTTATCCTCCATGCGCGGCTGTGTACTTGCTGGAGTGCGCAAAACAGGCCGGGGCCGCTCTCTACATAGGAAATGCAGTGGCAAAAGCTGAAAGAGGCCGTGTAACTTTCAGCGATGGCACAGAGCTTTCCGCCGCACTCATCATCCACGCTACTGGAGCGGGCGCGACGCGGCTGATGCCTCATCTTCCCATTCGGAAACGAAAAGGGCACCTGGTGATTACCGACCGCTATCCGGATTTTGTTCGCCATCAGCTGGTGGAACTCGGATATCTGAAAAGTGCGCACTCGATTACAAGCGACTCTGTTGCCTTTAATGTGCAGCCGCGGCGCACCGGACAGCTGCTGATTGGCTCCTCGCGCCAGTATGACAACGAAGGTGCCGGCGTAGACCAGAAGGTTGTCTCCGCGATGCTGGCGAGGGCCTTTGATTACATACCGTCCATGAAGGAGCTGTCCTCGATTCGGGTGTGGACGGGCTTTCGCGCGGCCACTCCGGACAAGCTGCCGCTGATTGGACCGACAGAAGATCCATCGGTCTTCCTGGCAACAGGACACGAAGGTCTGGGGATCACGACATCACTGGCAACAGCGCGTTTGTTAACGGACCATCTGCTGCAGCGCGGCACTTCGATACCGCTGGGGCCTTATTTGCCGGAGCGATTTGCGCGTGAGGTGATCTATGCCTGAACGCATTACACTCACCATCAATGGCAGGTGGTGCGAAGCCCTGGAAGGCACAACGGTTGCCGCCGCCATCATGAATGCTGGCGCAGCCTGCCGCGCCTCCGCCACTGGAGAGCTACGCGGGCCGCTCTGCGGCATGGGCATCTGTTTTGAATGCCGCGCCATCGTGAACGGCAAACCTCATCAACGCACCTGCCAGATGCTCTGCGAAGCGGGAATGGAAGTAAACACGCAATGATACAGCGCTTCGACATTGTCGTAGTTGGTGGAGGCCCAGCAGGAATGGCTGCCGTGGCCTGTGCTGCTGAGGGCGGAAGGCATGTCGCAGTTGTAGATGACAACTTCACGCTGGGCGGACAGATTTGGCGCGGCAAAGATACGCCGCTGAAGACCGCGGAAGTATGGCGCGCGCGTGTGGCTGCCGCAAACGTTGTGCGTATTCAGGGAGCGCGTGTATATGCGCAGCCTGCGCCGGGTGTCCTTCGTGCTGAACAGAATGGCAGCTATGTAGATGTTGCTTATGAAAAGCTGATTCTCGCCACCGGAGCACGCGAGCGCTTCCTCCCCTTCCCGGGATGGACACTGCCCAATGTTGCTGGTGCTGGCGGATTGCAGGCCCTGGTGAAGAACGGGCTTTTCGTAGAAGGAAAGCGCATTGTGGTCGCAGGGAGCGGTCCGTTGCTGCTGGCAGTAGCCGCGTATCTGAAGAGACACAAGGCAAAGGTACTGGCCATCTGCGAACAGGCCCCGCTCTCGCGTCTTCTAAAATTTGCAACTTCGATAGTTACAGATAAAGAAAAGCTCTTGCAGGCCGTAGTGTATAAAAGCCAGACACTTTCGGCCCCCTTTCATACGGGCTGCTGGCCAGTGTCGGCGCAAGGCAAGGAAAGACTCGAATCCGTCACGCTGCGCAAAGGCAATCGAACCTGGACAATTGCGTGCGATTACCTTGCGTGCGGCTTCCATCTTGTTCCGAATACAGAGGTGCCTGAACTTCTCGGCTGCCGTGTTCTCGATGGCAAAGTTGCTGTAGATGAATGGCAGCAAACCTCCATTCTGGACATTTACTGCGCAGGAGAACCAACAGGAGTTGGCGGCGTGGAGCTTGCGCTGGTGGAAGGTCAGATTGCAGGGTATGCAGCCGCGGGTCTGCCGGACAATGCACGCTCTCTCTTTGCACAACGCGCACGACAGCGCAAGTTTGCGCAGAAGCTGGAAGAGGCTTTTGCTCTAGACTCAGCCCTGAAAGAACTGCCGCAGGATGATACTGTCATCTGCCGCTGTGAGGACGTTTCGTATCTCACATTAAAAGACGAACCATCGTGGCGCGCAGCCAAGCTGCACACGCGCTGCGGCATGGGACCTTGCCAGGGGCGCATCTGCGGTGCGGCCACAGAATTTCTTTTTGGATGGAACGCCGGTTCTGTGCGCCCGCCAATCTTTCCAGCAACGCTTTCTTGCCTCGAAGCAATACCCGAGCTTTTGGAATTACAGGAGACACGATGAACTGGTTTGGCGTAATGCCCGCAATGACTACCGCTTTCGACGAACAACTAAAAGTAGACCACGCCTTCATGCAGCAGCATGCACAATGGCTGCTCGACAACGGATGCACCGGACTGGTGATGCTTGGCTCGCTTGGTGAAGCGGCAACACTCACCTTTGATGAGAAGATCGCCATCCTGAAAAACATGGTCGCTACTGCAAACGGCAAGGCGCCGATTGTAGCTGCCATCTCAGCGCTTTCAACCGCAGAGGCCGTCTCGCTGGCGAAGGCTGCTGCTGATGCAGGCTGCTCTGGCCTGATGGTGCTGCCACCCTATGTTTATCGCGGAGACTGGCGCGAGATGAAGGCGCATATCGCCGCTGTTTTTAAGGCCGCGCCGCTTTCCTGTATGTTGTACAACAATCCCGTCGCATACGGGACTGATTTTCTCCCAAAGCACATTGCCGAGCTTGCTGCCGAACACAGCAACTTCCATTCCGTAAAGGAATCGAGCACGGACGTGCGCCGGGTAACTGCGATTCGCGCACTTGTGGGCGATCGCCTCAAAATTTTTGTCGGCGTGGATGACGCGATTGTCGAAGGCATTGCTGCCGGGGCCTGCGGTTGGATTGCCGGACTGGTGAATGCCATGCCCGCTGAATCCGTAGCGCTCTTCAATTTCGCTTATGAAGGCAAGACCAAAGATGCCTTCGAGCTTTACCGCTGGTTCCTGCCGCTTCTGCGCATGGACACCATTCCGAAGTTTATCCAACTCATTAAGTTTGTGCAGCAGGAACTGGGAGTGGGCAGCGCCCGTGTGCGACCGCCTCGACTGGAAATCACAGGCGAAGAGCTAGCTGAGACGAAGAGGACCATCGCGGAAGCGCTGAAGCAACGGCCTGAGATAAAAGAAGTTGTCTTTGCCGCAGCCTCTGCGCATTAAACCAACTCTAATATTTGTCATTCTGCTTTTTCGCTTTGCGCGACACGAATCCGGGTGCCCCATCCTTTTGTCGCGGTTTTCAACGAAAGGATGGGAGACCGCATCATTACATCAGGACCATTTCCTATGCTGAATGGAACATCCATCCTCGGACCAAAGCGTGGCTCCAAAACCGGAGAAGTTTTTTACGGCATCAACCCTGCCACAGGTGAGCAACTGCAACCGGCATTCTTCTCCGCCTCGTTAGAAGACATAGATATCGCTGCAAAACTCGCTGATGCAGCCTTCGCCAGCTACAGCAGGCTCTCGAACAGCAAGCGCGCGGCATTTCTGCGCAGCATAGCCGACGCTCTCCAGAAAGTCTCGGCTGAAATCATCGGGCGGGCACATCTGGAAACTGCTTTGCCTCTTCCCCGGCTTGAAGGAGAGCTTGCCCGCACGGCCAACCAGCTTCGTCTTTTTGCAGATGTGGTAGAGGAAGGTTCTTGGGTCAATGCTCGCATTGATACTGCGGACCCGGAACGCAAGCCTCTGCCGAAGCCAGATGTCCGCTCGGTACTTCAGCCGCTTGGCCCAGTGGCTGTCTTCGGGGCGAGCAATTTTCCGCTGGCCTTCTCCGTTGCAGGCGGAGACACTGCTTCGGCCCTTGCTGCGGGATGTCCGGTCGTTGTCAAAGCCCACCCAGCGCATCCAGGTACAAGTGAGCTTGTAGGCAATGTCATCCGTGAATGTGTGGCCGCTGCCGGACTGCACAAAGGCGTCTTCTCGCTGCTTTTTGATTCCGGAGTCGAAGTGGGCACGCATCTTGTGCAACACCCACTCATCAAAGCCGTAGGATTTACCGGCTCTCTCAAAGCAGGCCGCGCACTGATGGGTTTATGCGCCAGCCGTCCAGATCCGGTTCCCTGCTATGCAGAGATGAGCAGCACAAACCCGGTCTTTGTTCTGCCCGGAGCAATAAATCAATACGACAAAATTGCTGCTGACCTCACTGCCTCCTACACGCTGGGAGCAGGCCAGTTTTGCACCAAACCGGGCATGGTCTTTCTCCCGCCGCAGAACGAATCTTCTGCGCTCGTCGAAGAGCTGCGTAAACGCGCAGCATCTCTGCCCGCATTCACTATGCTCACTCCAGGCATTGCGGCGCAGTACAAACGCGGACTTATGCAGCGAACTGAATCCGATGGCGCGCGTATTCTTGCTGCATCGGAAGCCAGCGCAACAGCGCCCGCGGGCACGGCCGCCGTCCTGCTCGAAGCTGAGGCCGAGGA
Source organism: Pseudacidobacterium sp. (assembly GCA_035653455.1). Taxonomy (GTDB): domain Bacteria; phylum Acidobacteriota; class Terriglobia; order Terriglobales; family Acidobacteriaceae; genus Pseudacidobacterium. The sequence continues at coordinate 2,448 of DASRBV010000336.1, read as the reverse complement.
CCTTCTCAACAAGCCTGAACTGGCAGAAGAAATCTTCGGCCCCACAACATTGCTTGTCCGCTATCAAAGCCGTGAACAGATGCTTAAGGTTGCTGAATCATTGCAGGGGCACCTGACGGCAACGCTTCTCGGCACGGAAGAAGACCTTTCCTCCCACCAGGATTTAATTGCAATTCTGGAACGGAAAGTCGGCCGCGTCATCTTCAATGGCTATCCCACGGGCGTAGAAGTCTGTCATGCTATGGTTCACGGCGGCCCCTATCCGGCTACGTCGGACAGCCGCTCCACTTCTGTCGGCACCCTGGCAATCTATCGTTTTGCGCGCCCTGTCTGCTACCAGAACATGCCGCAGTCTGCGCTGCCTGAAGCTTTGCAGAACAACAATCCGCTCGGCCTGCTGCGCATGGTCAACGGAAAGATGACCAGAGAAAGCGTTGGATGAACGAATTACAGTTTGTCATTCTGAAGATTGCAGGGAAGAATGACAACCTATCCTTTAGCTTAATCCGGCCCTGATCTTTGCTCCCTGGATCACCTGGGCCATCACATCACGATACTTATCAAATGTATCGTCCACCACAGTAATCGTCGGAATCACAAACTGCTTCGGGTCTACATGCGGGTAGAAGTGCCCGAAGCCGGCCTCATGCACGCCGGTGCTTCCGCGTCCGGGAGCAGGGCGGCTCAGGTGTTCATACGTGCGCACATATTTGCGGAAGCCCGGATGATACAGGCTGGCTGAGTTTACCTGATACATCGGGATGCAAGACATCAGCGCGTCATAGTGCATTTCGCCCACCGGAACAATGCCGGGGTGCTTACGACGCAGGTCTGCAATCAGCTCGCGCGTACCCTCAAACATGTCAGCCTTCGAGTTGTTCTGCCACCCGCCAACAATGTCCAGGAAATACGCGTCTACGTTGTACTTCTCGATGACCTCGGAGATACGCGCGGAAAGCCAGTTCCGCCACGAAGCCACACCAACATTCATGAAGGGGCTCCAGCCTTCCATGCCGCGGTCATTGTCCCAATCCACCCAATCAAGATCGTAGGCATTGCCGTCAATCAGGTCGGTCGTCGCATCGCTGAAGTTGCGAAAATCCGGCAGCGTCTTGTTCGCAGAATTCGTGCCAAACATCGGCATAAAGCGGAAGCCCATCTTATGGCCCTCGTCTACTAAGCGGCGAAGACCGTCTTCTCCTCCCAGACGAGGATCAGCCTTATAAATTGGATAGTTCCAGTAATAACGGCCGTCCCATGCGGGCAGAAAGACGAGCACGTTCCGTCCGGGAATCTGCGTGTTGGTCCACTTCAGGACTTCGAGCATCTTCGCAAAATCGTTGAAGATGTAGCCCGTCCAGTGCGTGCCATGCAGGGCGAGCACAAGGTCCGTCTGCCGCATCCACGAAGGAACGTCGGCGCGCGTCTCCCAGTCAGGAATACCAAAGGCCTTTTCAAGATGCGCATAGTGCGGACGTGCCGCTGCTTCCACGCTCGATGCATAACCAATGCGCCAGCGGCAGCTTGTGATGCTGTTGCTGCGCTCCCACCCTGCTGCTTCGTAGATCAGTTCGGTGCGGTATCCTGCATCTCCGGGTTGGAGATAATAGCGCACGCCGCGCACCTTCTCTTCTTCTGCCGAAAGAACGAAATACTGCTGCGGAGATTTCTCGATGATGACCAGCGGCGTCGTCAGTCCTCCGCCGAGATAGGGATATTGCAGCAGGACTTCATTGTCCTTTGGATCAAAGAACTGGTTTGCCGATGCTGAGATCCTTCCGCGCGGGACCCAGCGCAAAACTGTGGCGATGGACTTGATAGGGCGGTCCATCTCCGCGCTGGCCTGCCACGTTATGTCATCACCATGCTTGCGAATGATGGCCTTCAGATGACCAGGCGCGTTCATCTGGCCGCCGGCCCAGACGAACTGCGAGCATTCGATCTCCAAGCCATCACTCACAGCGAGCACGCGGATGTGCGCTGCATCCAGCCCATATGTATTTTCAAAAGTGAAGACACGGAAACCGAACTGCAATCCTGCAAATTCGACCGACGGCTCGGGAAAGTCATAGCTGAACTTGAAGAAACTCTCGCCGCGCGGGGGAATGTAAACGCCGCTGGTAGAAGTCAGCGGTGTTATCTGACTGGTTTTAACTTCTTGCGCAAAGAGGTCCTGAGAAAAAGTGGATGCGCCAAGGCGAGTGGCCGCGACGAGGGCCACCCCACCCTTTAAAAGGTCACGACGGGAAAATGGATCAGTCATACTATGCCGATTTTGTATTCACTTTCCAGTAGACGCTGTACCGCTGATCAAGCAATTGATAGAGCGGTATGAGCGATGTCTGCTTGCTCTGGCCTACGGTCTGGAACTTGAGCCCTTCTGTTTTTTCAAGCCACGCCGCAGGACGATTCGCCGCAGTTGTTGCTTCGGGCATGGGATAGTCCTGG
>DASRBV010000335.1:0-10108 GCA_035653455.1 Pseudacidobacterium sp. | reverse complement strand
CGCAGTCCACCAGGCTGCATCTGACGGCGGGCAAGGCGGTCCATGTCCAGTTTGATTATGTGCCGGATGGAAACCATGTGCTGGCTGGAGTCGGCATCATCGCAGTAGATGACCTGGTCTCACCGGAGGCAAAGAAGATCGTCTCTATGGCTGATGCGGCGCTGGTCTCGGTGGGATTTGATCCTTCTACGGAAAGTGAAGGCATGGACCGCACTTTCGCGCTGCCCTGGGGCCAAGACGAGCTGATTGAGGCCGTGGCTGCAGCGAACAAGAACACGATTGTCGCAATCACGGGCGGAGGCGGTGTGGACATGCGTGGATGGATTGATAAGGTTCCAGCGCTGTTGCACAACTGGTATCCGGGTGAAGAAGGCGGCACGGCGCTGGCGGAGATCGTCTTCGGCAAGCGGTCGCCAGAGGGACATTTGCCTGCGAGCTTTGAACGCGCCTGGGAGGACAATCCGGTGCATGATTCCTACTACGCTCCGCCTGTTCCGGAAGGACAGACGCCGCATGTGAAGTACAGCGAAGGCGTGTTTGTTGGGTATCGCTACTACACGAGCCGGAACAAGAAACCGCTGTTTCCGTTTGGATTCGGGCTGTCGTATACGACGTTCCGGTTCAGCAACCTGGAGATTTCTCCGAAGCAGGCGTCGAGCGATGGGAACATTATGGTTTCCTTTGACGTGACGAACACGGGACAGCGCGAGGGGGCCGAGGTGGCACAGGTGTATGTGGGGGACCCGTCGGCGAAGGTGGAACGTCCCGTAAAGGAACTGAAGGGCTTTGAGAAGGTGCGGTTGAATCCTGGTGAGGCGAAGCATGTTTCGGTGACGCTGGACCGGCGCGCGCTCGCTTACTGGGACACGAATGCGAATGACTGGCGCGTAGACCCGGGTGAGTTTAAGGTGTATGTGGGGGATTCCTCAGAGAACACTCCGCTCAGTGGGGAGTTTACCGTGGCGAAATAGTCTCGGCGGGTCGTAAGCAACTTCTTTTCCATGGAGAACGTTGGCATGAAAGACACTGGCTTTTCTGGCTGTCGTCTGATGGGCATGATTCTGCTGGCATTCAGTTTCTGTGCGAGTCCTTTTGCGGGCCAGGCCGCGACCCGACATGATCCTCGGCTGGAAGGGGCCTACAGCTTTGAGCGCAACGGGTGGACATACATCCACCTTCAGGGTACTCCGGAGCAGGTTGGCTATCAGCACGGCTATCTGCTCGCCGATAAAATTGAGGACGCGCTGCACGTTTTCCGGCTTGAAGACGAGCACAGCACCGGACGCGACTGGACCTTCTTCCGCAATGCGGCGAAGACGGTACTCTGGCCGCATATAGATCCGGAATATCAGCAGGAGATGTCGGCCATCGCAAAGGGCGCACAGGCCAAAGGCGTGCATGTGGATGTCTGGGACATCGTGGCGTTGAATGGCACGATGGAATTGGCGGAGTACTACGTTCCCTGGCTCAATCGACAGCAGCACGCCAAACACGCGCCGAAGGTGGATGCTCCGGGAAATTGTAGTGCCTTCATCGCAACAGGAAGCTATACCAAAGGCGGGGAAATCGTCATGGCGCACAATAACTGGAGTTCGTATGCCGAAGGCGAGCGCTGGACGATGGTCTTTGACATTGAGCCGGCAAAAGGCCACCGCATTCTGATGGACGGCGTTCCCGGAATGATCACCAGCAATGACGATTTCGGCATTAACGACGCCGGAATCATGTTGACTGAAACCACCATCACACAATTTGAGGGATGGAACTCCAACGGCAGCCCCACTTTCATGCGCTCACGCAAAGCACTGCAATACGCCAGCTCCATTGATGAGGTTGTGGCAACGATGCGCAACGGCAACAATGGCGGATATGCAAACGATTGGCTCATAGGTGACCGGAAAACCGGAGAGATTGCTTATCTTGAACTGGGACTGAAAAACACTCCGTTGTGGCGCACGAAGGACGGCTACTTTGTCAGCTCCAATTTTGCGCGCGACCCGAAGCTCATCCAGGAAGAGACGAGCGGTTTCAATTACAACGACCTCTCCACCTCACCCAACGCGCGCCGAGTGCGCTGGGAGCAGCTCATGTCCAACTATAAAGGTAAGATAGATGCCGATGCCGCAGGCCGCTTCCTCAGTGATCATGAAGACAGTTTCCTGAAGAAGGAAAATCCTGACCAGCGCAGTCTTTGCGGGCACGTGGATACAGTGAAGGAAGGGATTCCGCAGTGGGACTGGCCACCCTATTATCCAGGCGGCGCAGTCCAGGGCAAAGTGACCACCAGCGATCTGGCAGCCAGGATGAGCATCATCGCCCATGCCGGACATCCCTGCGGGGAAGACTTTCTTGCAAAGCCATTTCTCGCTGCGCATCCTGAATTTTCCTGGCAGGCGCCCATCCTGCGGGACATGAAATCCGGGCCGTGGACCACCTTTACTGCCGGGGAAAAAGCAAACTGAGGGAAACCATGCCTGATGCTGTCCAAGCCACGAAACAGTACAACTACGGAACGTGGCGGTTTCAGAAAGGGTGGACACCGCTGCACATTGTTGATGCCGAAGGCTGCTACATCATAGATGCAACGGGAAAGAAGTACCTCGACTTCTCATCGCAGCTGATGTGCGTAAATCTCGGCCACAGGAACAAAGCTGTGGTGGACGCCATTGCCGAACAGGCACGCACACTGGCTTATGCCATGCCTTCCTATGCAACAACGGCGCGCGCGGAACTGAGTGCGGCCCTGACGGAAGTCCTGCCCGATGGGCTGACAAAGTTCTTCTTCACCACATCCGGAACTGAAGCCAATGAAGCTGCATTCAAGATCGCCCGCATGTACACGGGACGCTCGAAGATTGTGGCCCGCTACCGCTCTTATCACGGCTCAACTGCCGCCTCAATCGCTGCCACAGGAGAAGCGCGCCGCTGGGCCTCCGAACCTTCCAGTAAAGGACGCGACTTTCTCTTTGCGCCGGAAGTGAACTGCTATAAGTGTCCGCTGAAGCATACATATCCGGAATGCGGCATTGCATGCGTGGATTATCTGGAGCACATCGTTGACAATGAGCATGATGTGGCGGCTGTCATCGTAGAACCTATCGTCGGGACCAATGGGGTGCTCGTTCCTCCGCCGGAATACATGCCGCGTCTGCGACAGATATGTGACCGCCACGGTGCGCTGCTTATCGCCGACGAAGTGATGACGGGATGGGGCCGCACTGGCAAGTGGTTTGCGGTAGACCATTGGAACGTCAAACCCGACATCCTGACCACGGCGAAAGGTATCACCTCTGCTTATGTACCTCTTGGCCTCTGCGCGACAACAGAGAAAATCGCCGCATACTTCGATGATCATTATTTTGCGCACGGACATACGTACGAAGCGCATCCGCTGACGTTGAAGCCGGCAGTGGCGACCATCTCTGAGATGAAGCGTCTGAAACTTGTCGAGCGCGCCGCGGAACTGGCGCCCTATGTGCAAACAAAACTCAACGCCCTTAGGGAAAACCACCCGTGTATTGGCGATGTGCGTGGCATGGGACTCTTCTGGGCCCTGGATTTGGTAAAAGACCGTACTACGAAGCAGCCTTTTAACACTATGGGCGATAAAATCAGCGGTAAGCCCCTGGTTGTAGACCAGATTGCAGCCCAGATGATGAAAAATGGAGTGACCATCCAGGCGTGGGTCAGCCATCTCATCGTTGCCCCGCCATTGATTATCGAAAGAGAACAGATAGATACAGGCATTGCCGCTCTGGATGAGGCGCTTAAAATTGCTGATGCTCTGGTCACGCATCCATAGAAGACACCATCAGCCTTCCGGCCGCCCTCCTTCTGAATAGAACATACGCAAGCGAAAACCTGAAGGAGAGCGCCTTGGCTGATTTCGCGCCTTGTACGCGAAAGGATGGGGACCGGTCAGTATTCGACCTTTGAAGGACTTTCAATCCAGGCCTGAAAACTCTCCCAGGCTTGCTCTCGCATCATCTCGTGCTCAGGAACCGCGCGCTTTTCACGCGGAAGCGCAAGCTGCTCATACAGGAATGCGTCGGCGAAGTGAATGCGCGCGGCATCTTCGGCGCGGTTGCCGAAATAAATGGCCGTGATGTGCGCCCAATAAGATGCAGCCAGACACATCGGGCAAGGCTCACAGCTCGTATAAAGCTCACAGCCGTCCAGTCTGAACGTATTGAGGTTGCGGCAGGCGTTGCGAATGGCCACAATCTCAGCATGCGCGGTTGCATCGTTGGTTGCGGTCACCTTATTAACGCCTTCCCCGACAATCCGGCCATCTTTCACGATGACCGCACCGAATGGGCCTCCGGTGTTGTTGCGTACATTGTCAGTTGCGAGTGAAATCGCCCTCTTCATGAATTGCTGCTTCAGATCAGTGGACATAATCTTCAGACTCAAACAACTATCTTACGTGCCCGCACTCACATTCGGGCATATCCTGTGGCCGTCCTGCGTGTTCCGGGGCCTGCAGCCATGGTCTTTGCGCTCGCAAGGGCGATCTGCTTTGTTGTCAAAAGACCGCCGGGTCAATATAACAATGCCTGTTCCCGCCTTTTTTCAAACTTATCCAGCGGACCCCGCCAGTCTTCTGCAATGTGCTGCGGATCGGCCCCGCTGCGAAGCATATCGAGCACATGCTGATTGGCAAGCAGCGTATTGATCCGGTCGAGCTTGTAGTTTTCCGGATAAAGTTTATGCAACGCCGCAGCTATCTCTATGCCCAGTTCCGGCGAATCGAGAACATCGCGGTCCATTAGCAGCACACGCACGCCATGGCATGTTTCACCGCCATATGGATAAGGCTTTTGCGGGGTAAACTCTATGGGAAGGAAACGTACTCCAGGCAGAAAACGCTTGTTCAGATATTGCGCAAGCTCGCGCGCATGGATCCACGGAGCGCCGAATACCTCGAATGGAGTATCTGTACCACGACCGACGGAGATATTGGTCGTTTCTATCAGCCCCAAAGCGGGATAGAGCGCTGCTTCTTCCAGATCGCGCAGATTTGGAGAAGGATTGACCCATGTCAGCCCTGTGGAATCGTACCAGTCGCCGCGTTGCCATCCCTGCATTCTGACTACGGTCAGAGGCGCGTGCAGATTGTGCTCGTGGTTGAAGTAACGCGCCAGCTCACCCATCGTCATGCCGTGGCGCACGGGCAGAGGCATGTAGTGGACGTAACTCTCGGTGTCATCGGAGATTGGCCCCTGCACAAATGATCCGTTGATCGGATTGGGGCGGTCGAGCACAACAATATCTGTTCCCGTCTTTCCTGCGGCTTCCAGGAAATACGCCATCGCAGTTTCATAGGTGTAGTAGCGGACACCCGCATCCTGCAAATCAATCACGACGGCATCGAGCTGGCGCAGCATCTCAGGCGAAGGCCGCCGCTGCTCTTCTGTTGCGCCGTAAAGGCTTACGACAGGAATCCCCGTCTGCGTATCGGTTGAGTTGCTGATATTTGTCGTGTCCTGCGCGCCGTGGATTCCGTGCTCAGGACTGAAAATTGTCTTTAGCTCGATTCCTTCAGCATGGGCAAGAACGTCAATATCGCGCCGGCCCGCAAAGTCTACTCCGGTTTGATTTGTGAGCAGACCAATACGCAGCTTTCCGCCATGTTTTTGTGCGAGCGCGCGAAGTTCGGCAAAATTGCCGGCTTCAAGAACATCTATGCCTGTCTTCACTTCGGCATTGCGTGCTGTCCAGCGCCGCATACCGCTGAGCGATTCGTTATATCCGGTCAGCCTGGCAGACAGCTTTCCATTGTCTGGAGCGATTCCCAATGCAATTGCGGCCGCGTTGGCAATGCTTCCACGCAGGGCTGTGATGCTCTTTGGACCGTTGGGATGGACGGCGTTCGCAAGAACAATCACATATGTGTCTGAGACCGGGTCCATCCACAGCGAAGTCCCCGTAAATCCGGTGTGGCCAAATGACCCAACAGGAAAGATCGTTCCGCGATTGCTCGAGTATGGAGATTCGATGTCCCAGCCAAAACCGCGCAGAGCTGTACCTGTTGCAGGCTGTTCCGGCGTGACCATCTTCATGAGAGTGGCGCGAGAAACCGGGAACTTACTCGGCCTGCCTGCCAGTTTGTCCAGCAATGCCTGTGCGTAGATGGCCACATCGTCCGCTGTACTGAAAAGCCCTGCATGCCCTGCGACGCCGCCCATGCGTCGCGCGGTTGGATCATGCACAATGCCACGCAACATCACTCCGTGCTCATATTCTGTGGGAGCAATCAACGGCAGCCAATCTGCAGGAGGTACGTAGCGCGTATGCTTTAACCCCAGCGGCTGGATAATGTTTTTGAGCGCGTATTGGTCTTCCGTCATGTCTGACAGCTTCTCCACCAAAGCGCCAAGCACGATGAAGTTGATGTCGCTGTAAACAAAGCGCACACCTGCAGGATGGTCTGGCTTGATGGCAAATGCGCGCCTGAATGCCTCCTGCTTCCCTTCCCACGGCTCCGTCAGAGAAAGGTCTGGCGGAAGGCCAGAATAATGCGTAAGGAGTTGGCGAATCGTGATGTCTTCCTTACCGTTCGCGGCAAACTCCGGCAGATACTTCGACACTGGATCGTTGAACCGCAGTTTGCCCTGGTCGAAGAGCTGCATCGTGGCCGTCGCTGTCATCAGGCACTTCGTCAGCGATGCCATGTCAAAGATGGTGTCCGCAGTCATTGGTTCGCGAGTGGGTTCAAGCGACCTCTCTCCATAGGCCTTGCGAAAAACGACTTTGCCATTGTGGCCGATTTCGACAACTGCGCCGGGAAGGCGGTGCTCTGCTATGGCCTGACCTACTAATTGATCAATCGTTGAAAACTTCTGCGTCTGCTGCGCAAAAGCAGCTGAACAACAGAGCCATACCACCACGAGCAAAGACTTCCCTTTCGCACGCATCTTACGATTCGCTCCTTGTACGGCCACTGAAAAGATATCCAATCACAAACGTTACCAGCGCACCGACCAGGACATACCAGGTCCATGCAATCTTGGGAACAATCAAAGAGCTTCCCAGATGGACGGGCGCACTCTGCCGCCATAACAAAAGATCCAGCACGCATCCTGCAATCAAGCCAATCATTGCCCCGGTTTCAGTTGCGCGACGCGTCAGTGTTCCCAGCAGAAATACCCCGAGCATTCCCCCATAAAGCACTGAAGCAATGGACAGGCCAATTTCAAGCACATGGCCGCCGCTGCGGGAGAGAATCGCCAGGACGAGAAGGACCACGGCCCAACCCAGAGTCATCAGGCGTGAGGCCTTCGTTTTCTGTGCTTCGCCCAGACCGTGTTTGCGGGGAAGATAAAAGTCCACCATGGAAGTGGAAGCCAGAGAATTGAGGGCCGCGCTCAGGTTGGACATGGCAGCCGCAAGGATCGCAGCAATCATCAGACCGGAAACTCCCGCAGGCATCTGGTGGACAATATAGACAGGGAAAATACGGTCCGGGCTGGTTACATGCGGTGATTGCCCGGTTGTTCTGTAATACACAAACAGCCCAGCGCCAATCAGCAGAAACAACGAGAACTGCACAAAGACAACAACGCCGCTACTGAGAAGCGCAATCCGTGATTCGCGCAGGTTTTTTGCGGCGAGCAATCTCTGTACCATCAGCTGGTCGGTCCCGTGGCTGGCCATCGTAAGGAAGCAGCCGCCGAGCACGCCCGCCCAGAATGTATACGCTTCAGTTACAGAAAAGACAAAATGAAAGACCGTGAATTTATTTGCAGACGACGCTACTGCATACAGCGTGTGCGCGCCGCCGGGAATGTGTCCGCTGATGCTCCACAGGCTTACGAGCGTACCCAATACATAAAGAAACATCTGCAAAACATCTGTCCAGATGACCGCCTTCATGCCGCCTTCAAAGGTATAGAGGAGCGTCAGCAGTGACAAAATCACAATGGAGGCAATGTCACCTGTTCCCAGCGCAACGCCAACCACAATCGCAATCGCAAAGACGCGCACCCCTTCGGCTGCCGCGCGCATCATGAGAAAGAGGAACGCCGTTGTCCGGTGCAGGCGCTTTCCGAACCGCTCACCGATGACCTGATACGCCGTCATCAGCTCTCCGCGAAAATAGCGCGGCAAAAAGATGATGCAGATGACAATCCGTCCCAGTAGATAGCCCATCACCAGTTGCAGAAAGCCGAAATCGCCGGTAAAGGCAATGCCGGGGACGCTGATGATCGTAAGTGTGCTGGTCTCGGCGGCAACAATGGAGAGCGCAATTGCCCACCAGGGAATGTTCCGGTCGGCAAGAAAGTAGCTCTTGATGGAGCGCTCGCCGTCCTTGCGGAACCGCAGGCCAAACCAGGTAATCCCGATGAGATACAGAACAACAATGATCAGATCAACAGGACGCAGCGGTATGTGCATTATTTCGCCTGCGCTATTCCAAGAGATTCAGGTGATGGCAAGGTATGTTCCGTCATCCATTGTTGGCGGGCAGCGCGAATTTTGTCCGCGCGCGCAATCCAAAGTTGCATGGCCATATCGTACTGAGCAAGCACATTGTCGAGCCAGTAAGGACGGTTCTCTTTGAGCCATGCCTGCTTGTATAGATCACGGATATAGCCATAGCCATCGCGCAGGTCCTGGCAGCGGCCGTTTACACCGGAGAGGTTCCACAGGTCGCGCGAGAGGTGCTTACGCACTTCCGGATCATTCTGGTTCTGATAAAGCCGCAGGTAGCCCTCGGCAATATCGCTGGCCGTCTGAAATTTGAATGCGATAAAGTCCATGCGCCGCGCGCCCAGTTCCATTGCGTCTATTGCATCGGCTTCACGCAGTGGGCCCAGCCGCCTGGCCTCGGCAATCAGCGTCAGAGCGCGCTCGGCATCCAGACGAACATCTGCCAGTGCTGGTTTGATTTTGGCTGCCACCTGCTGACCTTCCGCGCTCCACGGATCCAGCCAGAACAGCGAATCACGCAAATCACTCATGCCGGTCTTTTCCATTGCCTGATGCGCGGCAATCAATGCAAGCTGCGCCTGGTCAAGATCTCCGGAGGCATCACCATGAAAGACCTTTCCGTAGTTTTTCTGGAACTCAGCAATGTCGCTTCTTCCCTGCTGCCACGCAGCCGCTGCGCCGAACAGCACCCCATACCAATCTTCCGCAAACAGGCCCTCACCATCATCGTTCCAGATGGTGTTCAGCATTCCGGTGCTTCCCGCCTTCTGCCCGTCCGCCACAAAGCCCTGAATGTTACCGAGCGCCAGCTCGTTGTTCGGATAGACGCGGTTCCAGTTGTTCACTCCGGGAGCGACCCAGGTCTCCATGCCGGCATTTGTATAGGGCGTTAGCCACTTGCTGAAGCCTTCCGGCTCTGGCTCATAGTGCCAGGCCACCGCGATCATGTCCTTCGGCAGGTTTTTCACCTGTTCCGGATCATTCATCGCCACATCGCCCCAGAAGAGCAGCCTGCGATGGAGCGGCGCAAGCTCATCGTGAATGCGCTTCAGGAAGTCTACATAGACTGCGCCCAGTCCGCGCTGCTTTACGTCCTGTGCCGTCTTGCCCTGCCCCAACTCGAACGTCTCGTCTGCTCCGATGTGCAGAAATGGTCCGGGAAAGACAGCGGCCAGTTCAGTAAACCACTGCCGGATGAGTGCAAGTGAGCCCGGCTCTCCCGGAGCGAGCACGGCCCCCACCGGTACTTCGGCCAGCTGCGCATACTGCTGCCAGGTAAGCACGTGATGCAGATGCCCGAAGGCCTCCTGTTCCGGAACAATCGTCACATGATATTGCTTTGCATACTCCACGAGTTCTTTCGCATCGGCCTGCGACATGGAACCGCCAGGCAATGCGGGCAGCGGGTTTGAAGCATATTGAAACGTGTTCTCAAAGTAAGGTGAATACACGTTTATTTTGTATGCAGCAAAGGTGCGAATCTGCTTTTTCTGGAACTCCAGCGTCGGCACCGGTCCGCGCGAGAGATCGTCGTGCACGCCGCGATATTTCATTGCCGGCCAATCGCGAATGACGCATCCATGCAGCACCGCGTCACCGCCTGTTCCGGAAACTAGCTGTTTCACGGTCTGCGCGCCGTAGAAGACGCCTGCGGCCGTATGTCCAATCACGTAGA
>DASRBV010000334.1:0-4731 GCA_035653455.1 Pseudacidobacterium sp. | reverse complement strand
AAAAAGCACCTGCAGAAGCAGGTCGCCCAGCTCTTCTTTCAAATGGGACCAATCGCGCCGCTCAATCGTATCCAGGACTTCATAGGTCTCCTCCAGCGTGTATTTGCGGATAGAGTCAAAGGTCTGCTCGCGGTCCCACGGACAGCCTCCCGGGGCGCGCAGTCGCGCCATAATGTTGACGGCTTCCTCAAAAAGCCGGCCTGCATCGTGCTCTGACGGCATGCCTTTACTGTAACCGATGGGCGAATAGCCACTCTGGCGCTTTCATTGTAAAAAGAGGTGGCCTGAGAGAGCTTTGCACGCTGTGAAAACTCGCTGGGATTACAATCATCTTTCAGACCTCATTATTGTCCCGTCATGGCGTATCAGGTTTTAGCCCGAAAGTACCGTCCGCAACGGTTTTCAGACGTTGTCGGGCAGGAGCATGTCACGCGCACACTGCTCAATGCCCTTGAGCAGGGGCGCATTGCCCACGGATACATCTTCAGCGGCCATCGCGGCATTGGGAAGACTACCATTGCCCGCATTCTGGCCATGGCGCTGAATTGCCGGACTGCCATTGGCTCTCCGGAGCGGCCCACGGCTGAGCCTTGCGGTGTTTGCGACTCGTGTACGGAGATTCGCGCCGGAAATGCAGTGGACGTGATCGAAATTGACGCTGCGACCAATCGCGGTATTGATGAAATCCGCGAGCTGCGTGATGCTGCCCGCTATCGCCCTGCGCGCGACAAGTACAAGATTTACATCCTCGACGAAGCGCACCAGATTACCGATGCAGCCTTCAACGCGCTGCTGAAGACGCTGGAAGAGCCTCCCGGCCACGTTGTTTTTATGATGGCAACGACGCAGCCGGAGGACTTTCCCCAGACTATCCGCTCGCGGTGCCAGCACTTCAGCTTCCATGCGGTGAAGTTTGATGACATTCTGGGCCAACTCCGCGCTATAGCAGGACACGAAAATGTCGCTGCTGAGGACGACGCCCTCGCGCTGCTGGCTGAGGCAGGGGACGGCTCGATGCGCGATGCGCTTTCGATCATGGACCAGGCCATTGCTTCGGCCCCAGTGGTGGACGGGCGCGCCAGGCTTGATGCCGCGCAGGTCCGCAAACTGATGGGCACGGTGCCGAACACCGTCTTTGAGCGGCTGCTGGAAGCGGTGGGCGAAAACAACACAAGCGCCGTCATTGAGGAAATCAATACTTTGCTCAATGCCGGAAACAGTCCACAGGCCCTGGCGCGGCAGTTTGTCCGCTACCTGAGAAACGTGCTGATGACACGAATTGCGGGCGAGAATTCTGAACTGTTGCAAATCTCAGCCGATGAGAGGGCGCGGGCGGCCCGGTCGGCAGTGCTGTTTTCTGAAGAAGATCTGACGCGTTTTCTCCAGATCATGCTCCGTACCTACGACGAGCTGAATTACCGGCAAGAGCAGCGGTTCCACCTGGAACTGGGGCTGATTAAGCTCGTCCATCTGCAACGCCTGCTGCCGATAGAGGAATTCCTGAGCCAGATGCCTTCCGGCGGAAAGCCTGCGTTGGGCGGAGGTGTTTTGCCGAAAGCTGGCGCCGCTTCGGCGAGATCTTCGCAACCTGTTGGCCCTCCGCCTAAACCCGCGTTTTCCCCCTTTGAGGCAGACAGGGAAAGAAAAATGACCAGCGAAATATCCGCCTCTCCTAAGCTGGAAGCCCCTACGGCCCTGCGTGCTCTGACTCCGGTGGAGATTACTTCGCAGGCCGTGAAGGCCCCTGTTACAGGTGTTGCTGAAGCGGCCATCGAAGCGACCGATGGGTCGCTGGCGCTGGCCCCTGTGGCTTCATCCCATGCAGAAGCAGAGATTGACCGCATTCGGGAATCCATTTGCGCTGCTCTGGAAGAAAAAGGGCATAATGCTGCCGCTGTATTTCTGGATGAAGGCCGCTGGACCGTTCAGGGAGACACGATTCAGGTCGAGGTCGCTAGAACAAAGACGATGATCGGCCTGACGATGACTCCGGAAACAGAAAAAATCGCAAAAAGCGCGATGCGGGCGGTAGGAGCAACGCAGAAGCTGGCTGTCATTCCGGGCGAGAGCGGCACAGCGAACGGAAACGCGAAACCACGCGCGGCCGCCGGCGGTTCAGTGCACGCCCAGGCGATTGAGCATCCGTTGGTGAAACGGACGATGGAGCTGTTCAACGCTGAAGTGCGCAGCGTTCTGGATTTGAGAAAATAGCTCCGAGTCACATAAGCAGGGAGGCTATTTTCGTGATCTGGCAATCGCAGCTCTTGCTTCGCGGTCGGCTTCGCGGCGGCGTTCGGTTTCGCGTTTGTCCCAGTCCTGTTTGCCTTTGGCGAGTGCCAGTTCGCACTTTATCCGGCCATTGCGGAAATAAAGTCGTGTGGGGATGAGCGTAAATCCCTTTTGCTGCGTCTTGCCTTGTAGCTTGCGAATTTCTTCCTGGTGGAGCAGCAATTTCCTCGTGCGGAGCGCGTCATGAGTCGTGTATCCGGTGTGGGAATAAGGCCCGATATGCGCGTTAAGCAGAAACGCCTCGCCGTCTTTGATGATGCCGTAAGCGTCTTTGAGATTGGCCTTGCCTTCGCGGATGGACTTGACCTCGGTCCCGCGCAGAGCAACGCCGGCCTCAAACCTGTCGAGCAGGAAATAGTTGTGTCCGGCGGCGCGGTTCTGCGCAGCGTCCCGTGTGCCGGCAGCCACCGGATCTCGCGGCTTTGATTTTTGGGAAGCGGCAGGGGCCACCTGATGACTGGACTGACGGGCCATGCATTTAGTTTACAGGGCTCAGGGCCAGGTCACGGGGCACAGGGTGCCCTGTTATAATCGGCCACGACTGTACGTCTTTTCCCCGGATATTTTGACTCCTGGAGTTGCATGAAACACAACGCCGCAAAACTGGCCATCGTTTCGGTCGGATTTCTTCTTTTTTTAGGCACTGCTTCGCTCCACGCACAGTCCGCGAGCCACTGGTTTAAACAGGGCCAGAACGCCGAGGCCAAAGACGACATCGAGACGGCCTACGAGGACTATTACAAGGCATTTCAGAAAAAGCCGACCGACCTGCGCTATAAGACGGCCTGGGAGCGCACCCGCTTTGCCGCAGCCGCCGAGCATGTAAAACGAGGCCAGAAATTGCGCGACCAGGGCAATGACACGGCCGCAGTCACGGAATTTCTGCACGCAATTGAGATTGACCCGAGTAACGAACTGGCACAGCAGGAGATCCAGGCCACGCGGGAAAAGATGAATGCTCCGCCGACCCAGGAGACGTCGCTTTCGCCAAATGCAACCCCTGCACTGGAGGAGATTGGCGGCCCGCCGACGCTGAAACCCATCTCCAATGAGCCGATTACGATTCATTCGGTAGAAGACAGCCGGGTCATCTACCAGACTGTCGGCAAACTGGCGGGCATCAATGTGCTTTTTGACCCGCAATATACGTCGAAGCGCATCCAGGTAGACCTGACGAATGTCTCTTTGTATGATGCGCTGCGCATTATTGGAACGATCTCCGGCACATTCTGGCGCCCGATAACAGATAACACCATCTTTGTTGCGGAGAACAACCGCGGCAAGCGCACGGAACTGGATGAGCAGGCAGTCCAGACCTTTTACCTGGCAAACATTACCCAGCAGCAGGACCTGAATGATATCAATACAGCGCTCCGGCAGGTGTTCACCACCGCGCGCATCTATCCCGTGCCCAGCCAGAATGCGATTATTATGCGCGGTACTCCGGATGAGCTTCTGCTGGCGCAGAAGATCATCAATGATTTGGACAAGGCCAAGCCTGAAGTTGTGATTGATGTTGCCGTGATGGAAGTCAATCGCGACAAGATGCGCAACATCGGCATTCAGCTTCCGCAAACTGCCTCGATTAACTTTCAGCAGTCGAACGCGAACCAGAGCTCGTCTTCATCTTCATCCTCGTCGTCGTCCACTACATCTTCCACAACCACAAGCACTACAGGCAGTCTTACGCTGAATGACTTGGCGCACCTGAATGCGACAAACTTTGCGGTGACCATTGGGCAGGCGCAGGTCAACCTTCTGTTGAGCGATTCCGATACAAAACTCTTGCAGAACCCACGGGTTCGGGCCTCGGACGGGCAGCAGGCGGTGCTGAAGATCGGCGAAAAGTTGCCCGTGGCCACGGGGTCTTATCAGACCGGAGCAGCGACCGCTATTGTCAGCTCGCTGGTGAATACGCAGTTCCAGTATCTTGACGTGGGCGTGAACGTGGACATGAAGCCCACGGTGCATTACGACCGCGATGTCACGATCAAGATGAAGATCGAAGTCTCGGCGGAAAACGGCACTGTGAATCTGGGCGGCATCAACGAACCAGTCATTACGCAGCGCTCAGTGGACCAGACCATCCGTCTGCGGGAAGGCGAAGCCAGCATTCTCGGCGGCATTCTCATGCGGCAGGAAAACAAATCCTTGAGCGGTACGCCCGGGCTGGCCGAGTTGCCCATTCTGCGCTACATTTTTGGCTCGGAATCGCGCGAAGTGCGTGATGATGAAATTGTCTTTCTGGTGATTCCGCATGTGGTGCGCGCCGAGCGAATCAGCCCGTTGAATACAGAAATAGTGGACTCCGGCACCATGAATTCGATTGAGCTGCGGCGGATTCAGGCGCCAGCTCCGGCTGCAAAACCAGCGCCGGTTCCCGCCGCCAATCAGGAACAGGGCACGGTGCCCGGGCAGACGCCGTCTGTTGCTGCGCAAAAT
>DASRBV010000333.1:0-5602 GCA_035653455.1 Pseudacidobacterium sp. | reverse complement strand
CCGGCGTGGGGCCAGACAACAATCATTTGGGGTGGAAGGGTTTGTTTGTGCACGAAGGCATGTCTCTGCATTATGCTGGCTTTGCTCTGATTTTCATCTTGAGAAGGGAACAGAATGCAGAAGAAAACGCTCACGTGTGCCATCGTCGCTCTAGCCAGTCTCACCGCTTTTGCACAAACTCCTGGAAACTGGGTCGGGACATGGGCCGCTTCTCCGTTGCCCCATGCCGTAAATCCGGTGCAGGTGGCACCGACGAATTCAACGTATCGAAATGTTGTCCATATCAGCATCGGTGGGAATGCTGTTCGTGTTCAATTGACCAATGAATTCGGCACGGAGCCGCTGGTAGTGGGCGCGGCGCATGTTGCTGCGGGTGCAGGCGGCGGTTCCGAGCAGCAGGGAACGGACCATGCGCTTACTTTCAATGGCAAGCCTACGGCCATGATTCCTGCCGGCGCATTTATTTTGAGCGATCCTGTGCCGATGCAGGTAGCGCCGTTGTCTGACCTGATCGTGAGTGTGTATCTGCCTGAGCAGCACATTCGGAACATGACCTGCCACTCGTTCGCGGATGAGACGAATTACATTCTGAAGGGAGATGCTACGGCTGCTCCAACTCCGGACAATTCCAGCCCTATCAATTCCTGGTGCTTTGTAAAGGGAGTGGACGTGAGCACGAATGCCACAGACCACGCTGCGGCGATTGTTGCGTTTGGCGACTCCATTACTGATGGTGCGGCGTCAACTCCAAACGCCAATCATCGCTGGCCTGATGTTCTGGCTGCTCGGCTCCAGGCGGACAAGCGGACGGCGCATCTTGGGGTACTGAACGAAGGGATCGGCGGCAATCGTGTTCTGCACGATGGATATGGTCCCAGCGCCCTGGCCCGCTTTGACCGCGATGTGATTGCGCAGAGCGGAGTGAAGTATCTCATTGTTCTCGAGGGAATCAATGACATCGGACACCTGAAGCGTCCTGAAGGCCCGGAAGACAAGCCTATTACTGCAGACGATCTGATCTTTGGGCTTTCACAGCTTGTCACACGAGCACATCAGCACGGCATCAAGGTATTTGGCGCAACGCTGACGCCTTATGTGGGAGCCGGCTATTCCACTGCGGAAGGGGAGCAGATTCGGCAGGCTTATAACCAATGGATCAGGACGAGCGGTGTGTTTGATGGTGTGATTGATTTTGACAAAGCCACGCAGGACCCTGCGCATCCGGACACTTTTTTGCCTGAGTATGATTCCGGCGACCATCTGCATCCGAAAGATGCTGGTTATAAAGCCATGGGCGATGCGATTGATTTGTCGCTGTTCCGGTAAGTGCCTGTTTTCAGGCCCTGAGGTCATCTCACACAAGCAGCTAAAAGCGGTCAGCAGTCAGCGTCTGCTTTGCGGGCTTTCAGAATATGGGCCGGTGGGATTCTGTGCTGGTTTGTGAGATGACTCAGGAAAAATTCCTGGTCATAACATCTCCCATGCATGTGTGGGCCCGTCCCGGCTGGTTTCCCGCGCAGTACTTTGGTTACCACCCTTTCTAACTCTTTTATTTACAAATAAATAAAATTTTCATTGGAAACGATTCCAATTTTGTTGTTATTATCCTTGTCGCTGTAAAACCCACTCATTTTGAGGCCAGACAAAATGAAACGTAATATGCTCTTTCGTTCGAGGTTGGAAACGATTCCATTTAAGCGTTTAAACAGATGCCATTTACCGCTGCTGTGCCTGATATTTTTTCTGACAACTTCGCTGGTGCAGGCGCAGGAATACCGCGGCACGATCTCAGGCCAGGTGACTGATCCAAAGGGCGCAGTGATACCGAATGCAGGCATTACGGCGGTTGGTCCACAGCAGACATATTCGATTACAAGCGGCGCGAATGGGAATTATGTGATTCCGTATGTCCAGCCGGGAACATATACGGTGACCGCTGAAGCCCCGGGATTTAAGAAAGCAGTCCAGCAGAATGTGGTGATTGATGTGGCCACAAAGGCCAGCGTGAATTTCTCATTACAGATTGGTTCGACTTCCGAAACGGTTTCGGTCGAGGAGAACCAGCTCGGTCTGAATCTGGCTGATGCTTCAGTCGGCGCGGTGATGGACCCGGAAAAGGTGCAGAACCTTCCGCTGAATGGCCGCCAGATTTACATGCTGATGGCGCTCACACCGGGCGTGAGGTTTAACCAGACACAGTTTGGGGCCACGGGGTATTCCGGCACGCGCGGATGGGACGAATCGAACAACTATTCGATTACCGGAATTCCCGGGGCCTACAACCAGTTTTATCTGAATGGCGCGCCCATTTCGCAGCAGGGCGGGGGCGGCGCAGGTACATGGAACATTTCGCCTTCCATAGACGCCGTGCAGGAATTCAAAATCATGACGATCACCTACGATGCGCAGTATGGGCGCGTGGGCGGCGGCGCCATGAATACGATTCTGAAAAGCGGCGGCCCGCATTTTCACGGAACTCTGTATGATTTCTGGCGCAATTCGATTCTGGATGCGAACACGTATCAGCTGAACCAGCAGGGCGCGAGAAAGCCCTTCCACAACATGCATCAGTTTGGCGGGACCATTGGCGGACCGTTCCTGAAAAACAACAAAGGCTTCTTCTTTTTCAGCTATGAAGGATGGCGCGAAGTGCTGCCCGGCGGCATTGTCACCACTGTTCCTACTCCCGATATGTTTCCGGACGCAAACGGCAATGTGAACCTGACGAATTATCTGGCTGCGGTGAAGAAAAACGGTATTTATGACCCGTTGACGACTACGGCCTGTACCTCCGGCGTAAATGGCTGTCCAAAGTCAGGCTATATGCGCCAGCAGTTCCCGAACAACACCATTCCCGCCAGCCGCATCAGCCCGATTGGCCTGAACATTCTCAAGCTTTTCCCGGCCCCGAACCGCGCCGGATACGTCAACAATTATGTCTTTAACGGATCAGACCAGTACCGCTACAACATGCCGATTGCGCGTGTGGACTATAACTTCACGGACAAGACACGTTTATACGGGATATTTGCCTGGTGGTCAGGTCATGAATACCGCAATACGAATGGCATGAGCGGACCGGCGATCCGGGGCAACATCAATAACTACCGCTCCAGCATTACGCAGGTGCTTGACCTGACGCACACCTTCAGTCCTGACCTTGTGGGCGACATCCGCCTCTCCTTTAATCGTATGTGGAACCTGGCACCGGACGGGACGCTCCGCGCGGGGCTGGCCAGTTTGACGCCGGACCAGCTTGGATTGTCTATGCCGCAGATTCCTACAACGAAGCATCGCTATGCGCCGGAGATCAACATCAACGATGGGTATCCGGGGATTATCGGTAACACTGGCGACCCGGTCATGTATGAGACCTATGATGGAGCGCCATCGCTGACGCAGGTCTTCCATCAGCACACGTTCCATTATGGCGGAGAAGTGATGGTCTACCATGATGTGACCGGAGGTGTAGGCCAGCCGAACGGCAACTTCTCATTCGGCACCGGATTCACGCAGCGCGACCCGTTCCAGGGGAACCAGGACGGCGCCTCGATTGCGAGTGTGCTGATGGGATATCCCAGCGGCGGCAGCGTGCAGTATGCTCTGCCTCCTTATGAGAGCTACCACTATTACGCTGCTTTTCTCCAGGACGACTGGAAGGCGCGCAGCAATCTGACGTTTAACCTCGGGCTGCGGTGGGACACGGAAACTTCACCGGTGGAGCGGCACCATCATCTGCTGGCGGGCATGTGCCTGACCTGCATCAATCCCATTACCAACATGATCACGTTTCCGCCGAACAACACGCTGCCGAATGGCGCGAAGATGGTCAATCCAATCGTAGGCGGCGTGCAGTTTTCAAGCGACAAGCTCACCGCATATGAAAATACATGGGGAATTTTTCAGCCCAAAGCAGGATTCTCTTATCTGCTGAACAAGGACATTCTGCTGCGGGGCGGCTATACGCTCAGTAAGGCGCTGGGGATTGAGCTTGGAGGCGCATCAGCATGGAACCAGAGCACCAGTTACAACTCGTCGCCGGACAGCGGCCTGCATCCTGCGGATGATTTTCGCAATGGAAACCCGTTTCCTTTTGGAGCAGCTCCGCCGCCGGGAAACTCCAATGGACTGATGACGCTTGTTGGAACAGGCTTTGGAATTGATCTGCGTAACCGCAAGATTCCGCTTGTTCATGAATGGGCGCTTGGGGTTGAATTGCAGGCACCCTGGCAAATTTTGCTCGACCTTACTTATCTGGGAAATCATGCGACAGACATGCGCGCATCGAAGCAGTTCAATGGCCTGAATCCGGCTGATTTTTATCACGGTCACGACGATCCGAACTATCTGAACCAGCTTGTGACCAATCCGTTCTATGGAGTGCTTCCGCCGACCATAGACATGGGGAGAAATCCGACGATCCAGGCAAAGCTGCTGATGGTGCCGTATCCGCAATACAACGGAAACCTCTACATCTATACCGACCCGAAGGGATTCAGCAATTACCACGCCATGCTGGTAAAGGCCGAGAAGCGGTTCTCTACCAACGGCGGGGCCTTAAGTAAAGGACTCAGCTTTCTGACGTCATTTACATGGTCGAAGCTGATGGTGGCCAATGGCTATCTGAACAATGGCGGGGCAGGGCTTGTAGACGCGAAGCCGTATTACGTAGTGGATGGCACCGACCGTCCGTGGGACCTGGCGTTCAGCGGCCTCTATGGTCTGCCGATTGGACGTGGCGGCGCCATTGCAAGCGGCGCTCATGGACTTATCGGCCAGATCATCAACGACTGGCAACTGGACTGGATCTTTACCAATGCAGGCGGGACACCGGTCGGGTATCCCAATGGAGACATCTACCACTGCAACGGGAAGTACAACATCATCTCACCGCACAAGACCTGGAACAGCTACATCAATAACACAGAGCCTTCGTGCTGGAACACCTTTCCACCTTATACGGCTGTGACTGCGCTTCCGCGGACAACGGTTGTGCGCAATCCATGGGCGCAGCAGACACAGATTGGAATGGAGAAGCGGTTCCTTCTGCATGAAGGCACTTACCTGCAATTCAAGGCCGAGGCTTTCAACGCAACCAATACACCTATCTTTGGAGGGCCAAACACGGGTGGTCCGGAAAATCCGCCATCACGCAATACCAGCGTGGCGAATCCGAACCAGCCTGGAGCGTGGTCAGGATATGGGACGATCGGCTCAACGCAGCAGAACTTTCCGCGCCAGATTCAACTATCGCTGAAATTGCTCTTTTAAGGCAATTTCACAGATTCTCCATTTGCGTTGTGCAGTGCCGCCGGCCCGCTGTTGGTCGCGGCGACTGAAGTTTCGTGGCATGGTCCAGAGTGTCTATGAAAATGCTTTAGCCTCCCAGGGCGTTGGGAAAAATTCCGGCGCCCTGTCTTTTTACTTCTTCCGTTTGGATTTCTGCGCCGCGGCGGGGCCCGTGGATTCGCGCACAATCAGTTCCGGCTGCATGACGACTTCTTCAGGGAAGTTGTTTTCAGGATGCGCGATCATGTCGAGAAGGATCTGTGCGCCTTGCTGGCCCATTTCACGGAGAGGCTGGCGGACCGTTGTAAGGCTG
>DASRBV010000332.1:0-5795 GCA_035653455.1 Pseudacidobacterium sp. | reverse complement strand
TGCCTCGTTAAAATAAATCCATGGAATACCCTGTGACCCGCCTGCGCCGTCTGCGGACGAGCGAGCCGATGCGCTCGCTTGTGCGCGAGACCCATCTGGAACCCGGCGCATTGATTTATCCGCTCTTTATCTGTCCGGGTGAAGGCGTGCGCAATGAGATCAGTTCCATGCCTGGGGTCTTTAATCTTTCCATAGACGAGGCGCTGAAAGAGGCTGAAAGCGTCGCGTCGCTCGGCATTGGCGGGCTGCTTTTGTTTGGTTTGCCGGAGAACAAGGACGAGCAAGGTTCCGGCGCATGGAGCGAGGATGGCATTGTGCAGCGCGCGCTGCGGGAGTTCAAAAGCAGCACGGCGCTTAAAACCCTGCTGATGATTGCCGATGTTTGCCTATGCGAGTACACCTCGCACGGGCATTGCGGCGTGGTGAGAAAGCAGGGTGAATCCTATGAAATAGAAAACGACCCGAGCGTGCAGCTGATTGCGCGGACGGCCGTGTCGCTGGCTGAGGCCGGGGCCGACATCGTTGCGCCGAGCGACATGATGGACGGAAGAGTGGCTGCCATCCGCGACGGGCTTGACGAAGCTGGACTCGAAAACACTCCGATTCTTTCATACGCCTCCAAGTTCGCCTCGGCCTTCTATGGGCCGTTCCGCGAGGCGGCAGATTCAGCACCGCAGTTCGGCGACCGCCGCAGTTACCAGATGGATGGCGCGAATTTGCGCGAGGCGATGCGGGAAATTGAACTGGACCTGGCCGAGGGCGCAGACATGGTGCTGATGAAACCTGCGATGCCTTATATGGATGTTATCCGCGCCGCGCGTGAACGCTTCGATGTACCGATCGGCGCTTATCAGGTTTCAGGGGAATACTCGATGCTGCACGCCGCCTTCGCCAAAGGCTGGCTCGAACCACAGCGGGCGATGATGGAGTCGCTGATTTCGATTCGCCGTGCCGGGGCGGGTTTTATCGTGACGTACTTTGCAAAAGAAGCGGCGAAGGTGCTCGGCTAACCCCGGTCCAGTTCCGCAAATAACTCATTCAGCACAACACGAATTTTCGTTTCGGGAACGGCCAGCACACCATCTTCCGGCTCCATGAAGCCGTGCTCTGAACAGACATATGCCTTGCGCAGATCCGGATCTATGACCCAGACATTTTTTGTGCCAAATTTCAGATAGTCATCCACGCGCTCGCGGATACGGCGCATGGTGTCTTCTGGTGAAAGAATTTCGATGAAGAGCAGCGCTGGAGCCTTAAGAATGCGTTCCCACTGGAGTCCAGCAGATGTAACGGTTATATCCGGAATACGAAACCGGGTCGGGCTGACCTGCACTCGCAGTTCGGGATAGACTTCGACCTGCCATGTCCCACTGTTCTTCATAAAAAGGAAAACCAGCGCCCGCTGAAGTAAAGAGTGCTCTTTCTCGCCCAAATTCCTCTCCTGCACCTCGCCGTCCACATAGTCGCAATCCGGGCGATAGCTGGTAGCCAGGTATTCGCCCACGGAGACCTTGATGGGGTGCGGGATTGCGCTCATAAGCTGCCCTCTCCTGTAAGTATCGCGCAGATTTGGTCTTGTGGCGACGGGGAACTGCCCAGCGACTCGCGTGAATCGTTTCTTCTCGCATAGAATCAATAGTTCGGCGTTCTTTTTGCGCCCGGCACATCTGATCCTAAATTTTGAACGGAGCATTCCTTGGCAGAAACAACGTATGACATTGCAATTATCGGCGGAGGACCGGCTGGATACACGTGCGCCATCCGCGCCGGACAGTTTGGACTGAAGACCGCCCTGGTCGAAGCATCAGACAAGCTCGGCGGTACCTGCCTGCATGTAGGCTGCATCCCAACCAAGGCGCTGCTCTTCGACGCCGAGATTTACGACCACCTGAAGCATGGCAAAGACTACGGCATTGAAATCCAGGGCGAGGCCAAAATCAACTGGAAGACCGTACTCGAGCGCAAAAACCAGATCATCACCACACACACCAAAGGTCTGGACTATCTGATGCGGAAGAACAAGGTCACGGTCATCAACGGCTATGGCAAGCTGACCGGCCCGGCGAAAAACGGCGTCCATGCGATTGAAGTCAAGGACGCGGCGGGGAAGACCTCGACCATCCAAACCAGGAACGTGGTGCTGGCCACAGGTTCTGACGCGAAGATGCTGCCCGGGCTGACGGCGGACGATAAAATCCTGACCAATATCGAGATCCTCTCGATTCCGCAGGTCCCGAAATCGCTGATTGTTATCGGAGCGGGTGCTGTCGGCGTTGAGTTCGCTTCTATTTTCCGCAGCTTTGGTTCTGAAATCACGCTGGTGGAATACCTGCCGCGGCTCGTTCCCGCAGAAGATGAAGAGGTCAGCAAGGAGCTGGCGCGCGCGTTCAGCAAACGCGGCATAGCAGCGCATACCGGGGCGAAGGTTGAGAAGATCGAGAAGACAAAGACCGGCGTAAAGGTCACCTTTACTGCATCCGATGGCAAGCAGGTGGTGAAGGAGGCAGAAAAGGTGCTGGTGGCGGTGGGGCGCGCTCCGCGGACTGAGAACATTGGCCTGGAGAAGACGAAGATTGCTCCGGAGAGGGGTTTCATCAAGGTCAACGAGTGGATGCAGACGGATGAACCGGGCGTTTACGCGATCGGCGACATTGTTGCCGGACTGCCCCAGCTTGCGCATGTAGGCTCGATGGCGGGAATGGTGGTCGCCGCGAAGGTTGCGGACAAGTATGCGCGGCCGGTGAAGCGCCAGCGCATCCCGGCCTGCACTTATACCGAGCCGCAGATTGGCAGCGTTGGTCTGACGGAAGCACAGGCCAAAGAAAAGGGCCTGAATGTGAAGGTGGGCAAGTTCCCCTTTAAGGGCAACTCGAAGGCAACCATCGTCAACTCGCATGATGGCTTCATCAAGGTAGTCAGCGATGCAAAGTATGGCGAGGTACTGGGTGTACACATCATCGGCCCGCAGGCAACCGAGCTGATTGCCGAGGCAGTGACTGCCATCGAGCTTGAGGCAACGGTGGAGGACATGATGTACATTATCCACGCGCACCCGACGCTGTCTGAAGCGATGCTGGATGCGTTTGGAAGCGTGGAAGGCAAGGCGATCAATGTGTAGAGCAGTTTTCGTTTCAGTGGTGGCCGGGGAAAAACAGGGGACTACTTGTTCCTTGTTAGTCTCCAGTCCCCAGCCGCGAACGGTCTTCTTACGGGGACTATACTGAAAGTATGCAGAATGAGTTTACTGCGGTCATTGAGCGCGATGGAGAATGGTTTGTTGCCTGGTCGCCGGAAGTTCCGGGTGCAAATGGTCAGGGAAAGACCTTACAGGAATGCAAAGAGAATTTGGCTGAGGCCATTCATCTGATTCTGGAAGACCGCCGCCAGGATGGTCTGCGTGGGTTACCAGAAAATGCCATTTGCGAAGTCATTACGGTACAGTGAAACGCGACACTCTTCTCCGTCATCTGCGCTTGTATGGCTGTTACTTGAAACGGGAAGGCGGATCGCATTCTATTTGGTGCAATCCGCAAACCGGCAGAATCGAAGCTGTGCCCCGGCATACAGAAATTGCCGATCTGCTTGCCAGGAAGATATGCCGTGGTCTTTCCGTTCCTGAAATCGGGCGCAAACCATAGAACATGATTCTCTCCATCCTTGATCTCGGGCGTCTTGACTACGCAACCGGGCTGGCCCTGCAAAAGACGCTGGTGGAGTTACGCCATCAGCAGCGGATTGGCAATGTTCTTCTTCTGCTGGAGCATCCTCCGGTGCTGACGTTGGGACGCAATTCCAGCCGCTCGAATATTCTTGCCAGCGATGAGCTGCTTGCGAAGCGCGGAGTGGAGCTACACGAAATTAACCGTGGCGGCGATGTGACCTATCACGGTCCGGGCCAGCTTGTGGGCTATCCCATCTTTGATTTGCGCAGTTTTTCGCCGCGCCTGGGCGCAGTGGAATATGTACGGAAGCTGGAAGAAGTTCTGATGCGCGCCTGCGGCGACTATGGAATTCCGGCGCAGCGCATTGCCGGGCGTACAGGTGTCTGGACGCTGGCGGGCGGCAGTGTCCAGGAAAAGAAGATGGCCGCGATTGGCGTGCATATTTCGCGCGGCATCACATCGCATGGATTCGCGCTGAACGTGACCACCGACCTGCGCGACTTTGACCTCATCGTTCCATGCGGGATTGCCGACCGCGAGGTGACAAGCATGGAGCTGGAAACTGGCGCAACTCCCGGTATGGAGAGCGTGATGTACACGGTTGCCCGATATTTTGGGCAGGTCTTCAATGCGCAGATCCTCTGGCTGGAATCGCTGGAAGCCCTGTTGCCGTCACCCGCAGATGGCCCTGCGCAGGACACTCCTGTGTCTATTCCAAAAGAACTGAAGCAACTCCGAGGTGTGGACCCAACGCATTTCGCGTAAACTAAAAGGTTTGGTCAGCACCAGACTTTGCGGCCAGATTGCCGAATTTATAATCCATATTTGCGCTTGAAACAGGGAAAGGGAACCGATGCCGACAGATGTCATCATGCCCCAGATGGGCGAATCTATCTTTGAAGGGACCATCACCAAATGGCTGAAGAAGCCGGGAGACAGCGTCCAGCGCGACGAGCCTCTTTTTGAGATTTCGACCGATAAGGTGGACGCTGAGATTCCATCGCCTGCGGCCGGAGTGCTGAAGGAAATCAAAGTGGCCGAGGGCACGACTGTCCAGATCAATACCGTTGTCGCTGTGATTGACGAAGCGGGGAACGCGACAGCATCGGCACCTGCACCTGCACCGGCGGCCTCTCCGGCGGCAGAGGCGAAACCGGAAGCGCCTGCCAGCTCTCCTGCACCGGCGCCTGCGCCTTCCGGCAATGGACAGGCAAAGACCGACGTCATCATGCCCCAGATGGGCGAATCCATCTTTGAGGGCACCATTACGAAGTGGCTCAAGCAGGTTGGCGATACAGTGCAGCGCGATGAGCCTCTCTTTGAGATTTCGACCGATAAGGTGGATGCCGAGATTCCATCGCCTGCTGCCGGAGTGCTGACGGAAATCAAGGTGCCTGCGGGGCAGACAGTGCAGATCAACACCGTGGTCGGCGTGATTGGCGGAGAAGCCGGGGCGGCGGCACCTGTATCAGCACCTGCCGCGCCGCCTGCGAAAGTTGAGGCCCCGGCGGCTGCGCCTGCCCCAGTTGCTGCGGCTACTGCCGGCGTGAAGGAAGCGCCGCGCTCCTCGCCGCTGGTCCGCAAGATTGCAAAGGACAACAACCTTGACCTGAGCCAGGTTCCGGGAACAGGCGCAGGCGGACGCATCACCAAAGAAGACGTGCTCGGCTTTATTGAGAAGCACGGTGCCGCTGCTCCTGTTCCGGCCACCCCGGCTCCAGCACCTGCTCCAGCTGCGGCAAAACCGGCAGCGCCGGCTGCTCCTGCGGCCCCAGTCACGTCCGGGCTTCCGGGCGAGCTGGTTCCCATGAGCCGCATGAGGGCCATCATCGCGCAGCGCATGGTGGACTCGAAGCGGACCAATGCTCATGTGCATACAGTCTTCAAAATTGACTTCACGCGCATTGTCAAGATCCGCGAGAAGGAGAAGTCAAAGTACGAGCAGAGGAATGGCGTGAAACTAACCTACATGCCGTTCATCTCGCGGGCTGTGATTGCCACGCTGCGCAAGATGCCGATTATCAATGCTTCGATGGAAGGCGATGCGATTCGCTATCACCAGAACATCAATCTGGGCATTGCGGTCGCGCTGGATTGGGGCCTGATTGTCCCGGTCATCAAGCAGGCCGAGGA
>DASRBV010000331.1:0-5424 GCA_035653455.1 Pseudacidobacterium sp. | reverse complement strand
CAGCTCAAACGGATTGATGCAGTCAGCAAGGCAGACATCCGCCGCGTCGCCAACAAAATTTTTGTTCCAACCAACAGAACATACGCTATGGTCGAATTTCAGCCTCCACAACAGCAGACGAAGGGAGGCGCGCAATGATTCGTTATCAACGCGGCTTCCATTCTCAGAACCAGCGCAGTAAAAGACCATTCAAAGAAGCCTTTTTACTGCTTCTTGGATTAACGGTTTTAGTTGCACTGTTCTCTTTCACACAAGCTGCGTTTTCCCAGCAGACGCAGCCCTGGAAGCAGGTCCCCATTCCACCGCTGCATCCATTCCACCCGCAGCAGCCGAAGCGCATCAAACTGCCGAACGGCATCGTCATCCTTCTTCAGGAAGACCACGAGTTGCCCTTCGTCAACGGCTTTATTGAAATGCGCGGGGGTTCGCGTGATGAGGACCCAGGCAAAGCAGGTCTCGTAAGCCTGTACGCCGACACCTGGCGCACCAGCGGCACCGCCACGCATAACGGCGACCAGCTTGATGACCTGCTCGAGGCGCGCGCAGCGAAGGTCGAGTCCGGAGGCGATACGGATTCCACTTCCCTCTCCTGGTCCTGCCTGACCAAAGACGAAGATTTCGTCTTTAACATCGTCACTGACCTGCTCGAGCACCCGGTCTTCCGCGAAGACAAGCTGCAGCTTGCCAGGCAGCAGGCCGCTGCGGCGATTGTCCGCCGCAATGATGACGCCGAAGGCATCGCCGCGCGCGAGGCAACAAAGCTGGTCTATGGCGCAAACAGCCCCTATGCACGGCAGCCCGAGTTGGCGACCATCAAGGCCGTCACGCTTGATGATCTGAAGAAGTGGCACGACCGTACTGTCGTCGGGAATAACATCATCATTGGCGTCTCCGGCGATTTCAATTCCGGCGCAATGGAGAAGACGCTGCGCGATGCCTTCAGCAGCCTGCCAGGCGGCGAAGCAGTCCCTCCGCTTAAGGAAGACTTCTCCGGGCCGAAACCCGGCGTCTATTACGTAGATAAAAATGATGTGAACCAAAGCAACATCTACATCGTGGGGCTGGGTACAGAACGCAGCAACCCCGATTTCTATGCGCTTTCTGTAATGAACGAAATTTTCTCCGGCGGCTTTGGTTCACGCCTCTTTCAGGACGTCCGCACAAAGCGAGGTCTTGCATATGCCGTTGGCGGAGGCTATGGCGCAGCCTATGATCATCCAGGGATGTTCCGCGTCGTTGCGGGAACAAAAAGCCCAACGACCATCCAGGCGGCAGAGGCCATGCTGGAAGAAATCCGTGATCTGAAGACCAAACCCTTTACCGAAGATGAGCTGCGGCGTGCCAAAGACGAAGTCCTGAACTCGTTCATCTTCAATTACGACACCAAAGAGAAGGTCCTTGCTGAAGCAGCGAAGCTCGAATTCTATGGATATCCCGCTGACTTCCTCGAAAAGTACCGAGACAGTGTGGAAAAGGTGACGGTTGCTGACGTAGAACATGTTGCACAGAAATATATTGATCCGGCCAAATTGGCGGTGCTGGTTGTGGGAAATCAAAAGGAGTTTGGCGCGCCGCTGACCAGCCTGAACATGGGCACCCCGCAACCCATTGACATCACCATTCCGGGGCTTCCGCCTCAGGGGCAAGGCGGTCCCGGAAACCCTGAAGGAGAGCAGTAACATGCGAATCGCCATTGTCATTATGGCCGCCGGAAAAGGCACGCGGCTTAAATCGAAACGCGCCAAGGTTCTGCATCAGATAGGAGGAAAGGCCCTTGTGGAGCATGTAATTCATGCTGCACAGCAGATTGTTCCTTCACATGACATCTTCGTTGTCGTTGGACATCAGGCGGGCGCGGTACAGTCAGAAATGGCGCACACTGGCGTGAATTTCGTCATACAAGCTGAACAGCGCGGCACCGGACATGCCATCCAATGCGCGCGTCAAGCTGTACAAGGTTACGAACACATCCTTGTTCTCTCTGGAGACGTCCCGCTTCTTGATGCGAAGACCATTGCACAGCTTCGTGATTTTCACATCGCCGAGCACGCCGCGATGACCATCCTTACTGCGCAGCCGGAAGACCCCTTCGGCTATGGCCGCGTTTTGCGCAAATCTGCACATTCGCCAGAAGTGGCTGCTATTGTTGAGCAGAAGGCGCTCACACCACAACAGGAAAAAATCCGCGAGATCAATTCGGGCATTTACGCTTTCGCCACCAAACCACTTTTTGACCATATTAACGAGCTCACAACAAATAACGCGCACGGCGAATATTACCTCACGGATATGGCCCGCATTCTGGTCGAGGAAGGTCAGCGTGTGGTTGCGCTGGAAGCCCCGTCTGCAACTGAAGTACTTGGCGCAAACACTCTGGCAGAGCTGGCCGCTCTCGATGCTGAAATGCGCATGGCGACAGCGCGCAGGCTCATGGCCAATGGTGTGACCATCTTCCGCCCGGAAACGACTGTGATTGATGCTGGCGTTGAGGTCGCGCCCGATAGCATCCTCGAACCCTTCGTGCAATTGCTTGGACATACCCGTATTGGCGAAGGCTGCCGCATCCGATCCTATTCCGTCATTGAAAACTCCACGCTTGAGAACCATGTCCTTGTGCGACAGGGCTGCATTATCAGTGAATCGCACATCCGCTCCGGCGCATTGCTTGGTCCTTACGCACATCTGCGTCCGGGCAGCGAAATCGGCGAAGAGGCACACATCGGCAATTTTGTCGAGACGAAGAAAATCCGTATGGGCAAAGGCTCGAAGGCCAATCACCTCAGCTATCTGGGAGACGCAGAAATCGGCAGCGGCGTGAACATCGGGGCGGGGACCATTACCTGCAACTACGATGGCATCAATAAACATCGCACTCTCATTGAAGATGGCGTGTTTGTAGGCAGTGATTCTACCCTGGTTGCCCCAATCGTGATTGGTCGCGGTTCCTATATTGCCGCTGCATCATGTATTACCGAGGATGTTCCAGAAGAGGCCCTTGCGCTGGGCCGTGCGCGCCAGACCACTAAACCGGGATGGGTCACGACTCACAAAGGAACGCATCGCCCGGCAAAGGAAGTAGTGAAGAACAGTTAGTCAGGATTGCATGTCAGCCAGAATGCTCCGCAGCCGGATTCTGGCTGACATGAGGATGCGGCTGGCCTCTCCGGGTGGGATTTCGGTCAGACTGGAAACTTCTTCGAGCGGATACCCCTCTACATCTCTCAATAAAAAAAGCAGCCTTTCCACAGGTGGAAGATGCTGCAATGCTTCTTCCAGATGGGTGCGAAGGATGTTCTTCTCCAGGTGCTGCCCAGACTCAGGAACTGTGACCGCAGTCGAAACAGGTGAAATTTGAAACCGTGACCGCAGTTGGGAGAGTAATGCCCGGTCAATCGCATGCCGGCCCGGCCTGGGCGCAACTGTGAATGCCTGCACAAAGGTGTTCGTCAGAATCTCTTCCGCGTGGACTTCATTCCCTGTCATGTAAAACGCAACAGAGAATATCCGGTGGCGATGGCTGTCATAAATGTCCCGCTGTACATGTTGGGTCCGGCGTTCTTCAGCGCGAACAGCAACAACATCAGGTTTCGTCTGCTGAAAAAGCCCACGGAAATCAATTGTCACGAATCGCCTTTCCTGCCTGAAGGATGGAGCATTTTTATCCCTATTGTTACAAATAATGTTACAAATAAGATGCAGATTAGAAAATTTACAGTTGTCACGGTTGAAAATCAGACAATAAGATGGCTCGCAAATAGAATTTCAGTAAAATACGCCATAAAAGCGATTGTATGTTTTGGTCTTCTGCTCACATACTCAGAAGGCAATGGATTCGCGAACCATAGCTCGGCCAGAGCCATTTTGGTGAAGTCTTGGTTTTCAGAATTTTTCACACAAAAGAGAAATTTTCGTGGAAAGGAAACCATCTTTCGATTAAAGTCGGAATTAATCCCAAAGTTACTCAGCCAGATGTTTTTCTGCCTGCCTTTCTACTGAAAAAGGACGAGCTGTGCTGTAATTTTTTGTAATTCATTGTAATGATTAATTAGCTTATCAAGGATTTCATGGCTTCCGAACGAATACTGGTGGTGGACACAGAGCAAAGAGGAAGGGCGATGATTGCCTCTACTCTGGAAAATGCACATTACTATACGGTAACTGCCAGCAGTGGGCCGGAAGCCATCGAACATTTACGGCTGGACCCTCCCTACGACCTCGTTCTTTCCGACATTATGGGCGAAAACCATGGTCTGGATCTGTTGGAAGGCATCCGGAAGCTGCAACCAGACACGCCCGTACTCCTGGCCACCGACCCAACCAACGCACGGGTTGCCATCAACGCCCTCCGCAAAGGCGCTTTTGATTGCCTTCTGAAGCCTGTCGAAATGGACGAACTTCTGATGGCGGTAAGAAATGCATTGAGCTACAGAAGAAGCCTCCTGCAGAGTTCCCAGCAACCATCCAGCCTGGAGCAAGTTATTGCAACCAGAACAGAGATGCTGCGCCGCGCTGTTGCCGATCTGGAGCGTTCCTATGATGTCACACTTGAGGCTCTGGGGGACGCGCTGGATTTAAAGGATGCGGAAACAGAAGGACACTCCAAACGTGTGACCGCCTATACCGTTGCTCTGGCGCGTGCCATGGGGCTTGCTCCCTCTGAGATTCGTATTATTGCGCGTGGCGCCTTCCTGCATGACATAGGAAAAATGGCCATTCCAGATGCCATTCTTTTAAAACCTGGTAAGCTGACTCCGGACGAGCAGGCCCTGATGCGCGAACATTGCGTGCGGGGCTATCAGATCCTTTCCAAGATTCCTTATCTGCGCGAAGCTGCGGAAATCGTGTATACCCATCAGGAGCACTATGACGGCAGCGGGTATCCACGAGGACTCAAAGGCAATGAAATCCCTCTGGGGTCACGCATTTTTGCGGTCGCGGATACGCTCGATGCCATCACCTCCGACCGCCCGTACCGCAGGGCGCAAAGTATTGAAATTGCCAGAAGGGAAATCCAGCGCTGTTCCGGCACGCAATTTGACCCCAGAGTCGTGGACGTGTATCTGAGCATGCCCGATCGGCTATGGATGGAACTTCGCCGGGAAATCAGCCAGCATCCGCGCTTTTCTTCCGTTTCCCTGAGCACCCCGGAAATGAAGTTTTGAATCAAAACCTCACGGAGCGGGAAACAATGTCTTTACTACGCGCTGTGGAAATTGAAGAGAAACTAAAACATCTCCAGGGCTGGAGTCAGCAGGGCCAGGAAATCGTCCGTGAATTTACCTTTGGGAATTTTGTAAAGGCCATGCAGTTTGTCAATATGGTGGCCGAACAGGCTGAGGCCGCAGGTCACCACCCGGACATTGACATCCGTTATAACAAAGTCAAACTTGCGCTGGTTTCTCACGATGCCGGAGGACTCACGGA
>DASRBV010000330.1:0-13117 GCA_035653455.1 Pseudacidobacterium sp. | reverse complement strand
TACGTAAGCTGAAGATCGCCAGCACGATGGTAATGATTTCGTGTGTGAGCGGGCGAAAGTCAAAGATGTTTCCAATCAATCGTCCAAAAGCGATTGCAGCGACAAGCCATCCAATACAGCCGAGAAAACTTATCCAGGCGAGTGCGCGGTCCTGCGGGCGTCCCACGCGCAGAAGGTTGATTGCTGCCAGCAGAAGCACGGCCAGCGATGCGCACAACGCCCAGAGGAGCATCTCGTGGTTTTTGCCGTATCCCTGCAGGCTGCCCATTCCGTGCAGCAGCCCTCCGATCAGCAGAAGCCATCCGAAGATCCGGTCAACAGTTTTCACTATTTCTCTCCTGCCTGCTCATTGGCAAACCTGGCGTACAGATCCATGACCGTCGGCCAGCCATCGCTGACGCCTTCGCGCAGTTTCCCGGCAAGTGCGCCATGCCGCTCGATGTTGCGGTGCTGCAGTTCCACGCGCGTGACCGTTTCTGATTCTGGAATGAAGCGCACCTCAACCTCGCTCGCCTTCTCCGGATCGGGATCGTAGCCCCAGTCAGGCTGCACGTGCCAGGAAAGCACTACACGTGCGGGAGGGTCCCACACCTTCACGTGGCCCCAGTTGCACTCCTCGCCATTGGTCATGCGCTCGTACCAGCGGCCGCCCACCCGGCCTTCCAGAATGGCCGTTTCAAACGGATGCTTGCCGATGTGATGTGTCGAGGGCCACCATCCTCCGAAGAATTCGGTGAAGATGCGAAAGGCCTTTTCGCGCGAAGCATTCACGGTCACGGTCTTTACGACCGGAGCAAGGGTTTCAGACATTGTGCGGTTCCTCCCATGTTTCTACCGCCCTTTTGAAGGCTGTCAAAGCGTCATTCCATATTCTGTCCAGCTCTTTTCGGAGACGGGCCACGCCCTCCGGGTCAACGGCATACACGCGACGCGTTCCGGATTTGCGGTCTGTAACCAATCCGGCATTTTTCAATACCTTCAGGTGTTGCGAAACTGCGGGACGGCTCACCGGAAACAGGGCAGCCAGCTCTCCGACCGCCTGGGGACGTTCCGCCAAAGCGCTGAAGATGGCAAAGCGCGTGGGGTCTCCGAGCGCTTCGCATCCGGACTGAAGGTAAGTATTCACTTACGGTAAGTAAATACTTACAGATGCGTGGTTGTCAAGCAGGACAGTCAGCGTCAATGGCGTGTGAGTGAAAGGCCCATTCGGCAAACAATCTCAAAGATGGAATTTCTTCAATCAGGCAATTTCCATCGAGACCCATTCAGAGTACTTTCTCAGTTTTTCTCTCAGAACACGCTCGATGGTTTTGCGTTCTTCGGCTTTCAGGTTTGCGCTCAGGTCGAGGGCGCGCTTCAGCAGTTCGCAGGCGGCGTGTTCAGCTTCGCGTTTTGCGGCGGTTTCAGCGGCGAGCTGCAACTCTTCGATGGCTTGCTTCCAGCATCCGGCGGCCTCGTAATGGCGGGCAAGCTCTGAGGCGATGCTGGCTTCGCTTCCGGCAAACATGGCCTTGAGCCGTTCTGCAACCCGGCGATGACGTTCGGCCCGGCGTGCCGCAGGCTGGCGCGAATAGAGCGCCTCGCGGAAGAGTCCATGCGCAAATACATAGAAGGTGGAGCGGGTGCCGTCGGGCAGTTCATCCTGTCCTGCGGGATTAATGAGTCGCGTCCTGCGCGCGAGTGCGGCATATTCGTCTTCGACGTCAGGAACTCCGGTTTTGAGCGCAGCAGCCGCGGCCCAGGCAGGAAAGATTGCACCGACGATGCTTCCGGCTTCGAGCAGGCGGCGGTCAGCTTCTGAAAGCCGCTCCAGTTGCAGATCAATCATGCCGAGAAGGCCGTGCGGAATGCCCAATTCGATTTCTGCCAGAGGAACGGCCAATTGCCATACGCCATTTTTGTTTTCGAGAAAACGCTGCGTCTGGAGGTGTTCCAGGGTCGCAGCCATGAACAGCGGATTGCCCTCAGAGTGCTGATGAACAAAGCTGGGCAGTCCGGATGGCAGGGCAGAAGTCTTAAGCTGGCGGGTCAGATAGTTCGCTACTGCCTCACGGTTGAGCAGGCCAAGCGGAATGACGCAACAGAGGCGGTGCGTGGTCAGGTCTTCCTTCAGCCTCTTCAGTGGGTGCTGGCCGTCCATCTCTCCGGGGCGGCAGCTTGCCAATACCATCAGTTTTGCCGCTCCGCGTCTGCGCGCCAGTGCCGAGATGAAGTCGAGTGTGGATGTATCCGCCCAGTGCAAGTCTTCAAAGACGAGCAGCAGCGGCTCATCATGTGCGATGATCTCGACCGCCTCACATAACTCCCCTAACGAAGGAGCTTTGGCCGGAGCGTCTGTCTTTTTATCGAACCATGCCGGAAGCAGTCTTGCCAGAAGCTGGCTCGTCTTTTCATACGCAAGCAACTGGCCCAGCGCTTCACGAACGGGATAGAACGCCTCTTTGCCGCCGAAGCCTTCTACAGCCTGCCCGCGGGCGATACGTAGTTTGCTATTGCTGCCGGCCCGATGACAAAAGGCATCCACCAGGGCCGTTTTGCCAATGCCTGCGTCTCCGGAAAGAAAGACAAGTTGCCGCTGGCCTCGGGCTGCCCGCTCCAGATCGCCTTCGAGCTTTGTCAGCTCCGCCTGCCGGCCCACAATACATACTTCCGGCCCAGTGCCTGATGCGGAAGCCTCGTGTACCTCTTCCACTTTGCAGACGAAACGATATCCGCGTTTAGGAACCGTGACGATGTACTGCGGTTCGTCCGGATCATCGCCGAGCACCTTGCGTAGTTCCAGAATGTAGGTGCGCAGTACCTGCGGCTGGACATAGGTTTCCGGCCACAGCGCGTCCAGCAGTTCGTCATGTGTCACCAGGCGCTGCGCATTTTCCACCAGATAGCGCAGCACGGCAAACGGCTTTGGAGCGAGCGGTACCTGTTTGCCGTCGCACCAAAGCATCTCGTTTTGTGTGTCTATCTGGAAGCAACCAAACTGCTTCATAAACCCTTGCAGCGACCTTTTTTGCCGGCCTGATTCTTTTAAACGTTATTAGCTGGGACTTTGTTTATCTATAAACTGTTAGCAAGCCACGTGCCAGCCGCCACTCAAAAATTGCCGATGATTCTATGCGGGTTAAGCGCATGGAAAGTACGTCATGCTCAGGATTATGTCCGGAAATGGACACTGGATGTCCATTTCCGGACGGCGGGTTACAGATTTACAAGTTTCATTGCGGCCGGAGCATACCGTTCTCCTGCCGCCGCTCCAAGAGGAGCAATCGCATCGAGCGCCTCAAGGTCTTCCTCTGTTAATTCGATCTCCGCAGCAGCCACGTTTTCTTCCAGATAGTTGCGGCGTTTTGTGCCGGGAATCGGAACAATGTCCTCGCCCTGTGCCAGGACCCATGCCAGAGCAAGCTGTGACGCCTTCACCTTTTTCTTTTCGGCAAGCTCCTCAATTTTCGCTACTAAATCGAGATTTTTCTGGAAGTTCTCTCCCTGAAAACGGGGCGAACTGTGTCGCCAGTCATCCGGCCCCAGGTCGCTGGGGGTGCGAATCTGTCCGGTAAGGAAGCCCCTTCCCAAAGGAGAATACGCAACCAGACCTATGCCAAGTTCCCGAATTGTGGGCAAAACTCCATCATCCTCATGGTCGCGGCTCCACAGCGAGTACTCGCTCTGGAGCGCGGTGATGGGATGCACGGCGTGCGCTCTGCGGATCGTCTGCGCAGCGGCTTCAGACAGTCCAAGATAGCGCACCTTACCTGCCTTCACCAGTTCCGCCATTGCCCCGACGGTCTCCTCAATCGGAGTATTCGGGTCTACGCGGTGCTGATAGTAAAGGTCAATCATATCAATGCCCAGCCGCTTGAGGCTTGCATCGCAGGCCGCACGGACATATTCCGGCCGCCCGTTTACGCTTCGAGATCCATCAGGATTTCGAATGATCCCAAATTTCGTGGCAAGAATGACTTTGTCGCGGTATGGCTTCAATGCGCGGCCAACCAGCTCCTCATTCGTGTGCGGACCGTAAATGTCGGCTGTATCGAAGAAGTTGATACCGAGGTCCAGCGCGCGGTGAATGGTTGCAATTGACTCGGACTCGTTCCGTTGGCCATAAAAATCGGACATGCCCATGCATCCCAACCCTATGGCAGAAACGCGAAGCCCCTGCCGTCCTAATCTGCGCTGCTGCATGTGGTTCTCTCCCTATGAACTATCAGATTCGTCTGTATGTTCGGGGATGCGGGCTGGTGAACAGTTTTATCTATTGGGCGGACAATGCTTTTTTCTCGTTGAGTGGATCTGTATGCGGGGGCCAGGGTTGTGCCTCTTCCAGGCGGCGCGCGTCTGTACAATAGAAGAAAATAAGGTTTTGGATTTGTGAATCAGTTTCGCCGCTATTTCTTTGCTATCCTGTTGACTGTTTTGCTCGTCCCCTGCGCCATGCAGGCACAGACAGAGCGCACCATTACCATTCACGCCAAACGCTACAAATTTGTTCCTGCAGAGATCACTCTGGTAAAAGGTGAGACGGTCAGGCTGGTGCTTATCTCCGACGACGTGGACCACGGGCTGGCCGTAAAAGGCCTGGGCATCCGCGCAGACATGCCAAAGCACAAGCGTGTAGAAGTGACGGTCACCCCGGAGCAGACAGGCGATTTCCCGGGAATCTGCTCGCGGTTTTGCGGCGCTGGGCACGGATCCATGAAGTTCGTTGTCCATGTAGTTGAAAAGCAGTAGCTCTTTCATCAATGGTGTGGCCTGTAAAGTGGTTTCTTTCGTACCCCGCAGGCTCTACACTTTCAACTGAAGAACAAGCAAGCCGGTTAAAGGAGTGAATGCGCAGCCTGATAAAACGTGCAGGTTGCATGTGTTATGCATAAGCGACTGGTCCTTTCTCTCGCCGTGATCCTGCTGGCAGCCATGCCGCATCATGCCCGTACCCAAACCACAACGGATTCTCTCTCACAGAACCAGGGACAGCAGGGACAGGCAACGGATTGCTCCGATCCGGCAAATGCCATGTCAGCGGCATGCAGCAGCGCGAACCAGGGCGCCTATGGATTAGGGAGCAATCTTCAGACCGGAGAGAGCAATGTCCCGGCGGGTTCGCCTCTGACGATGCGCACGTATACCGATCTCGGCATCGGCGCCACAGGAACCACAGCAGCAACCCAGCAGCGGACCGGTCTGGTGCCTTCCACAGTGTCTGCTCCTCCCGAGCCGCTTACCGAGTTTCAGAAATTTGTTGCCGGGACCACAGGCGAGGTGCTGCCCATCTTTGGCGCGGACCTGTTTCGCTATGTGCCTACCACCTTTACTCCGCTTGAACAGATACCCGTTACCCCGAACTACATCATCGGCCCGGGAGATGTGCTCCGCATTCGCGTCTGGGGCCAGATTAATTTCAATGCCGATGTGCGCGTAGACCGCACAGGCTCCATTTATTTGCCACAGGTAGGGACCATCCACGTAGGCGGTTTGCCGTTTTCTGCTCTGGACCAGCATCTGCGCTCTGAAATTGGCCGTGTATACCGCAATTTTGACCTTACCGTGGATGTGGGGCAGACCCGCTCCATCCAGGTTTATGTTGTGGGGCAGGCGCGGCGTCCGGGCGCATATACCGTCAGCGCTTTGAGCACGCTGGTGAACGCCCTCTTTTCTTCGGGTGGCCCATCAAGCCAGGGGTCTCTGCGCGACATTCAGCTCAAGCGCAATGGACAGACCGTCACCCACTTTGACCTGTATGACCTGCTGGTAAATGGTGACAAAACCAAAGACGTGCAGCTCCAGTCAGGCGATGTCGTCTTTATTCCGGCCGCCGGGCCGCAGGTCGCCCTCACTGGCAGCGTACGGCGTCCGGGCATTTATGAATTACAGGATGAGAAGACCACCATCCAGCAATTGCTTGCCTACGCCGGAGGCGCGTCCGCCATTGCCGCAGACACCCGAATCTCAGTAGACCGCGTTGCCGCCGGACATGCCCGCGAGGCCATGGAAGTCAGTTTTGACTCCACCGGACTGGGCACAACTCTGCGCGACGGCGATGTCCTGCGAGTGCTTTCCATTCCGGCGAAGTACGAAAAAACCATTACGCTGCGCGGAAACACCGCCAACCCGGGACGCTTCGCATGGCATG
Source organism: Pseudacidobacterium sp. (assembly GCA_035653455.1). Lineage (GTDB taxonomy): Bacteria > Acidobacteriota > Terriglobia > Terriglobales > Acidobacteriaceae > Pseudacidobacterium. The sequence goes on along the minus strand of DASRBV010000330.1, from coordinate 6,990 downwards.
AAGGAATGAAGTTGAGCGATCTTATTCCTGATAAAGACTCGCTCATCACGCGCGATTATTACTGGCGGCGCGCACAACTCGGTCTGCCTACTCCGGAATTTCTGCCCTACATTGCAGGCCCGGTACAATATCAGCCTTCCCACCCCATTGATCTGCAATCGCGGCAGGCGTACCAGCAATGGCAGATGCAGAACCGCTTTCAGCGCCTGCCCAATGGACAATACGCCGTCATCGCACCCAATCCGGCGCAGCAGGGGCAGCCTGGCGAGAACAAATCGGCTGCCAATGAGTATCCTTACGCGCAGGGCAGTGTCTTTCTTCAGGGTGAGCCGCAGTACACCCAGGTGCTTCCGCAGACCCAGCAACAGGCCGGACAGGAAGGCATTTCTACGCCTGCCGACCTTTATGGAACAGGACAGACTGGCCAGCTACAGCAGCCGGCAGGGACCATGAACCCCATGCAGGGCGGAGTGCTGAACCCGTCACAGTTAAGCAGCAGCGGAAGTCTGGGCGGCAGACAGGTCATTACACAGAACACTGCATCGGCAACCCGAAAGAATGATGTGCGGCTCTCTGCTCCTGAAATTGACTGGGACTACGCCGTCATCGAGCGCATGGACCCGCAGACGCTCAAGACCTCTCTGCTTCCGTTTAATCTCGGCAAACTGGTCCTCAACCACGATCCGTCGCAGGACCTGGCCTTACAACCTGGCGATGTGGTCACCATCTTCTCGCAGGCCGATCTGCGCGTGCCCCAGGAGCGACAGACAAAGTTCGTTCGCCTGGAGGGAGAATTTGCCAGCTCCGGCATCTACAGCGTCCGTCCCGGCGAGACCCTGCGGCAGCTCGTCATCCGTGCTGGAGGACTCATGCCGGACGCGTATCTGTATGGCTCTGAATTTACCCGCGAATCCACTCGCGTATTACAACAACAGCGCCTGGATGAGTATGTGCAGACAGTTGAGCTGGAGACACAGCGCGGCGTCCTGGCCGGGACATCATCGGCTGCTTCCGCGCAGGACGTGGCCAGCGCGCAGGCGGCCCAGGCAAGCGCGCGGGACCTGCTTTCCCGCCTGCACCAGCTTCGCGCTACAGGGCGCATCGTCCTGCAAATCAAGCCCGATGCGACGGGCCTGGACGGCCTTCCCGATTTGCCTTTGGAAGACGGCGATGTATTTATTGTGCCGCCAAGGCCCTCCACTGTGAATGTGGTTGGGGCGGTCTATGACCAGAATTCGTTCATGTTCACGCCTGGCCGCCGTGTGGGCGATTATCTAAAGATGGCGGGGGGGCCGAATCGCGATGCGGACAAGAAGCATATGTTTATCATCCGGGCCGACGGGTCGGTCGTAAGCCGCACCGTCAACAGTGGCGTATGGGGAAATACCTTTGAATCAGCCAGGATTTACCCGGGCGACACGATTGTGGTGCCGGAGAAGACCTTCCGGCCAACGATCCTGCGCGGAATTCTTGACTGGTCGCAGCTCTTCTCCCAGCTTGCGCTTGGGGCGGCTGCCATCAGCGTAATTTGAAAGGGAAAACCCAGGGACGGCTTGATTGCGTCCCACTAATGACAGCCAGAAAACAACGCGAAAAGGAGTCCATTGGACCTTCGTTACCGGGGCCAGATGACCATATTTTTGATGAAGTCAGAGAATGGCCTGTAGCATAATGGTTGCTTTGGCGCCGAGGCAGGACAGCAAACCGGGGGTGTGAAATTCAGTCTGCCGCCCCTGAAGAAGTACAATATAGTCATAAAAAAATAAATTATTCCAGAATTCGAAACTTACGGACGATATTGCAGTTAAGTCTAAGAGTAAGTTGCAATCCGATACTTTTTGGCAAATTTGAATTCATAGTTAACTACCCCGATCTGAGCACGCTGTAATTTGCCGTACCAGGAATCGAATTATGAACCTGACCCCCGTTGTTTTGCAGCCTAATCCTGCAAGCAGCCTGGAAGTGCAAGAGGCCATAAAACTGCAACCGGCGTCCGTCATTCCGCACGGCAAGGCATTCGTCCATCAGGCGCTGGATGAAAATGCCTGGAGCCTCTCGGATGGTAAACGCCTGTTCGACTTTGTGGCAGCTACGATTGGATTGGTTCTTTTCTTCCCGCTGATGGTCCTGATCGGTGTTGCAATTGCCGTTACCTCTCCCGGCCCGGTCCTCTTCCGGCAAAAGCGCATGGGCAGGCGAGGGACGCTGTTCACTATCTATAAATTCCGCACCATGGTAGACGGCGCCGAGAAAGGTCCCTGCATCACTGTCGAGGGCGATACGCGGATCACCAGAATTGGTGCAATTCTTCGCAAATTCAAGTTCGATGAGCTTCCGCAGTTTATCAATGTCATCAAAGGCGACATGAGCTTTGTGGGGCCGCGTCCTAAGCTGCCGCACCACGAAAGCCTGCACATGCCCTTCCGGCCCGGCATTACCGGCGCAGCGACGCTGGCCTTTCGCTGTGAGGAAGAGTTGCTGCGGCGCATCCCTGCCCAGGACCTGGACTTCTTTTACGCGCGCACCGTGAAGCCGCTCAAGGCCAGGCTTGATTGGGAGTATATGCAGCGGGCGACCTGGTGGAGCGATCTGGGCCTGTTGTGGTGCACCCTGACTGCCTGCCTCTCCCGGCAGGTCGTCCCCGCTCCGGTCATCGAGTTCCCGGGCGGGGACTAATAAAGTCCCGAAAATCCGCTGAGTGGGCAGTCTTCGCAGAATTCTGGAACCGGAAGAGAAGCTGCATGTCTCACGAGCGTTAGTTCACGAACCGCAGCATCACTGGGTCCTGCCCCGCAGCCTGCGACTCGAGGATGGCGTTGATGGTACTGGCCGGCAGCGGTTTCGCAAAGTAATAGCCTTGTCCGAAATGACAGCCCAGCGATTGCAGAAACTGCATCTGGCTGGCGTTTTCGATGCCCTCGGCCACGACATGCATCTTTAAGGAGCGCGCCAGATGGACGATAGCGCTGACAATCTCCTGCGGCCCCTTTTCGCTGATCATCCGCTGAACGAAGGAGCGGTCAATCTTCAGAGTGTCAAAGGGAAAGCGGTGCAGGTGGTTGAGTGAACTGTAGCCGGTGCCGAAATCGTCCATGTGCAGGCCCACGCCCATACGGCGCAGTTGTTGCATGGTCTTGAATGCAGTTTCGGAATCAGCCATCAGACTGCTTTCCGTCATTTCAAGGCCCACATGACGGGCGGCCACTCCGGCGTCTTCCAGAATGGCGGCGATGCGCTCTACCAGATCGGGCTGGCTGAACTGCTTCGCAGAGAGGTTGACGCTCACCCGCAGGTCGAGCAGGTCTCCGGCAAGCGAACGCCACGCAGCCATCTGGCGGCACACCTCTTTCAGTACCCAGTCGCCCAGGGGAAGAATCAATCCTGTCTCTTCTGCAATGGGGATGAAATCGGACGGGGGAACCAGGCCGCGCTCCGGATGCTGCCACCGCACCAGCGCCTCCAGGCCAACGACGCGGCCCGATTGCAGGTCCACCTCGGGCTGATAGTAGAGGACCATTTCGCCCGCTTCGATGGCATTGCGCAGTTCGGCTTCCAACTGAAGCTTACGCAGCGCACTCTCGCGCATGGTGACTGAAAAACAGACCGGGCGCGGACGGCCACTGGATTTTGCCCGCTCCATCGCAAGACTCGCGTCCCGAAGCAGGTCTTCCACACGTTGATAGCTCGCATCCGCGATGGCCACTCCCGTCCAGGCAGCAATATTGATCTTTTTGCTCCGCAAGACAAAGGGTTGGGCCATCTCCTGCTGGATCGCCGAGGCCATCTGGAGCGCCTCCAGCTTGTTCCTGGTATCTTCGAGCAGGACAGAAAATTCCGTGTCCGAGACGCGTGCGGCAAAGTGGCCGCCTTTCAGGGCATTGGCCGTGCGTCGCGCCGCTTCAATCAGCAGAGAGTCTCCGGCGGCAAACCCCATGCTTTCTGAAACCAGCCTGTACCGCTCCAGATTGACGGAAACAACGGCAAAGTTCCACACCTTCTGCCCATGCGCTTCACGCAGCCGCCGTTCCAGCCGTTCCAGAAAAGAGAGACGGTTAGGAAGGCCCGTCAGCGGATCACACGTCCTTCGTTCGGTATGGTCGGCCAGCGCGCCGCCGGCCATATCTCTGCCTCTGTCCGCAAGGCCGCGCGCCACAACCCAGCGCCAGCTTCCATCGCGGTGACGAATGCGGTGCTCGTACTGGAAGCCTGCCGATTTTCCTGCGCCAAGGGCCTTCAGCTCGGCTTCCAGCCGCGGCCTGTCTTCAGGATGCACCCGGCCAAGCCAGTGTTCGACCGTGCCGGAAAACTCCGCGGCCTCCTCGCCCAGAATCGCCTGCCAGCGCGACGAGTAATGCATGATTCCAGCGCGCAGGTCCCACTGCCAGAACCCTTCGGATGCGGCCTGGAACGCGAGCGAGTAGTGCTGATCCGCAGCCTCGTCCTGAACAAAATTGAGCATGATGACGCGGGCGCCTCCACTCTGCCTATCGGCAGAAGGAAGAAAGACGTTTAGCGAGGAAAGACGAAGAGGTACCTTATGACGAAACATCTGCCGCGCGCGTCCAGAAATCGAAGGTGCGTGAGGTGATGCTCCCGGAATGGCCGTTATACACCTCTTTCAGCGCCGCAAAGAGCGCCTGCATCTCCGTCTCCAGCCCCAGAATTCGCAACGAGCGCAAAATGCGCGTCAAACGCAGATGGTTATGATTGTCTGGATGGAGCCAGTTCTGTGCCTTTTGGGAAAAATCCTCTGAGGGAACTACCTGGCCGCCGCGCCAGACAAATCCATAAAAGCGCATCATGCGCAGAAACGCCTGCCGCAGACGCCCCTGTAATTCCGGAGAGCGGTGGAACGCTTCTATTGTGGCCTCGTCCAGCACCGGAGCGCCGGGGTTTGCGCCGCTCCTTTCCGGAAGCGGAAAGAGCCACTGAATAAAATTGTGGACGGCCTCAAGCTCTTCATCCGGCCACGAAAGGATGTCCTCCAGCATGCGGCCTTCATCATCACACCCGCCGCGGTAGAACTCGAGAATCGCTGCAGCACCCATAAACATTTTGATGCTTACAGGCGAAGGATGCCGCGCGCCATAACAGGCGGTGAGAGAGAAACACAGCTTGCGGCACCGGTATGGTTCCGGTTTCTTTCAAAATGCGCTACGGCCCATTGACATCTTTATTTAGATGTCTATATAAAGATGTCTATATATTTGCCGAAAGGAACACAATGGTTGCTATCCAGTTGGAGTACCAGGGAGACTTACATTGCAAAGCTGTACATGGTCCATCCGGGACGGAGCTGACCACCGACGCGCCGAAAGACAATCAGGGCCGCGGAGAAAGCTTTTCACCAACCGACCTGGTGGCCACCGCCCTCGGAAGCTGCATGCTGACCGTCATGGGCATCATGGCGCGCACTTTAAACATTGACATCACGGGGACTACGGCCACGGTGGAAAAGGAAATGGCCACAACCCCGGTGAGGATGATTCGCAGCCTGTCTGTCAAAATTCACGTGCCTCATCAGGTCAGTGAAGAAGACCGGAAAAAACTGGAAAGGGCGGCCCATACCTGTCCTGTGCATAAGAGCCTGCACCCGGACGTGGAGAAGCCCATTGCATTTACATGGGGATGACAAAACCCCAGATTGACCTGCAGAGAGGCATCCGAACATGGCCAGGACCGACGCACTGCAAGGCTCACTCGATCTGCTCGTGCTCAAGATACTGTCGCGACGCCCGCGGCTTCACGGGTACGCCATTATGGCTGCTATCGCAAGCACATCGGGCGACGTACTGCGCGCCGAAGAAGGCTCGCTTTACCCGGCGTTGTACCGCATGGAGGAAGCGGGCTGGATTCGCGCTGAGTGGATCCGGAAAGAGAACGGCCGCAGGGCACGCGTTTACGAACTGACTGCCGCAGGCAAAAAGCAACTGGGCCTGGAAGAATCTCGCTGGCAGTCCGTCAGCTTGGCCATCAACCGGGTCCTTCGGGAGGCATGATATGTCCTTTTGGTCGCGTATCTGGAATGCCGTCCATGGTGAACGCCTCAACCGCGAAATTGAGGAAGAGTTGCAGTCGCATATGGAGGAAGCGATTGCCTCCGGACGCGATCCCGAGGAAGCGCGGCGCGCGTTCGGTCCTCCGCTGCGCATGTACGAGGCTAGCCACGGCATCCGTGCTGCCCAATGGCTTGAGTCGCTTCTCGCAGATGTACGTTTTGGCTGGCGGCAGCTTTGCCGCAATAAGATTACATCGGCTGCTGCTGTGCTTTCGCTTGCGCTTGGCATGGGCTCCTGCATCGCAGCTTTCCGCCTGATGGATGCGCTGTTCTGGCGCCCGCTGCCCATCTCCCATGCGAGCAGGCTTTATGTCCTTTCCCGCAAGATGATTGGCTTGTATGGCAAACCCATCGAGGACGGCCACTGGGCCACGTCGGAGTTCAACATTATGCGCGATGCCGTCAGGGGCCAGGCAAACCTTGTCGCCATCAGCGACGCGGACCGCACAGACATCACCTGGTCTACCGACGATGCTATGGAGAAGGCACACGTCGTTTATGTCTCCGGCAATATGTTTCCGCTCTTCGGTCTCAAGCCAGCGCTCGGCCGTCTGCTTACTCCTGCCGACGACCGTGGCCTCGGCCTTGGGCCTTATGCGGTCCTCTCCTGGGACTACTGGGACCGCCGTTTCGGCCGCGATCCCAACATCCTCGGCCGCCCTCTCCACATTAACAGCGAGATTTTCGAAATTATCGGAATTGGCCCTCGCGAGTTCACGGGCACCGAAAAGGGAACGGTGGCAGACATCTTTCTGCCCCTGAACATGAACAAATGGGCGACCCAGGAAAATTTCGATTGGCACCGTGTTTTCCTGATGCTGAAACCGGGCGTTGATCCGGCCACTGCGCTTGGGCCGCTTAGTCAGCACCTCTCAGCAGTCAATCACGCCTTTGAGGCCGGATGCTCTACGTGTTTCCGCGGCGCGACCCAG
>DASRBV010000329.1:0-21304 GCA_035653455.1 Pseudacidobacterium sp. | reverse complement strand
TTGGATCAAGGGAGACGGCCTTTTCCAGATGCTCCACGCCTTCCTGCAATTTTCCTGTTGCGCTGAGCGCGCGGCCCAGCTTTTCGAAACACGCAGCGCACTTTGGATTGATACTCGTTGCACGTTCCAGCAGTGGAATGGCTTCGGATGCGCGGCCCTGGTCCAGCAGAAAGCTGCCGTAATTCAGATATGGCCATTCATCTGTATGGCCGTCCTTTTCAGCAAGCATTACGGCCTTGCGGAAGGTCTCATCGGCATCGGGCAGGCGGTTTTCCGCACTGTAGACCAGGCCGAGGTTTTCTGTGGCCCTGATGTGTTCCGGATCGAGCAGAAGCGCCTGCTGAAATGCGTGCTCTGCATCGTGAAAGCGGCTCTGCGTGTAATCAGCGCGACCGAGCGCGTACCATGCTTCCGTGTTTTTGCTGTCGAACTCGACGGCCTTTTCCAGCCAGTGAATTGCGTCGGGGTAGTCGTTCAGCAGGACGTAATCGAGCCCCACGATGCGCAGGTCTTCCGATGCCGGTGTGCGCAGTTGCGCCGCGTGCGTCATTGTGGCGAGAGAATCACGCGGGTGATTTTCACGCTGCTGGACAAGACCAAGCGCGTAGAGGGCATCGGCGGAACCGGGATGCCGTGTGAGATAGCTATTGAGGGTCTTTTCTGCTTCGGCAAGACGGCCCAGATAGAGCAGCGCTTTGGCTTCATACAACAGTGCATCTGTCGTTCCTGGAGAAGCAGCTTCGGCCTGCGCCAACAGCGATGCGGCCTCGTTCCATTGACTGGTGTCAAAGGCGGCGCGGCCTTTGGCATAGAGAGTGTCCTGCGCATAGGCCGGCAGACAAAGCAGAAAAGCAATGATGAAGCAGAGGCGCCGCATTCCTTCAAATGGAAGTTTATGGCATTTTTGCGAAAGATGTGTCTTCTTTATTGACGCGCCCCAGAGGCGAATGCGATGGTCATAGTTTATGGACCGCAAGCCTACGATGAACGATGTTGCGCGGGTTGCAGGCGTCGGAACGATGACCGTATCGCGCGTGCTGAACGGGTCAGCCAACGTCACAGAAGAGACGGCCAAACGGGTATATCGCGCGATTGAGAAGCTTGGCTATCGCCCCAACGAGATGGCGCGCGCGTTGCGGAGCCTGAAGTCCCGCACCATTGGACTGATTGTTCCTTATCTCTATGACCAGTTTTTTGCCACCTGCGCCCATGCTGTGAATACCGTGGCGCGCGACCAGGGCTACTCCGTGATGCTCACTACATCCAACAACGATCCGGCAGCGGAGTACGACGAGGCGCAATCTATGGTGCAACGCCACGTAGAGGGCATGGTGATCATTCCTGCCGACATACGCAAGTCCCGGATCAACCAGTCAGAGTTCGGCGGGGTGCATATCGTCACCATGGACCGCCCTGTCCACGACGACCGCATAGATTCAGTCCAGGTGCAGAACCAGAGCGGGGCAAAGCGGGCGGTGCAGCATCTGATTCAGCAGCATGGGCACAAGCGCATCACATTTCTTGGTTATAACAAGAACCTCTACACCGTCCGGGCGCGCTTCGAGGGATACCGAAGGGCCATGCTGGAAGCCGGTCTTGAACCGGAACCTACTTTTGACTGCTCCTCAGAAGAAGCAACAGCCGAGATCATCATTGGGATGCTGCAAAACAGGGAGCCCGCGACGGCGTTTTTTACGGCAAACAACCTGACAACGCGCTACGCGCTTCATGCATTGATTCATCATGGCGTAAAGGTGCCGGAAGAAGTGGCCCTGGCGGGCTTTGATGATTTTGAGCTTGCCGACATTCTGCACCCTACTCTTACGGTGGTGCGCCAGCCCGCATCGGAACTGGGCCGCGTTGCCGCCAATCTGCTCTTCGACCGTATCAAACGCGATGAATTTCCAGAAGAAGGCAGTCATGTGGTCTTGCCCGTAGAACTTGTGATACGCAGGTCCTGCGGTTGCAAAGGACGGCAGGGGAGGACCGTCTGACCCGTTTCCACATGAGAAGATAGAGATAAGTTCTTATGTTAAAGGCCATCTCTACACACGTATTTTTACGCAGCCGTCTGCATCCGGGACATCTTGAAATTTTTGCCCGCGCCGGCGCGCAGGGAGTCGAGCTGTTTGCAGCGCGCCAACACTTTGACTACACCAATCGTGCGCACGTGCGTGAGCTGGCGGAGTGGTTCCGTTCCAATCCGGTTGAGGCATTTTCCATGCACGCGCCTCTGTTTTCCGATCTTGAGATGGGCCGTGGCGGAGCACCCGCCGTGAATGTGATCCATCCTGAGAAATCGCGTCGCGTAGAAGCGATGGACGAGATCAAGCGCGCCCTCGAAGTTGCCGAACAATTGCCGTTTCGCTATCTCATCCTGCATCTGGGTGAGCGCGAGGACACCTGGAGTCCACGGTCGCTTGAAAACTCCCTGACCGCGCTTGAACACCTGCGCGCCTTTGCCAATCCGCTCGGTGTGAAGTTGCTGGTCGAAAACATACAGAATGAGGTCACGCAGCCGCGCAATCTTGTGGAGATTCTGAATGTGGGGCACTTCAGCGATATCGGCGTCTGCCTGGACACAGGCCACGCCCACCTGGGAGACGGTGTTGCGACCGTGCTGGGAGAATTACGTCCGCACATTCGCTCCTCGCACCTGCACGACAACAAAGGCAACCGGGATGAACATCTCTGGCCCGGGGACGGCACCATCCAGTGGGAGGAGACCATCCGGGAGCTGAAGTCTGCGCCGCAGACCCCGGCGGGAGTGCTCGAGATCCATTACACGCTCGAAGAAACACCTGAAAGCGTGGCATCGAAGGCACAGGCTGCATTTGCAAGATTCGAGAGCTGAGCAGCAGAACTCGCACTCGATACCTCCTGATTCCGGCGTTCGCTCTACACTGGAAGAACAAAGGAAATTCTGGTCATGATTCGTTCTTATCAGGGACATACCCCAGTTATTCCTGAAAACTGCTATGTGGACATTTCAGCGCAGGTCATCGGCGATGTTGTGCTCGGGCACCACTCCAGTGTGTGGATGAATGCTGTCGTGCGTGGGGACGTGAACTCGATCCGCATTGGGGCGCACAGTAATGTTCAGGACTGCGCCGTGCTGCATGGAATGCGCAATCTTTACAAAGTGATTGTGGGCGATTATGTGACGATTGGACACAATGCCACTGTTCACGGCTGCACGGTTGAAGATGCATGCCTGATTGGGATGGGCGCGGTGATTCTGAACAATGCGCGCATTGGCGAGGGTTCGATTATCGCCGCGGGTGCGGTGATCCCTGAAAACATGGTGATTCCGCCCAGGTCGCTGGTGGCGGGCGTTCCGGGGAAAGTGCGGCGCGAGCTGACGTCGGATGACCGTGATCTGATTCTGAAATACGCACGGAATTATCTGGATTACACGAAGATTTATCTGGAAGAGATGAAGAACTGGCAGTGAACGGAAGACATCCTATAGGATGTCTCATGCTATGCTCGTAAAGTGCGGGCTGTTCTGGATACTTCAGTGATCGTGGCAGGATTGCGGAGCAGCAATGGAGCGTCGTATGCGTTGTTTCACGAGATCTATTCCGGCAACATTACAATGTTGGTAAGTCCTCCGTTGTTTCTGGAGTACGAAGAAGTCCTGCTAAGAAAAGAGCACAATTTTTCGAAGGGTTATGTAGAGGAATCGCTCTTGTGGATTGCAACGTTCGCGAAGCCTGTCGAAATCTATTTTACGTGGCGGCCTCAACTTCCTGATCCATCGGACGAGATTGTACTTGAGACCGCTATCAACGGCATGGCCGATGCAGTTGTTACTCACAATATGCGGGATTTTGCTGCGGCCCAGAAAGATTTTCGCTTAAAGATATTGCGTCCGGCTGAATTGCTAAGGATGGTACGAGTATGAGTAGAGCAACATATCCCTTGAAACTGCCCATTTCAATTAAGAAGGCCGCGCAGAGATTGGCAAAGGAAGATGGTGTTTCTCTGAACCAGTGGATTGCTGTGGCTGTTGCGGAGAAAGTTGGCGTGGTGGAAACCGCGGCTGAGTTTTTTGCGAAGCGTGCAAAGAAGGGCGACAAACGGGAATTTCTTAAATTTCTTCGCAGTGTGCCAAATGTTCCACCGCTTCCTGGCGACGAACTGCCGCCTGAGATGGTGCACCGCCGCACGAACCGGGCCCACAGCCGATAATCCGGAAGTGAATTTAAATCAAGCAAATGAGCACATTAAAAGCCGTTCGCGGCACGCGGGACCTTCTGCCGCCGGAAACTGAACTCTGGAATTTTGTCGAAGAGACGGCGCGGCGCGTCTTTGCGCGCTACAACTTCGGTGAGATCCGCACGCCTGTTTTTGAGGACACCAGCCTTTTTGCGCGCGGCGTGGGCGAAGAGACCGACATCGTCTCCAAAGAGATGTATACGTGGGAAGACCGCGCGCGGGCGCAGTCGGAGAAGTCGCAGTCGCTGACGCTGCGGCCGGAGAATACGGCGGGGGTGGTCCGCGCTTATATTGAGCACAAGCTGGGCGAGACGGGGCTGTTGCAGAAGCTCTATTACATTGGCCCACAGTTCCGGCGCGAGCGTCCGCAGAAGGGGCGCTACCGGCAGTTCTACCAGATTGGCGCGGAGGTCATCGGGCCGCCGAGTGCCGGGTCCGAATCGCCGCTGCGCGATGCCGAGGTGCTGGAAATGCTGGCCACTCTGCTCGATGAGCTGGGGATTCAGGACTGGAAGCTGGTCATCAATTCTGTGGGATCATCGTCGGACCGTCCGAGGTATGTGGCGGCCCTGCGCGAGGCGCTCAAAGACAAGGCCCCGCTGATGTGCGCCGATTGCCAGCGCCGTGCGGAGACCAATCCTTTGCGCGTGCTTGACTGTAAGGTGCCGGAAGACCAGCCGATCATCGAAACGCTGCCGAAGATTGCCGATTATCTGGACGAGGACTCGAAGGCGCACTTTGCGGCGGTCTGCGCGGCGCTCGATGCGTGTGGAGTGCAGTACGAAATCAATCCGAGATTGGTGCGCGGGCTGGACTACTACACGCGCACTACTTTTGAGTTCACGCATGGGGGACTGGGCGCGCAGAACGCACTGCTGGGTGGCGGGCGCTATGACGGACTGTCTGAAGCGCTGGGCGGACCAAAGGCGCCGGGTATCGGCTTTGCCATGGGCGAAGACCGCCTGATTCTCACGCTTCAGGCGCAGGCCGCCCAGCAGGGCGTCCTGGCTGATGCGTATGTCGCTCCGGTAGGTGAGGCACAGAATGCCGCTGCGCTGGAGCTGGCGCGTGAGTTGCGCCGCGCCGGATTGCGCATTGAGCTGGGCGATGGCGGGTTCCGTCTGAAAAAGTCGTTCGAGATTGGGAACAAATTAGCGCGGAAGATTGTTCTGCTGGGTGAAGATGAGGTGCAATCCGGTATCCTGACGGTAAAGGACTTCGCGAGCGGAGAGCAGGTGAAGGTTCCGCGGGAGGAACTAGCTGCTGCGCTCGGAGCAAAATAAAAAGCAGGCCCTTCGCTTCTCTCAGGATGACATCCGTTTGATTTTCTAAGGAAGAAACTTTGCTGGATTTTTTAGGAACACTGGAACGCACGCATACTTGTGGCGAGCTTCGCGCTGAAGACGCCGGAAAATCTGTTGTCCTTCTCGGATGGGTCAACCGTCGCCGCGACCACGGCAATCTCATCTTTCTTGATCTGCGCGACCGGTATGGCATTACGCAGGTGGTGCTCGACAAGGAGCTAAGCCCCGCTGCCCACGCGAAGGCCGAGCACGCGCGGCCGGAGTATGTTATCGCCGCGATTGGCAAGGTGCGGCTGCGCGGCAAGGACGTTATCAATCCCAAAATGGCGACGGGAGAGATTGAGGTTGTTGCCGAAGAATTGCGCATACTCAATGATGCGAAAGTGCCTCCGTTCTCGCCTGCCGAAGACGCCATCAGCAATGAAGAAGTGCGCCTGAAGTACCGCTATCTCGACCTGCGCCGCGCCGAGATGCAGCGCAACTTTGAGGTGCGGCACAAGGTCACGCTGGCGGTGCGCGATTATCTCTCACAGCAGAATTTCTTTGAGATTGAGACGCCCTTCATGACGCGCTCGACGCCGGAAGGCGCACGCGATTACCTGGTGCCGAGCCGCGTGCACCCAGGAACGTTTTACGCGCTGCCCCAATCGCCACAGTTGTTCAAGCAGATCCTCATGATCTCGGGCTTCGACCGCTACTTCCAGATTGCGCGCTGCTTCCGCGATGAGGACCTGCGTGCCGACCGCCAGCCCGAGTTCACACAGATTGATCTTGAAATGACCTTCCCCCAGCAGGAAACGATCTTCCGTGTGGTGGAAGGCTTTCTGAAGGCCGCCTTTGCTGCTGTCGGCATCGCGCTGCCTGTGCCGTTTCCGCAAATTACTTATGACGAGGCCATGCGCCAGTTCGGTATTGATAAGCCTGATCTACGCCTGCCCGGGTTGACCGACGTAAAAGAGATATTCTCAGAGAGTGATCTAGCCACGCTGGCGATTGATCCGGCGCTGCCTGTTGTGGCGCTGCGGATTCCCAAAGTCGGCGAGCTTTCGCGCAAGGAACGCGACGACAACCGTCCACTCTTTGATACGCGCAAGGGCGCGAAGTACATTGACGACCTCAAGCGTCTGGAGAAGTCCTTTCCGAATGCAGTCATCAAACTGCGCGAACTGACGAAGGCCGAAGAGGGAGACCTGCTCATCATTGTTGCCGGAGACGCTGCCATGCACATTCAGGCCAGCGATACGAAGTTTGAGGGACGTTTATCTGAGCGCGAGATTGCCGTTTATTCAGCAGCCGGAAACTTCCGTGTCGAACTGGCGAAAAAATACGCCGATCGTCACGGTGCTTTCCGCGTGACCGAAGAGGTTGTTGCATCTCCCGAACGCAAAACCGGTCTCGTAGATGGCAGTGCTGCATTCCGCCCTATCTGGGTGACGGACTTCCCGATGTTCGAGCACGACATTGAGACGGGGAAATGGATGCCGGCGCACCATCCCTTCACCTCGCCGCATGAGGAGGACATGGACCGGCTCACATCCGATCCGGCTTCGGTCCGCGCACGTTATTACGACCTGGCGATGAATGGCCTTGAGCTTGGCTCAGGCTCGATTCGTATTCACCGGCAGGATGTGCAGCGGCAGATCTTCAGCGCGCTGGGCATGTCTGAAGAAGAGGCAAAAGAACGCTTCGGATTTTTCCTGGAGGCTTTACAGTACGGAACGCCTCCGCATGGCGGCATTGCGCTTGGGCTGGACCGGTTGGTCATGATTCTGGCAGGGGCCAACAGCCTGCGCGAGGTCATCGCCTTCCCCAAGACGGCAAAAGCCATTGACCTGATGGTGGATGCGCCGACCCCGGTCAGCGATACGCAACTGAAGGAGTTGCATATCAGGACAGCGCTGAAGTCCTGAACCTATAACGGCATAGGGTATACTGCCATTTTCAATTCAGAGAGTAGGACTCCATGCCGCTTGACCGCCGCGCATTTCTTGCCTTGTCCGGACAGTTTGGGCTTGCCTCTACCCTCTTTCCCGGGGCGCTCTATACGCTTGCAGCACAGGCGCAGAGCGGACCGGATGCAGAAAAGTTCCCTGCCATTACACCGGAAATGATAGACCAGGCCGCAGCGCTGGCTGGCCTCACGATTGCGCCTGAGCAGAAGAAGATGATGCTCGATGGGCTGAATGACCAGCGCAAGTCCTATGCTGCGATTCGCAAGCTGCATCTGCCTGACAGCGTTCCTCCGGCCTATGTTTTTGATCCGCTGCCTCCTGGCGCGAAGGTGGACACGGAGAAGCATCCTCCACGTTACAGCAAAGCGCCGGCAGTTGCCACGGTCCCATCTAATCTGGAAGACGTGGCTTTTGCATCAGTGATTGAACTTGGCGATCTTGTGCGCCGGAAGAAGGTTTCTTCAGTCAACCTGACAGAAATGTATATTGCACGGCTCAGGCGCTATGATCCGCTGCTGCACTTTGTTATCACCATCACGGAAGACCGCGCTTTGGCGCAGGCGCGTGAAGCTGATGCAGACATTGCGGCGGGAAGATATCGCGGGCCGCTGCATGGGCTTCCGTGGGGCGCCAAGGACCTGCTAGCGGTAAAAGGATACCCCACGACATGGGGCGCGGGCGGATTCGAGAAGCAGACCTTTGATGAAGACGCTACCGTGGTCAGGCGCCTGGATGCCGCAGGGGCCGTGTTAATTGCCAAGACCACGCTGGGCGCGCTCGCCATGGGCGACAAGTGGTTTGGCGGACGCACGCGCAATCCGTGGAACCCGAAACAAGGCTCCAGTGGCTCGTCGGCAGGATCGGCTTCAGCAACGGCAGCAGGATGTGTAGCATTTTCCGTCGGGTCCGAAACGCTCGGCTCTATCTCATCGCCTTCAACGCGCTGCGGAACAACGGGACTGCGGCCTACATTCGGCTTTGTTCCGCGCACCGGAGCCATGACCCTGAGCTGGACAATGGACAAACTCGGGCCTATCTGCCGCGCGGTAGAAGACTGCGCCATCGTGCTTGAAGCCATTTATGGCCCTGATGGAGAGGACCTGGCAGCGCGCGATGCCGCCTTCAACTGGAATGCGGAGTTCGATTGGAAATCACTGCGGGCCGGATATCTCAAAGAAGATTTTGGACCTGTGAAGAAGCCTGAACCGCTGGATGAGAAATCGCTGGATGGGCTGAGCGAAGAAGAAAAGAAAAAACGCAAGCAGTACCAGAACAATATGAATGCCTGGCGGGAACGCCGCGCATACGACCTGAAATACGATCTTGCCGCGCTGGACAAGCTGCGCAGCATGGGAGTGGATCTTGTCCCGCTCGATCTGCCCGACTTGCCTTATGACGCAATGACTCCGCTGCTGGAAGCAGAAGGCGCTGCCGCATTCGACGAGCTCACACGGACAGGGCGTGACAAGCTGTTGACAGAGCAAGGCCCGGAAGACTGGCCCAATCTCTTTCGTATTGCCCGGTTCTATCCTGCGGTCGAATACATTCAGGCGAACCGCGCGCGCACGCTGGCGATTCGCGAAGTCTCAAAATTATTTGAGCAGGTGGATGTGATTGTGGCTTCTTCCGGAGGTAAACAGCTTACAGTCACCAATCTTACCGGGCATCCTGCCGTGATTGTCCCCAATGGGATACGCGGAAATGATGCACCTGCTCCGCCGGGAGTGGATACGGGTGATGACGACTCCATTGGCGGCCCTGGCACTCCGGTGAGCATCACGTTCCTGGGCGAGCATTATCAGGACGCCAGGCTGTGCGCTTTTGCCAAAGCATATCAGGACGCGACCGGGTTCCATAAGCTGCACCCGAAGCTGACTTAGCAGGCCGTTTCCTTCTCCAACTTGTGCCCATGTGGTGGGAAGAGGTGTGGACAATCTGCCTACTTATTTGTGGCATAATGTCCTCATGGGACAACTGCATACCACCGGGCGGCACATTCCATTCATGGCCTCGCTTCATCTTGATCTGGATGCAGTTGAATCCGGAGTACCTGTAAGCGCCCTCAAAAATTTTGTTGATTCCTCGGGGATGCAATTCAAGGACCTCTACGAGGTGGTGATTCCGGCGCGCACACTCAAGCACCGCAAAGCACAAAAAGAGCGCCTTAGCACAGACGAATCCGACAAGTTCGCCCGTTTGATTCGCGTCTTTGACCAGGCTGAGCGGGTGCTGGGCAGCAGAGCAAAGGCGCTGCACTGGTTCCATGAACCCAAGCGGCGGTTCGAAGGCCGTACTCCGATACAAATGCTGCGAACCGAACTGGGCGGCCGCATGGTTGAAGAAATGCTTGGTCAGATCGAATACGGCATGTTTGCCTGATGGATCTTTGGCGTATCAGCAGCTTTCATTCGTTATCAGGCGAAGGTGGCCTGCGCTATTCTGCCCGCTGGCATACGGCGGGGAGACGGATTGTGTATCTCGCCGAATCTCCGGCAGGAGCCATGGTGGAGGTCCTGGTCCATCTGGAATTAAATGAGAGAAGTTGGCCTGTGCACTACGATCTGATGCGCATCGCAGTGCCGGAAAACGTGGAAATAGAAACATTCAAAGTCAGGTCACGGCCAGACTGGAGACAATCATTCGAGATCACCCGCAAAATAGGAGATGAGTGGCTGCAATCACAACGGACTGCTCTGGCGCGTGTGCCTTCCGCCATTTTGCCGGACACCTGGAATGTCCTGCTGAATCCGGAGCACCCGGCGGCACGGCGAATCCGAATCGCAGAAACCATCAGGGCCAAGTACGATGACCGGCTGTTTCCGAAGGTGCGCTAACGCAGATGCTACTCTGCTATTACCCATGAAGCTCGGATTGATTGCAGGCAATGGACGCTTCCCTTTTCTGCTGCTGGATGCGGCACGCGCGCATGGACTTGAAGTTGTCGTCGCCGCCATTAAGGAAGAGACCGATCCGGAGATGAATGCGCGCGCAACGGCTGATTCCGGGGTGCGTGTTTACTGGCTCTCTCTCGGAGAGTTGTCGAAGCTCATCGAGACCTTCCATCAGGAAGGCGTCACCCGCGCCGTGATGGCTGGACAGGTGAAGCACAAGCAGATTTTTTCAAGCATCCGACCGGACTGGCGGCTGGCAAAGCTGCTGCTTTCTCTGCGCACGAAGAACACCGACATGCTGCTGGGCGCTGTCGCCAAAGTGCTCAGCGATGAAGGCATCGAGCTGATCTCGTCTACTTCGTATCTGGAGCCGCTTTTGGCAACGCCTGGAGTGATGACTGAGCGGGCGCCGTCAGAACATGAGCAGAAAGACATCGCTTATGGGCGCTCCATTGCGCATACCGTTGCCGGATTCGACATTGGACAGACTGTTGTGGTTGCCAGCCAGGCCTGTGTCGCGGTCGAAGCGATGGAAGGGACGGATGCGGCCATCGAGCGTGCCGGAGCCATTATGAAGACGATGGAGGCCGAAGGCGACGCTTCAACATTCGAACGCAGTCTTACTGTCGTGAAGGTCGCCAAGCCGAAACAGGACATGCGTTTTGATGTTCCGGTGATTGGCGTAAAGACCATCGAAACGATGGAGCACGCGGGCGCTACCTGCCTAGCGATTGAAGCAGGACGCACACTGGTTTTTGATAAAGACACAATCATTTCGCGGGCAAATGCCGCGAAGATTGCGATTATTGCTGTGGAACAAGGATAATAAGCGCACCCATACAGGAGGACTTTGCGTCGTGTCTAAGATTTCTCTGCTTGTGATTGCAGCCGTCGCCGTTATTGCGGTTGTATTTGTATCGCGCAGCTTTGCCGATGATAACCAGCCCATGCCTCAGGTGGGCCAACTGGCCCCGAACTTCACTCTTCCTTCACAGGAAGGCAAGCCCGTCAGCCTCGATAGCTTCCGCGGCAAATGGGTCGTGCTCTACTTCTATCCCAAAGACATGACCTCGGGCTGCACGATCGAAGCGCACAACTTCCAGCGCGACCAGGAGAAGTTCCAGAAAGCCAATGCCGTCATTCTGGGTGTAAGCGTGGATTCTGTGGACAGCCACAAGCAGTTCTGCGCAAAGGACGGCCTGAACTTTACCCTTCTGAGCGATGCAGACAAAAAAGTGGTGGCGCAGTATGGTTCGCTCGGCAATTATGCCGGCTTCAAGATTGCCAACCGCAATACCTTCCTGATTGATCCTGAAGGAAAAATCGTGAAGGTGTGGACGAAGGTGGACCCGTCACACCACAGCGAAGAGGTGCTTTCGGCACTCAATCAATTGGAAGCCAAGTAACCGCGCAGGAGTTTCTTGCAAGGTGCGAGGCGGTATACGCCTCGCCTGACTCTGGCCTCTGTACCGTGGCGCGAAGGCGGATGGACACGCAAACAGGTACACATGCTTGGTTCGGCGGCAAAGGCATCATTCGCTGGGTGACGGATTAGGCGCGGTAAACTGCGAGCAACATGGAGGCTGCACATTGGAGAACTCCATGTATTCCAGGCGCGTTCCATCGGGGTCGTAGACGTTGAGCTGCCATTTGCCGTCGCGTCCAATCTGGGTCTTCGTGTCCGGCGGCGCGAGGCGGTTCTGGGCCTTCAGCATCTCATAAGTCTTCGTCATGTTGACCACACCAATGGAAAGGTGGTTCAGCACTCCGAGTTGATGTTGCGAGATGTCCTGAATGCCTCCGCCGGACGGGCCGCTGGTAAGCATGTATTCGAGCCAGTCGTGGCTTTCCGGTGTCTGCTGCGAGACCCAGTCAATTTTTCCCGGCTTCATGCCTCCGTACCAGTAGGGACGGAAGCCGAGGATGTCGCGGTAGAAGGTGTCCTCTTTTTCGCGGCTGCGGACAAGCATACCGACGTGGATGATGTGGTGTCCGGCCAGATCTGGCGCACTGACTGCGCGCGGACGCGCTGGCGGCTGGACGAACTGGACGGTATTTCCTTCGGGGTCCTTCACATTGAACCATCGGCTTCCATCGCCGGCTTTTTCGACTCTCTCAGGGACCTCCACACCCTTTGCCTTGAGATAGAGCCGGAGTTCTTCGGCACTCGTGGTCTTATATGCCAGATGGTCGAGACGATTGGGGGAGCTTTTGTCTTTAAGCGGAAGCACCTCAACAAATTGCGTGCTGTTGACATAATAACGGGCGCCCTGCGGGTCTTCCGGATCAGTCCCCTTCTGACAACCGACAATGTCCGTGTAGAAATGCTCTGCTGCTCCAGGGTCGCTGGCATACACGGCGATGTGGGAGATTCCGGTAAGCGGCGGACGCGCTGGAGCGGTCTGAGCTGAAACAATAGGGCAGGCGAGAAGAAGAAACCCAAGCGTGTGTTTCATTGCACGGTCAAGAGTACCGCGCGCAGAGACGGTTTGTCAGCCGGCCCCCTCGCCGGACTTTGTTGCGGAGCCGGGTCCCAGGAGGAACAGCATTGCTGCGAAGCCTTTGGGCCCAAGGCGTAGTTTTCCTGTAACATCAAAGCTTCATACTGCACTATTTTCTGCGCGAATGAACGCATTTCGAGCCACTCCGAACCAGCTTACGTTTCTGCGGCTGTGCATCATTCCCTTTCTTGTGCTGGCCATTCTGGATGGCTACAACCGCACAGCGTTTGCGCTGTTTCTGATTGCGGGGCTGACGGACGGGCTGGACGGGCTGTTAGCGCGGGTGCTGCACCAGCGGACGGTCCTGGGGCAGTATCTTGACCCGGTCGCAGACAAGCTGCTGCTGAGCACGCTTTTTCTGGTGCTGCACCATGAAGGAGCGATCTCACGCAAAGTGACGGTGCTGGTCTTTGCGCGGGACCTGGGAATTCTGGTGGTAGCGGCGATTCTATATGCAGGCATGGGGATGCGTAATTTCCGCCCCAGCCTGTTTGGAAAGGCGAACACGTTGGCACAGATTCTGGCGCTGGTATCAGTCCTGCTGAGCCGGTTTTATGCTTCTGAATGGGTTTTGTTTGCCCGGCACTGGTCGTTGCAGGCGACGATTGTGCTGACGGTGGTTTCCGGCTTCCATTATGCGTGGAGAGTGGCACGGAGACTTGGGGCGCCTTCACAGAGCGCAGGTCTCAAGGCCCAGAGCCCCAATTAGAAGGACTATGGTACTGCGCCCCTACTCCTCTTCTTCGGCGACTTCTTCTTCGATGGCCATGTCCTGAAATTCGGCGGAGTCGAATACCTCGCCACAGTCGAGGCATTCTACGTATTCGGCATCCTCTTCACGCGCAACGATGCGCACTCTGGGGTGTTTGCAAATCGTGGTCATGGGGTGTTCTGGGCCGTAAACAGGTGATATCGGCAAAATTTTATCCGTATTGTTTCCTTTGTCAAACAGGAATCCGGTAAATCTTGCAGGAAAGAGATACGAACGGCAGGCAGACGGCGTTCCGCAGAGCAGGAGCAAAAACACACCAGCTTCGGGACCATTTTATGAACTTCTATTAGAAGATAATTATTATTGTGTGCGAATGAGTTGAATCCGGACTCCAGCGGTCGTATACTTGCAATAGACAACTGGGCAAAAAGTACCCCATTTTTGCGGTAATTTCCAATGCTAAGGCTCACCAAAAAGGCGGATTATGCGCTCATGGCGCTGAAGTATCTGGCGGAGCATCCTGAGTCCAGCGCGCTGAGCGCCAAGGACATCGCCGAGGCATACCACATTCCGCAGCAACTGCTGGCAAAGATTTTGCAGCGGCTGGCAAAGGTGGGGATGGTCAAGTCCCATGCCGGCATGAATGGCGGGTATGTGCTGGCAAAGGAGCCTGACCGGATTTCTGCCTTTGAAGTGATTTTTGCGATTGATGGGCCGCTGTTTATCACCTCGTGCTTTACGCAGGAAGGAAACTGCGACCTGACCAACAGTTGCACCATCAAAGAACCACTGGCGCGCGTGAACGAGACGATTTCAAGCGTGCTGAAGAACATCCATATTTCCGACCTGGTAGAAGAAGGCCGCAGCCCGATGGAACGCAAGTTAGTGACCATCCGTTCAGCAAGCGGCGAAAAGATTTTGCACCACGTAGTTTAGAGGAGAGAAGAAAAGCCCCATGAGCAGCGCAGTGGAGAATAATATCCCCGTCCCGGCAGGCGTGAAGCTGCCGATTTACCTGGACAACCATGCAACCACGCCGCTCGATCCGCGCGTGCTGGAGGCAATGATGCCCTATTTCACGGGCAAGTTTGGCAATGCCGCTAGCCGCAACCACTCCTTTGGATGGGAGGCCGAGGCGGCGGTGGAAGAGGCGCGGGCGCAGGTTGCCAAAACCATTGGCGCGACGGCAAAAGAGATTATCTTTACCTCGGGTGCAACCGAATCGAACAATCTGGCCATTAAAGGCATTGGCGAGATGTACCGCGAGCGCGGCAACCACATCATCACACAGGTGACCGAGCACAAGGCCGTGCTCGATACCTGTAAGCGCATGGAGAAGTCCGGCTTCCGCGTGACCTACCTGCCAGTCAAGGCCGATGGGCTGATTGATCTTGATGACCTGAAGCGCGCAATAGACGACAAGACCATCCTGGTCTCAATCATGTTCGCCAACAATGAAATTGGCGTCATCCAGCCGGTGGCAGAAATTGGCAAAATCTGCCGCGAGAAGGGCGTGATCTTCCACACCGATGCAGTGCAGGCCGTGGGCAAGATTCCGGTGGACGTGAATGCGATGCACATTGACGTTCTCTCGCTTTCCGGGCACAAGATTTACGGGCCAAAGGGCGTGGGCGCATTGTATGTCCGGCGGCGGAACCCGCGCGTGCAGATATCCGAGCAGATCAATGGCGGCGGCCACGAGCGCGGAATGCGTTCAGGCACGCTGAATGTTCCGGGCATTGTGGGTCTGGGCAAGGCGTGCGAAATTGCGCTGGCAGAGATGCAGGAAGAATCGGAGCGTCTGCGCAGGCTGCGCGACAAGCTGAAGGCAAAGCTCGAAGCAAAGCTCGACTACATCCACGTAAACGGCTCGATGGAGCACCGTCTGCCGGGCAATCTGAACATGAGCTTTGTTTATGTAGAAGGCGAGTCGCTGCTGATGGGCATCAACGATGTCGCGGTTTCGAGTGGTTCGGCCTGCACCTCGGCCACACTCGAACCATCGTATGTGTTGAAGGCTCTGGGGCTGGGCGATGATGTGGCGCACAGCTCCATCCGCTTTGGACTGGGGCGCTTTAACACCGAAGCCGAAGTGGACTACGTGGCCGACAAAGTCATTGACGTAGTCCAGAAGCTGCGCGAGCTTTCACCGCTGTACGAAATGGTGAAGGAAGGCATTGATCTGACCAAGATTGAGTGGCAGGCACATTGAGAGTAGTTCCCCTGTGTTGTGAGCAGGCTGGGGCTGGTTGAGAGGCCGTGACCGGGGAGCATGGAGGTCCTTCGACTGCGCTTCCTTCGGTCGCTTCGGTCAGGATGACAACCGGTTTTTGAGATTAAGAGGAGAAAAGAATGGCATATAGCGACAAGGTGATTGACCACTACAACAATCCGCGCAATGTTGGGCAGCTTGATAAATCCAGCCAGGATGTAGGCACGGGACTTGTAGGCGCGCCGGAGTGCGGTGACGTGATGCGTTTGCAGATTAAAGTCAATCCAGAGACGCAGGTGATTGAAGAAGCCAAATTCAAGACATTCGGCTGCGGGTCGGCAATTGCTTCATCTTCACTGGCGACGGAATGGGTGAAGGGCAAGACCGTTTCTGAAGCACTCGAGATCAAAAACACCGATATCGTGAAGGAGCTGGCGCTGCCTCCGGTGAAGATCCACTGCTCGGTGCTGGCGGAAGATGCTATTCGCGCGGCCATCAGCGACTGGAAGAAGAAAAACGGCGTTGCTGAGGCGGAGAAGCAGGCGGTTGCGCAGTAGTTGTTCGTTGCCAGTCCTCAGATGACCTGAAACGGAGACCAGCAACCTTGGGACTGGAGACTACGGCATTTTTACAGATTCTGTACACTCCATTTGCACTGTGCAGTGTTGCCGACTCCCTGTTGGTCGCGGCGACTGAAGTTTCGCGGGCATGGTCCAGACTATCTGTGAAAATGCGCTAGCTGATGTTGAAGGACTTACTATGAGCACACAACTCAATGTGCTGAATGCCGGGACCGATGCTCCCGCGCAGAAAGGCATTCAGGTAACTGAGCGCGCGCTGAAGCGCATCCGCGTGGCGATGGTGAAGGAAGGGATTTCGCCTGCAGAAGGCGGCGTGCGTCTGGGCGTCCAGGGCGGCGGGTGCTCGGGGCTTTCGTATAACGTGCGCTTTGATACGCAGCCGCGCGAGCGCGACCGTGTGTTTCAGTTTGAAGATGTGCGTGTCTTTATAGACCCGAAGTCTTTCATTTATCTCAACGGGATGACCCTGGATTATGAGGAGACGCTGATACGCCAGGGCTTCAACTTCGTAAATCCAAATTCAACGCGGTCCTGCGGCTGTGGGTCGTCGTTTTCAGCCTAGGACTTGCCGTCCAGGCGATCGCGCCTTACGGCGCAAAATTGCGGGCGATTCAGCTAGAGTCCTTCAATGCAAACTATCGAACAACAATCCGTGAAGACGGCGTGCTGGTCGTGCGGTTCTGAGATGTCCTCGGGGCGGCCGTTCTGCGATACCTGTGGAAAGGTACAGGCCCCGGTGAGCAGCATGACGTACTTTGATGTCTTTGGATTGCCGCGGAAGCTGGCGCTTGATCTATCTGCGCTGGAGCGCGCCTTCTATAAGCTGAGCCGGAAACTGCATCCTGACGTTTACGCCCAGGCCTGCGCGAAGGAGCAGCAGTGGAGCCTGGAGCAGACCTCGCTGCTGAATGATGCTTATCGCACGCTGAAAAATCCCATCTCGCGCACGGAATATCTGCTGCGGCTTGAAGGCGTAGAGATGGAGCAGGACAAGGCCGCGGCGAATGGGGAGAAAGAACCGCGGGTACCGGCTGATCTTCTGGAAGAAGTCTTCGAGCTGAACATGCAGCTTGAAGAGATGCGCATGAACCAGAAGATGGGCGAGGACGATGCGCAACTGAGGGGCGATCTCGAAAAAGCCAAGGCGCAGTTTGAGGGGCAGCTTGCTGATGCAGACACGCAGCTGCAATCACTCTGGGAGAAGTGGGATGCAGCGCTCGATGCGCGGGACAACGCGTCGCTGGATGATGCGAAGGACCGTATGGTGGCGCTGCTCGACCGGCGCCGGTATGTGCGCAACCTGGTGCGTGATGTGAATGAAGCGCTGGAACTGAAGTGAGTATTTGGGTGATGGGCGCATGTTGCGGCCTTCCCATCTCTGCGAGATGGGGGGCAGCCCCGGCCTCAGGATGACATAGAAGAAAGAGGATTTCATGCCGTTTGTCCGCATTTCTGTTTCAGAGAAGATGCCGGTGGAGAAGCGCCGGCAGCTTCCCAAAGCTGTTTACGATGCGATGCGCGCTTCCATCAACATTCCGGAGAACGATTTGTTTGTCGCGTTGCATGCGCACGGTGAGGGCGAACTGATAGCAGACCCGACATTCATGGGAATGCAGCGCACGGACGGCTTCACCGTCGTCCACATTACTTTGCGGCGCGGACGCACCATTGAGATGAAGCAGAAGCTGTACAGCGAAATTGTGCGTCTGGCGCAGGAGCGCGCCGGCATCGCTCCGGACGATGTGATGATTGTGCTTTCAGAGAACGATCTGGCGGACTGGTCCTTCGGCAAGGGTGAGGCACAGTATGTTTTGAATCCTCCCATGCAACAGAAACCTGAGGTATTGGTGTGAGCGAAAACAAGGAACGCATTGTTGGAATTGATCTGGGCACGACCAATTCCCTTGTTGCTTTTATGCAGGGCGAGAAGCCTGTGGTCATCCCTGGCGAGGACGGATCGAACCTTGTGCCCTCAGTAGTTGCGCTTGATTCTGCCAATGGCCAGCGCAGATTCATCGTCGGCAATGCGGCGCGCGCGCATCTGGTCCGCACGCCGGAGCGGGTGGTATATTCGGCAAAACGGCTAATGGGGCGTGGCATTGAAGATGTGCAGGAAGAGCTGAGGCTCTTTCCGTTTCGTCTTGCTGCCGGTTTGCAACCGGGAGAAGTGCTGCGTATCCGGCTGGGCGAGGAAGAGTTTACTCCACCGGAGATTTCAGCCTATGTTTTGCGCCAGTTAAAGCGCAATGCCGAGCGGTATTTTGGCGCTCCGGTGACGAAGGCCGTCATCACCGTTCCTGCATACTTTAATGACGCGCAGCGTCAGGCGACAAAAGACGCGGGCCGCATGGCCGGACTCGAAGTGCTGCGCCTGGTAAACGAGCCAACGGCAGCAGCGCTGGCCTATGGCCTGGACCGCAATAAGGAAGGCATTGTCGCCGTCTACGATCTGGGCGGCGGGACCTTCGACATCTCTATTCTTAAACTGCACGAGGGCATCTTCGAGGTCATTGCGACGAACGGCGATACGCACCTGGGCGGCGATGATATTGACAATCTGCTGATTGCGATTGCGCTTGAAGACATCAAAGGCGAGCTTGGCCTTGACCTGAGTTCCAGCCCCGAAGCTGTGCAGGCCATTCGCAAGGCCGTGATTGAAGCCAAGATTGAGCTGTCTTCTTCTGAGGCCGCGCGCATCAGCGTGGATCTGCCTGGCGGGCACAAGTATCAGCGCATGCTTCCTCGCGCAGCCTTTGAGGAGATTATCCGCCCGATTCTTGCGAAGACCATCACACCCTGCAGTCAGGCGCTGAAAGATGCAGGTGTTACTCCGGAGCAGGTTGATGAAGTCGTTCTGGTTGGCGGCTCGACGCGCATTCCTGCGGTCCGCCAGCTGACGGATGAGGTCTTTCATCTAAGCGCGCGCGGCAAGAAACCACATACGGAGCTGAATCCGGATGAAGTCGTCGCGCTGGGCGCGGCGGTGCAGGCGAACATTCTTGCTGGCGGATCCAAGGCAACGGAAGACATGCTGCTGCTGGATGTGACCCCGCTTTCGCTGGGCATTGAAGCGCTGGGCGGAGTGGTGGCGAAGATCATCCAGCGCAATTCGACCATTCCTGCATCGGCCACTGAGCATTTCACCACAGGCGTAGACGGACAGACGAATGTGGCCATCCACGTGGTGCAAGGCGAGCGTGAGTTGGCAAAAGACTGCCGCTCGCTGGCACGATTTGACCTGAAGGGCATCCCGCCGATGTCTGCCGGACTGCCGCGCATCGAGGTGAAATTCCTGATTGATGCGAACGGTATTCTGCACGTCTCGGCGCGCGAGCAGCGCTCGGGCAAAGAGGCCGAAATCGAAGTAAAGCCGGCGTATGGCCTTACAGACGAGCAGGTTGAGACGATGATTCTCGACTCGTTCGACCATGCGGAAGAGGACTTCTATCAGCGACAACTGATTGAAGCGCGCAACGAGGCCGATACCATTCTGCGCGCGGTAGAGAAGGCCCCGGAGAATCCGGCATGGCAGCAGTTGACAGATGAAGAGCGCGCACAGATTGCGCTGCTGAAAGAAGAGCTTTCCGTCCTGAAACAAGAAGACGACCTGAAGGCACTGCGGGCTGGAACGGACGCCCTGGACAAGGCCACGCGGCGCTTTGCGGAGCTGATGATGGATGCTGCTGTATCGAGCGCCATTAAGGGCGAAACGATGGATTCGGCAGGCAATAAATTGGGCGAAGGGCCGACAACGCCGCATCCATTTGCGCCTGCGGAGATTACGAAGGGATGAAATAACTCCGCATCCCTTCAGGATGTGGGGCACCCAGGAACTAACAACTGGCAACTATGAGCGAAGGAAAAACAAACCACAACATAGATCTGAGCACGCCACCCGCGCCAAACATGGTGCGTGTGACATTTCAGCCTGAGGGCAAGACGGTCGAGTTTGAATTTGGCACCATGCCCTATGACCATCACGGCAAGCCGATGTCGTTTCTCGACGTGGCGGAAAACTACGGCATCTTTCTTGACCACGCCTGCGGTGGGGCATGCGCCTGCACCACGTGCCATGTATGGATCAAAGAGGGCGCCGAGGGACTGAGCGAAGCGGACGATGATGAGCTGGACCGTCTGGACATGGCCGCCGATCTGCAACTCAACTCGCGTCTTGGCTGCCAATGCGTGATTACCAGGCCGGGCAATTATGTCGTCGAGATTCCCAAGTGGAACCGCAACTATGTTTCTGAAGGCAAACCGCTGGCCCTGGCAGAGGAGAAGAAATAATGGCGCGTGAAATCTACTGGACAGACGCGGAAGAGATCGGCATCCAGCTCTACGAAAAGTTTCCTGACGTTGACCCGCTCACCGTCCGCTTTACCGATCTGCACAAATACGTGACGGAGCTTGAAGGTTTTGCCGATGATCCGGCAAAGTCAAA
Organism: Pseudacidobacterium sp.; assembly: GCA_035653455.1. GTDB lineage: Bacteria > Acidobacteriota > Terriglobia > Terriglobales > Acidobacteriaceae > Pseudacidobacterium. The sequence continues at coordinate 489 of DASRBV010000329.1, read as the reverse complement.
TGAACCGAAACTCGAAGCCATTCAGATGGCATGGTACGAGGAATTCAAAGAAGGCGCGGAGTAGACCCGGCCGGGGCCGAAGCCTCTTGATTCAAAGGGCCAAAGCCGCTGCTTCTACCCGCGTTATTTACGAGATGGAGTCCTCGTATCCTCGCCACTCAGTCTTTTCGGCACGCCCAATATTTAGGAGTCACGACAAGTGAAGCTGCACGTTCGCGGAATTCTGTTTGATATGGATGGTGTTCTGGTCAGTTCTCTCGGCTCAGTCGAGCGGAGCTGGCAGAAGTGGGCCGCAAAGCGCGGAGTAGACCCGGCAATCGCCATCAGAACAGCCCACGGACGCCGCGCGATCGAAACGGTGCGGCTGTTGCGCCCCGACCTGAATGACGTTGAAGAGTTGAATCTGATTGAGCAGATTGAAATCGAAGACAAGGAAGATATTCAGGTGCTCAAGGGAGTGTGCCGCATCCTCGATGCACTGCCGCAAAA